>NZ_QTNG01000009.1:0-106624 GCF_003603525.1 Acidaminococcus sp. AM33-14BH | reverse complement strand
AAATGGGGTGAGGAAAGAATATTTCCTCACCCCAACATTTATTATAGAACCGAAAGATTTCTTGTAAGGAAGTGGTCAGAACTTCCAATTGAATCCAGCTCGCAGGCTGTAGGTGCGATGAAAGTCATGACCAACGTAGCGTTCCATATCAAAGTACATGGACTGTTTATCTCCGGTCTTGACGCTGTAGCCAAGGCCGATAACGCCCCAGGTTCCTTTTTGATCATTTGTTGTGATATAGCGGTCGGTGCCATATGCCGCTGTTACATCATCTCCATCGAGGAATTCGTGGAGCAGGGACGCCTTGAAATAGCATTTGCTGTCAAGTTTCGGGTCAAGGTGCTTTACGAGGTCAAAGCCGAGGCGCCCCACGAGGCTCCAGCTGTGGTCCGCGGAGAGGGAAATCCCTTGGGAATCCACGGTATCAACCCCTCCGAGGTAAGAAACCTGGACCTGGGCTTGCGGAACGACGCTCCAGTCTTTTGAGAGCTTGTTGACCCGCCCGTATTCGGTAGAAAGATTGACTGAATGTCTGGTGTAATCGGCTGCATAGCCTGTGCCTGTTATTGCATCAGTGACACTGTAGTCTTCCTTGCCATAATGGTATTTGAGATAGCTGTCCCAGTAACTGTAGGTGCCTTTTTTCCAGTCGGCTTTCCTGGTGAGCTCTGTCGGGGTGTACACATGGGTATCATAAACGCTGATGGCGGTATCACGAAGCCCTAGGTTTCCGCTGGTTCCTTCAAAGTGACCTTCATTTTTGGTGCAGGCCACAGAGGTACTCAAATGATGCTTATGAGGCTCCTGGTTCCGTAAGACTGTTGTATAGCCAAGTTCATAGGTGTTGCCGTCAAGTTCGCCCGTCCCATCAATGCCAAGATTGCGGTAACGGAAACGAATCCAAGCCCCTTCGTGAGCGTCCGGCGTGAAGTACTGCGTGTGACCGCTTCGATTGGTAAAGGTATCCAGGTCGGTGAGGTAGCGCCAAGAAAGATCTGCTAGACGGGAGGGTGTCTTTGCGCCTTCATTGTGCTCGCGGCTCTTGACGACATAGATATTGACGGCGCTGTCCCCATTATAGAGGGCTTCCACATTTTCCGTACCGGGTTTTGCGAAATTTAGAGGACCGACTTCCTGAGAAACAGAGTAGGTCGAACCGCCGTTTCGGTCGTTATTGTAGGCAGCCGTATTCAAGGCGTCGGACGAAAGGGAACGGTATTCCGTCTTGTAGAGGTTGTTATAAATGCCGGAAGAAAGGGCGGAGACGAGTGTGCCGCTGCCAAAACCAAAGCCCGGATTCTTTACTGTTGCAAAACGAACGGCGTCACCCGGTTCCATCTCCTTATCCAAGGTGCTGATGTTTTTAATGGCGAGGGTCTGTTTATCACTGGTTCCGTTCTCGACGTAGAGCATATCGCTTTGACTGCCGTCATCGGCATCAAGGTCCATGGCAAAGGTGTGACTCCCCGAAAGGGTTCCGATTTCAAGGGAATCTCCACCGCTTTGATACTGCACGGCCCCGCCGTCGCCCGAAAGGGTCGTTACGGCAGAAGCCTCCGTCATGTTCCATGTACTGCCGGCGTCAAGGGTGAGATCAATGGCTCCTATTCCCGGCAGGGGAGGATGAATGATATCTTCTCCTGAAAGGAGGCTTTCTTCTGACATGGAGGCCGCCATGATGCGCTCATTTAGAAGCCCCGTATCGGCTTGCCCCGTAAAAAGGGAGCCGTCACTGAGCGTAAGGGAAATTGTCCCCCCCGGAAGGGCTGCCTCAGGGTCCGTCGGGAAAATCCGTGTTATATTTCCAAAGTCGCTGCCAACGGAGGCATCCTCTCCATAGGCATACAAGTTGCCCGTAAGGGTGAGGGTTGCATCATCTGTGGGTGCCATCATGATGGTGCCCTTGTCGTAGGCGAGAAGATTGCCCTCTACAGAACTCCCTTTTCCGTAGGTTACAGAAAGGGTGCTCCCATCGCTTGATTTAGCTGATTCGGAGGCCGTCTCATTTTCTGCGACAAACAAATTTTCACTAGACGAAGGAAATCCGCCCGTGGAATCATCTCCAGTTCCGTCCCATCCGGGAACTGACTGACCGGAGCCACTGGCATCTCCTTCCTGAAAGGGATCGGGCACACCTGGGTCTACATTGGACGTATCCACGGCATGGGCTGCCAGGAAGGCAATACTACTTTTTACGGAAAGGGAGGCATTCTTGATTTCTGTCTGACTGCCCGTAAGGGACGCCGCCGCAATAGGACGCGCCACCACGGCCTCAAATTCCTCACCTGTGGCATCATCTGTCATCTTAGCCATGATAGGCTCTGTGCCCGTCGCAATTGTAAGGGTGCCGCCCTGAGCATCAACGCTTGTTTGGGACGCGTTCCGCGTCATGATGCCATAGAGAGGGGCTGTAATTTTTGTGCTTCCCGTGAGGGTCAGCTTGGCGTCTGTGCTCAGCTGGGCCCCTGTGCTATTTTCAGCGGAGATGACGTTGGTCCCTTTTGCGGATAGACTGGCTTCCATGCCATTCCATAGGTTGACAGCCGTCTGTTTCGCATCAATGATATTGTCGCCCTCTGCTTTAAGAATGACTTTCCCGGCAAGGTAAGATGTGATAGGGCTGCCTTCCGCCGTCACATCGATGCTGCTATAGCCACTCCCGCGGATGCCATAGGTAGCTCCGGTGACTTGGTTATTGCCACCAGCTGTGAGGGTGACGGTCCCAAAGGCCGGGCCGGCTTCTCCCCCACTTGCTATTGTCCCGACACTGATGCCGCTGCTGTAGGCATCGTTTGAATTGACAGAAATGAGATTGTCTTTTCCTGCCGAAAGCGTTACATCAGCACCGAGGAGGGTCTGGATGCCTGAAATGCCGTAAGGGTTTTGATTCTGCAGAGTATTGCCTGCCGTGGCTGTGATTGTGTTGCTGCCCTTTGTTGTAAGGGTAATCTGGGTGCGTTCATCCGTATTGATTCCACTGGGTGGCATATCCGGATTGGTTGGGTCATAAGGAAGTTCGCTTTCCCAAAAGCCATCAGAATCATCGCTCGCATCGGGAAAAAATCCTGTATCGTTATTGTCGCTGGGTCCACTCGCATAAAGGCCATGGTTGAATCCTTGCAGGGTAATCCCTTTTTCTCCTTCCAGAGTCACGTTTCCCCCTTCCGCGTAAAGGCCGGCTGCTTGGAGAGGGGTGAAAAACCAATTAGAATCATCGATGAGCTGAGTGTCGGTGGTGGAAGAAAGGGTCAGTTCCTGGGCTTTCATGGTGAGCGTCTTGCCGCTTGGCACATAAATCCCAGCCCGCGGACCCTTAACAGCAAAGCTTCCGTCCGCATTTGTAATGGTCACTTGCTCCGAGCTATCATTATCCCATGTGTTCCCGCTCCCCATGGAAAGAGTCGATTCGCTGGAAGCATTTTCGAAGACTGTATCTTCCGCAAAGGTCATCTCCGGATCAGATCCTATGGTAAGCACTTCAGCTGATGCTGCCGGTGATAACGATAGCACATAGAGCAGCACGCCTAGCGCACTTGCTGCAGATTGAAAAGAACCGCGATGTTTCATGTTACTTCCTCTCTTTTCTATTTAATAATGTGAATATTTGATGAAATCGTATATGTCGTTCATTATACCACAGATAAATGAAAAAAATAATTTAAAAGATAATTATTATTGAATGTAAATAAAATAATGAGTATTTACCATAAAATGAGGATTAAAATGAAACATTGGGACGGATTCCTGTTAAACAATGGCACTTCGAATCACGGCTCCACGGACGCCAAGAGCCTCCAGAAGGGATGCCCTTGGATCGGGCCAGGAAAGGCCTCCTAAGACATAGATAGGCAGGGGGGAAGAGTGTATGAAGTTGGGGAGAGGCGTTAATCCGAGGGGAAGATTGTTGGGTTTGCAGGAGGTCGGAAAGAGGGGGCTTACAATCAAGTAGGAGGCTCCTGATTGAAGGGCTGTTTCAACTTCACTTAGAAAGTGTATGGAAATTCCCACGCCGTGGGGATAGGGCAGCTTCGTTTTGCCCTTTTCCAATAGGCATCCTGCTTCTTGAGGATGCATCTTTGACCATGCAGTCCAACTGCGTAAGGGCATATGAACTCCAGCAATTGCATCATCAAGGGCCAGATCCGGATGATTATGCGCAAGGAGCGGAAGCTTCCAGGCTTTGCAGAGATGAGCCGTTTCCTTAAATAGGTCCTCGTACGCCTCTTTTGATAGATCTTTTTCGCGAAGGATGAGGGCCGACGGGAATGGTGAAAGGTCAGGGATGCGTTTTTTTAGATAAGGAATCAAGGGCTCGGGATAAATCGTGCGGTCCGTCACAAGGACGTAGGGAAAGGACGCGTTCATAGGAAAATCGCGTCCGCCATGACGGGCTGCATCCCTTCTGATACAAGGTCGTTAAAGACGGCGTCTACGGAGCGGTGGTCGGCAATCTCAAACTGGTCGTCCCCTTCTTCTTTTTGGTGGCTGTGGGCACCAATGCCCGTGCTCACGCCGGCGGAAATCTTTGTGGCCGCAATCTGCATGAGGTGATCCCTGACGCGGGGCACTTCACGCGTTGAGACCGTGAGGGCCGAACTCGGCATCAAGAGACGGTAGGCACAGCAAATCTGGAGGAGTTCCGCTTCGCCGACGCCCATGGGGTAAATGGTCGTATTGCCCTTGATGGGGCGCAGGCGAGGGCAGGAAAAGGCGATTTCCGCATGGGGATACTTGCGCTGAAGGAGGTAGCCATGAAGGCCTGTAGCAAAGGCGTCGCGGCGAAAGTCTGAAAGACCCAGGAGCGCGCCGAGACCAACGCCGCGCATGCCGCCTAAAAGGGCCCGTTCCTGCGTATAGAAGCGGTAGGGGAAGACCCGTTTATTGCCCGCAAGGTGCAGCTTGCCATAAAGGTCATGGTCGTAGGTTTCCTGGAAAACGGTCACAAAGTCGCAGCCGCATTGGTGCAGGTATTCATAGTCTTTTTGGTTCACGGGATAGATTTCAAGACCGACAACGCGGAAGTAGCGGCGTGCCATCTTGCACGCTTCTCCAATATAGGAAACGGGGGACATGTGGCTGCTTTCGCCTGTGAGCATGAGGATTTCCTCAAGACCTGTGGCGGCAATGGCCTTCATTTCTTCTTCCATCTGGGCAAGGTCAAGACGGGCCCGGTGAATCTTGTTGTGGCAGTTGAAGCCGCAGTAGATGCAGTAATTTTCGCAGTAGTTTGCTAGATATAGGGGCGTAAAAAGAGCAACACTATTGCCGAAATAGCGGTCCCTAACGGCTTTGGCCTTTTGCGCCATGGCTTCAAGGTAGGGCCTTGCCGCAGGCGAGAGGAGGGCTCCGAAATCATGGGGCGAAAGGACGTCATTTCTAAGGGCCGCTTTGACGTCACTTGCCGAGTAGGTCTGCTCTTCAAATTCTTTCATGAGGCGCTCCACATCTTCCAGCATGGTGGATGGCAGCTGGTCCATGCCGGGCTCGTAGGTCATGGGGTCCTTGATAGAGGAGGCAATGGTCTTTTTGGCTTCTTCCGTCACAATGGTGGGGTTGATCTTTTCTTCTGTCATGGTCATCGCCTCCTAGTCTTCGTCCCGCAAAAATCCCGTCAAGGGACTCGAGGGGTCGGCCCCTTTTTGAAGGACGCGGCCAAGCCCCGCAAGATAGGCTGTGCGGCCCGCTTCAATGGCAAGGCGGAAGGCTTCTGCCATTTGGACGAGGTTTCCGCTTGTGGCAATGGCCGTATTGGCCATGATGGCTGTTACGCCCATTTCCATGGCGGCGCAGGCTTCGGACGGCTTTCCGATGCCGGCATCAACGATGATGGGAAGGTCAATTTCATCAAGCAGGATGTTAATCCATTCCTTATTGACAAGGCCTTTATTGGACCCAATGGGGGCGGCAAGGGGCATGATGCAGCTTGCGCCGGCATCTTTCATGGCGCGGGCCGCTGTAAGGTCCGGGAACATATAGGGCATGACGACAAAATCCTCCTTTGCAAGAGTCTCCGTGGCCTTGATGGTTTCTGCGTTGTCAGGAAGGAGGTAACGCGAATCCTTCATGATCTCGATCTTGATAAAGGGCGTATGGCAGATTTCTCGGGAAAGACGGGCGATGCGTACGGCTTCGTCAGCGTTTCGGGCACCTGATGTGTTGGGAAGGACTGTCACCGATTTGGAAATATAGTCCATGATGTTGGCCTTGCCGCCTGTATTGACGCGGCGCAGGGCAAGGGTCACCATTTCCGCACCGGCCCCTTTGATGGCCGCTTCGATAAGGGGCAGGGAAAATTTTCCCGACCCTAGAATAAAGCGGGACGAAAAGGTGTGTCCATCCAAGGTCCAAGTATCGTTTTCTTTCATGCTAAATTCCTCCGTATTCTTTTAAAAGGTGCGGCGCTTAATAGGCGCCGTTTTTTCCAAGCAGCAGCCACGTGACGACGTTTGCCATCATGGCACTGCAGATGGCAACGCGGGGCGCCATGAGTCCAGCACCGGGTTTAGGGGCCGAGACACTGTCGCCGCAAAGATAAAAAAGGGGGCTCACTTCCCGCACCTTCATGAGTCCTGTTTTCCCAAAGCCCGCCATGCCGGAGCCGCTTACAAGATAAGCGTCCGGTTTTTGGCAGCGCACTTCACGGGCCAGCATGGCCTTTTGGTCCGCCTTATCAAAGGCTTCACAGATGATGGTCGCGTCCCCGACGCAGGATGCAAGGTTTTTCGGGGTGACGCGGGCCGTGACGGTTTCATAGGTAAGGAAAGGATTGATCTTCATGAGGAATCCTTTGAGGGCGTCCGTTTTTTTGACGCCCACGTGCTCCACAAAATAAGACTGGCGGTTGAGGTTTGTCCAGTCCACGTTATCAAAATCGACAAGGCGCAGATGGCCTACCCCGATGCGGGCAAGACTCACGGCGATATTGGAGCCAAGGCCACCGAGACCGCAGATGGTGACAAAGCCAGCGTCCAGTTTTTCCTGGACCTTTTTCCCATGGCGCTCGCAAAGGGCGCTATAAATGGCGCCTGCCACTGGATCCGATGTATTCCAAGGGGTGAGAACTGCCGTTTTTTCAGCCGCCGCCAACAAAGCTCACCACCTCCAGTCGCATGTCCTTTTTGAGCGCCATGGCGTCCCAATCTTCTTTTGGCACAAGTCTGCCGTCCACTTCTACGGCCGTGTAGATAGGTACGGCACCTAGGGCCTTCAAGGCGTCCGTAACAGTGGCGCCTTCTTTTAGGGTGCAGGCCTTGCCATTTACCATGATTTCCATTTCTTCCTTCCTCCTTTTTGCTGAAACGGCAAAAAAGGTCCACGAAAGTTGGCACCCGAGGTGGTGCCCCCCTTCGTGAACCTTTTGGTTCAGTCTCAGCCTATGAATTTTTTCAAACAAAATAGCGGGGACCTTTTCGATCCCCGCCTGTCAATTGCGTCATCCCTACGTTGGCATTATCCAAATCAGGTTGTGGGTCGAAGTCGAACTTCCTCTCAGCAAAAAGCTCCCCAAATATTCTGTTTACCTTGTAAGCATAGTCCTTTTACATAACATTGTCAAGTCAGGCGCCCCTTTAGAAAGTCGAAATCTGGTGGCACAGGGCCTTCCCCACGCTTTCTGCCATCTTGTCAAGGGTCTTTACGCGCACCAGGTCCTTACCAAAGATTTTTTGGGCATCTTCCATGGAGCCTGCAATTTCATCGTTGATGAGGCCCACGATGCGCACGCCGTCGCGGCGCAGGGACGCGGCTTCGGCCGCCGTGTCATCAACGGCCCGCTCGTCCCGGTATTCGTGCTGGCTAAGGGCTCCTTTGCCAGTATAAAGGGGATGGTCATCATTCGGAGACGCGTCCGTCAGCATGACAAGGATTTTTTTGGCATCTGTCAGGTCCCCCATGAGGACGCGGGCGCCGCGCAGGGCAAGACCGTCCCGGTTCCAGCCCGTGGCACAATAGCTAAAAACACTCGTGCTTTTTTTCTTTTCTTCATAGCTTTGGTAGAGCGTCATGACTGTATAGCCTCGGAGGGTACAGAAGGAATAAATTTGGTAAGGAATGCCGCAGGCGCGCAGGGCCTCTGCAATGACGTAGGCCTGGGCTGCAATGACCCGCTGGTATTCGCCGCGCGACGCTGAGGCGTCGAGCATAATGTCAACCGTAAAGTTTGGGGTATAGACATCTTCCTGACCATAAAAGACCCTGTTGTCGTCCAAATAGAGTCCCCGCCAGATGAGCCCTGGCACAAGGTCTCCGCTTTTTGCTGGAATGGGCAGCTTCATGCGCGTCATCTGGAGCGCCGTGCGCAGCTGCCCCGTAAGACGGGTGATGCTCTTGCGATATTTTTCGTTATTTTCTTTGTAGTAGGTGATGTTGCGGGCGCGCTGTCTGCGGGCATTTAAAAGCCACTGGGAAGCATCTCCCGTTGCTCCTTTGCTCCCGAGGCGCCCCCGCGTAAAATGCAGGTGGGCGCCCCGATGGGGGCCGGTGCAGTATTGCCGTTCAATCGCAAGGACCTTATCGGCACTGTAAAGGGAGGCCCCAAAGCAGGTGACAATATAATCGTGGTTTTTTACGGCAGTTTGGCCGGTAATCAGGGCCATGAGGCCATTACGCTCCTTCTTGCCGTTTACGATTTCTTCCTCATCATGACGCACGACCTGGAAGTTCAGGATGGATTCATGTCGCGTCTTAAACTGCGGCACGAGAAAGTTCAAGATGGCGGCTACAGGGCTTGAGATGATGACCTTTTCCAAGCTTTCTCGAACAAGGAAGCGGGAAACAAAGTACTTTTTTGTCAGCTTGCGAAAATGGTCGCAAATTTCTTCTGCTGTCCATGACGGGTCAAACCGCAGCCCTTCATAAAGCCCCTTGGCCCAAGGATCCACAAGGCCGGTTTTTTCACCAAGAACTTCATGCCAGCGGGCCGCTTGCATTTCTTGGGCCACGCCATGACGGATGGAAAGGGGCCCGTTAAAATAGTTTTGGGCCTGCTGCCTGCGAAGATAGGCAAGGACAGGGCGCTGGGGGAGTTCCTTGACATAGGCGCAGCCTTCTAGCCCCAGCCACAAAAGGTCACTGAATAGATCGGCAAGGGCGGCGGTCTTCATCTCGTCAAAAAGTGCTTGCAGGACCTTCATGTCATAATATTTTCGAATAATGCCAATGACGGCATTGAGGTAGAGGTTCGGTTCGTGCGTGTCAGGGACAAAAGAAAGAAAATCCGGATCGTAAGTGTAGTCTCCGGATACGTCCCAGACGATGTTGAGAGCCCGTCTCCGCCGGTAGTCATATCTTTTCTTTGCCATCGTGAACCTTCTTAGTCACTGAAAATATCACGTCTGCCATAGGATCCTGGAATGTGGAGGTTGATTACATCGAGGATGAGGGCTGGCTCATATTCGTCAAAGGATTTGTTGATGATACCCATTTTGAGGGCCCGGTGAGCTTCAAGACCTCGTTTCATGAGATGGAGGGCGTCAAGGAGACCGCGCAGGTCAAGGGCCTTATCGGAAATTTCCGCTTCACTGCATTTTTTCTCCAAATCAAGGAAAATCTGCACAAAGGCATCGCAGGCCGTATCCTTCATGGTCGGGAATTCTGTCCGTAAGAGACGGGCCAGCGGCTTTTCCTTGATGGGCGGCAGCTGGATGACCGTAAAACGGCTCATGAGGGCCTCGTTCATTTCCCGCGTGCCTGAGTATCCGTAGTTCATGGTGGCAATGAAGCGGCACGCCGGGTCGACTTCAATCATGCGATAGCCCGGAATGTCGATGCGGCGGCGGTAGTCGAGGAGGGAATGAAGTACTGCCATGGCTTCGTTGCGGGCCATATTGATTTCGTCAAAAACGCCGAAGCCGCCCCTCGTAGCGCATTCATAGACCGGACCGGGACGGAACTGGACTTCCCCGTTTTTAAAGGTATCGGTGCCCAGCATGGCTGATGCGTCCATGTTGATATGGAAGGAAATGTTCCACATGGGGCGGGAAAATACTTGGGCCAGATTTTCAGCAAGAACGTTTTTGCCCGTTGCCTTGGGGCCTACAAGGAGCAAATTCTGCCCACATAAGAGGGCAGAAAGGGCGTCTTCCCAGACTTCCTTGCCAAAAAAAGGAAAATGGGGCATGGGCACACGGTCCTTATCCGCTTCTGTTACAGGAAACTTGCCGCGATAGGCTTCAAGGTCTTTGATGAGGCTTTCCTCGACGCCTTCACTGCGCAAAAAATCAAGTGATAACATAGTGATCAGTCCTTATCAAGTAAATGTCACTGCTATTTCATATTATACCACGGGGACTTGATGGTGCTGATAAAATCTCCCTGTTTTTCTGTTGACAGGAAAGAAAAGCGGTTGTAGAATCATATAGAAAAAATTCTATATGTAGGAGGCTGCAAATGAATGACAGCTACCAAGACTTGGCCCGCTTTTTGAAAGCCCTGTCCGATCCCAAACGCCTTGCCATTGTCGATATGCTTTCCTGCGGCGAGCGCTGTGCCTGCGACCTGCTTGATTATTTTTCCGTTACCCAGCCCACCTTGTCCCACGATATGAAGGTACTTCTTGCGTGCGGTATCTGCACAAGCCGGAAGTCAGGGAAAAATACCTATTATGCCCTGTGTGGTGACACCCTTGAAAAGTTCGAAGGGGTTCTCCATCATATCCTGTCACCCAAAAAAGACTGTATTTGCTTTTTGCAGAAAAAGGGGAAATGTACCTGTGAATCCTAACAGAAAGAAGGAATCCATCTTGAACTTTGAACCTGCATCGGGTATCAGTTTTTTTCAGCGCTATTTGACCCTTTGGGTCCTTTTATGCATGGCTGCAGGCATTGCTGTAGGCCATTTTATGTCGGGCCTTGTTACCTTGCTGAATGGTCTTACAGTGAGCGGGATTTCTCTTCCCATTACAGTCCTTATTTGGATCATGATTTTTCCTATGATGATGAAGGTGGATTTTGAGAGCATCCGCAGCGTAGGAAAAAATCCTAAAGGTCTTTTTGTCACGTGGATTGTCAACTGGCTTGTGAAGCCCTTTTCCATGTATCTTGTGGCCTCCTTTTTCCTGATGGTCCTGTTCCGCTCCTTGATCAGCACGGACCTTGCCCGTCAGTATCTTGTCGGAGCCGTTTTGTTAGGGGCGGCGCCCTGCACGGCCATGGTTTTTGTCTGGAGCACGCTCACAAAGGGGGACCCCGCCTATACAGTGGTGCAGGTTGCTACGAATGATCTCATTATTCTTGTGGCATTTATCCCCATCGTGCGTTTTCTTTTGGGCGTTTCCCAAGTGGCGGTGCCTTACGGAACCCTCTTTTTGAGCGTCATTCTCTTTGTCCTCATCCCCCTTGTAGTCGGCACGCTGACGCGCCTTATGGTCACGCGGCGAAAGGGCATAGCCTATTTTGAATCCGTCTTTTTGCCGCGATTTGACCATGTGACCATGGTGGGGCTCCTCTTGACGCTCGTCATCATTTTTGCCTCTCAGGCGGAACTTATCCTTCGTAATCCGTTCCATATCGTCCTGATTGCGCTTCCCTTGGTGCTGCAGACCCTCTTCATCTTTACTGTCAGTTTTGGCACCTGTCGGCTCCTGCACCTGCCTTTTGCCATTGCTGCACCGGCGGGCATGATTGGGGCGTCAAATTTCTTCGAACTGGCTGTTGCTGTTGCCATTGCCCTTTTCGGGACTTCAAGCCCGGCGGCTCTTGCAACGACGGTGGGGGTCCTTACGGAAGTGCCGGTCATGCTTTTTTTAGTAAACGTTGCCAATCGGCTTAGATGGTAACAAAAAACCTGCTGCCTCAATATGGACAGCAGGTCATTTTTATTTTGCGTGCCGTTTTTTTGCCCGTCGATGGAGCACAAAAAGCAGTAGGTAGAGCATGCCGACACCGGTAAGAAGTGTCAGGGGTGCGCTGCCGCCTGTTACGCCGGCAACAATGTAGCTGATGAAGCAGGAAATGGCAACGACCGTTGCATAAGGAATCTGGGTCGCGACATGCTGCATGTGGTTGCAGCCTGCACCGGACGATGACAGGATTGTCGTATCGGAAATCGGGGAGCAGTGATCGCCGAAGACGGAACCCGCAAGGGTGGCCGCCAAGGTCACGGTCATGATCTCACTGGGAGCAGCCTGGCAGATGAAGACGACAATGGGAATAAAGATCCCAAAAGTACCCCATGCCGTTCCGATGGAAAAGGACAATCCTGCGGATACGAGAAAGACGATGGCTGGAATCAGTTCCACAGGCAGATGGCTTTGCTCAACGAGCATGCCGATGAATTTTCCTGTGCCAAGATAGCTTTGACAGAGCGTTCCAATGGTCCAAGCGAGGGTCAGGATGATGTAGGCGGGTACCATGGTGTTGATGCCAGTTGCAATGTTGCTCATGAAATCCTTGAAAGACAGGAGCTTTCTAGGAACAAACATGATAAAGGCAAGGATAAGGGCCATAAAACCGCCAAGAACAAGGGCCGCTGAAGAGTTGCAGTTGCCGATGGCTTCTTGGATGGTCATAGGTTTGGTCCAGTAGCCGCCGTTGTAGATCATGGCAAGAATGGTAAAGATGATGAGGCCTCCAATGGGGATGATGAGGTCCCAGACTGTTCCTTTAGGAAGGTTCCCTTTGTCAGTGGGGCTGACCTTTTGGTCAATAGCGCCCAGGTCTCCTTGGGTCTCTGCCTTCCATTCCGCGTCCGCCATGGGACCAAATTCAAGATCCGTAAAGGAAAGGGTGAGGACCATGAGGATGGACAGGATGGCGTACATATTGAAAGGAATAGTGGCAAAGAATGCGGACAGTTCATTGGTAAAAGAGCCTGTTTCAAAAAGGGTGGAGCCTACGGCGGCAGCCCAGCTCGAAACCGGTGCGATGATGCAGACCGGAGCGGCCGTCGTATCAATGATGTAGGCTAATTTTGCACGGGAAATATGGTACTTGTCCGTAACTGGCTTCATAACCGTTCCGACTGTGAGGCAGTTGAAATAGTCATCGATGAAGATGAGCACACCGAGAAAACTGGTGGCAAGTTCTGCGGACCGTTTGCTGCGGATTTTTTGCGTGGCCCAGGCTCCATACGCTTGGGAGCCGCCCGCTTTGGTAACGACACAGACGAGGGCACCCAGAAGGGCTAAAAAGAGGATGATGTTAAATTTATCCGGTGTGCCGACAGTCTTTGCCATGACCTCAAAGGGAAAGGCCACCATATCCATGAAGCCGGCGCCCGTAAAGGCACAATAGATTACGCCGCCGGAAAGGATCCCCAGCATGAGGGAAGAAATGACTTCTTTTGTGATGAGGGCAAGGGTGATGGCAATGAGGGGTGGGAGCAGGGAATATATGCCAACGTCAATGGGTTCCATAAAATCTTTGTCTCCTTTTTGTTTACGTGAATTGATTTGCTTGTTACAAAGCCTTACTATTTTACCATATTTCACGGATTCGACATCAAAAATCTATAAAAATTCTCCATTTTGCTGTAAAATGGAACTATCTGAAAATAATTCTATCAATTTTGTTGCAGAAAAGGGAGCGATGCAGATGGAGAACCTTTTTCAGTGGATCAATTCGGTCCTTAAGTTTGTCGGCCCCCTCAGTGACTTTTTCTGGGACGTGCCGACTATGTTCCATGCCTATAAGTCCTTGCCTATCTTGGGCTCTTTTTCCCTTGCTATCGTGCTGCTGATGGGAAGCGGAATCTACTTTACCCTGCGTCTTGGCTTTATCCAAGTAAAAGGCCTGCCGCGCGCCATTCGCCTCATGGCGCATAATAAAGCCGATATGGGTATTTCTCCTGTTGCTGCCTTTATGCTGAGCTCTGCCATGCGCGTTGGTCCGGGTAACATCCTTGGCGTGACGGGGGCTATTTCTGTTGGGGGGCCGGGGGCCATCTTTTGGATGTGGGTATCCGGCTTTTTTGGCATGGCTACGGCTTTTGTTGAAGGAACACTGGCTCAGCTTTTCAAGGAACAGAAAGGACGGGAATTTGTCGGTGGTCTTCCTTTTTACGGCAGTGCCCTCCTTAATGGAAGCTCTGCGATAGGAATCTTCCTTTCAGGCCTTTATATTTTCTACGCCTTGGGCTGCCTGCCCGCCCAAGGGTATAATGTTGTCTCTTCCCTTGGCACCATGGCCGAAATCGTGACAGAAAGCTCCATCGATACGCAATCGACCTTCTATTATGCGGCGGCAGCCATTGTCATTGGGCTTACGGCCATCCTGACTTTTGGCGGCATCCGGAAAGTCACGAAAGTAACGGATCGTATGGTTCCTGTCATGGCCGTAATCTATGTGGGAACGACACTGATTCTCATTGCCGTAAACCTTGACAGCGTACCCTATTTCTTTCGTTCTGTATTAGAAGGCGCCTTTACGCCGGCGGCAATTTTTGGCGGAACCTTCGGTACCGTTCTCGTTCAAGGCGTCAAACGCGGCCTCATGTCAAACGAAGCCGGCCAGGGGACCATCACCATGAGTGCCGCCGCAGCAGACGACAATCATCCCTGTGAACAAGGACTGCTTTCTGCCCTCGGCGTCTTTCTTGATACGCATATCATCTGCACCATGACGGGGTTTATCGTTATTATGGCCCACGCTTGGGACAAGGATCCTGCTCTTTGGCAGGATGCCGGAAAGCTCCCGAAATACCTTCTTTCTGTTTCGGAACTGGTCCCGACAGCGTCCTTCCACGCCGCGGTCAATTTTGCCCTGACGCTTTGCTTCTGTCTGTTTGCCTATACCTGCCTTGTGGGCATGATTTCCTTTTCGGAAATTGCCGCTGCCCGTATGGGAAAAAGTCAGAACCTTTTCATAACGGTGCGCGTCCTTGCCCTAGGTGTTGCCCTTTTCGGTGTTCTGGTCAATATTGCGGGCTATGATCTGGGAAATCTCTGGGCGTTTTCGGACCTTGCCAATATCATCCTTTGCTACGTCAACGTGCCACTTCTTTATCGAGGTTTTGCCTACGTCCTAAAGAGCAAGGAACACTTTGTAAGCGGCAGTACGGAGCCTTTTGACGGCAGTATCATTGGTATCCATACGCCATGCTGGCCCCGCGATTCCCATAAAGGGTAAGGCAGGTGTTCATGCGTTATCCCTTCCTTGACGCCCTGCGCGGGTTTTCCCTCTGTTCCATGACGCTCTACCATCTCCTGTGGGATATCGTCTACTTGAGTGGCCGCAGCCTTCCTTGGTATGATGGAATGGCGGGGTATCTTTGGCAGCAGAGCATCTGTTGGACCTTCATTGCTGTGAGCGGGGTGTCCCTTGCCTTTGAAGTTAAAAAGAAAGGACGGAAAAGGGCAGCGAAAAGCCGACTCGTCCTTGTGGGGTGGGGGACGGCCATCACCTTTGTGACGCGGCAGGCCATGCCCCAGGAACCTATTTATTTTGGCGTCATTTTTTTTCTTGGTGCAGTGTCCTTGCTGACGATTTGCTTCTGGCCTGTCATGGAGAAAAAGCCAAAAGGAGCAGCCCTTTTCTGCGGCACCCTTTTTTTCTTTTTGCGCAACGCACCGAGGGGCTTTTGGGGCTTTGAACGGATGGTGGGACCGGCCTTACCGGAGATGCTCACCCATTTCGGTCTTTTCAGTGCTTTTTGGGGGTTCCCACCAAGGGACTTTTATTCAGCGGATTATTTTCCCCTGATTCCATGGTGGGGCCTTTTTGGGTTTGCTGCTGCTCTGGGTGCCCTGTGGCTCAAAAAAGGCTCTGTACCTGACCTCCTAAAAAAAGACGTCCCTTTTCTGCGCACATTAGGCAGAAAGTCCCTATGGATCTACCTGCTGCATCAGCCCGTGATCATGGGGGTGTTGTGGGGGATGGGAATGATAAAGATTTAACTCGGAGTATAAATGACTCCGAGTTTTTGTTTTGATGCTGTGATGCTAAGGCTGGCCCCAAACCGTCCCTTCTTCGAAGGGTGGGGGCCGAATTACATTCACCCTCAAACATGTTTCTCGGACTTCCGCTTCGTTTCAAAAGCGTCCTTTGAAACTCCGGGCGAATATGCCTCACTACCGTTCGTATAGGGACGTCACTGTCGTTCCTCATCTACCTCCAAACCCGGGAAATTCTGATCATAATAAACTTGCTGAAATTTCCACAAAATAGTAGTGCTAATGAATTTTGTAAGCGACACCTTCTTACACGAAAACGGTTCCTTTACTTCTGCAGCCGCCTTTTATAGGACCGGGCGGCTTCCAAAGTTCCGGATCTGTATTTGAGTAAATATGGCAGACGTCCATTACAAATTTAGCAGTCACTTGTTCCGCGTTTAACAACGCAGATGGACCGATATGGACCGTAGACGAAATCGTTTTCCGTTGCAATCAGAAAAAAATCCTAGGAGCGGTTCGACCGACGACTGCATTTTTTCGGGCGAATTTAAGCTGAATTTGTGTTACGTAACTTGTTACGACGGGGCATGCCCCATTACCATCAAATAGCTCTGTTTTCTGTAATGGGGCACGTAATTACATCGAATCGGAGCGATTTTTTGCTTCAAGTAAAAATAAAGAAGGTGGTTTGGGGTCGGCCTTATGAGCCAGCCGCCGCAGGCGGCCTCAGTCAGGCTGCCACTGGCAGCGTCTTAGCCAAGGGCATGATGAATGTTGAAGTTGGCTCGCCTCAGCCAAAGAAGGCCCCGTATCTATATGCTTTCCGCATTAGCCTACAAAAAATCCCCTAGAAAACAATTCGTTTTCTAGGGGATTTCTTTCTTTTCCTTACTTTCCAGCTGCCACTTCGCGCAGGGCTTCACCCATGCGGCGGATGCCTTCTTTGATGCGGTCATCAGGCATATTGGAGTAGTTGATGCGCATATGACGGTCGCTCTTTGTTGTCGGGTAGAAGAATTCCCCGAGGACGCCAGCTACATTTTTTTCAATGCATTTATCGAAGACCTTGCGGGCCGAGACACCTTCGGGGAAGGTGAGCCACAGGAAGAGCCCGCCTTCAGGATGGGTCCAGGTCGTGCCGTCAGTAAATTCCTTTTCCATGCACTGGATGATGAGGTCGCGGCGATGGCCATAAAGGGCGTTGATTTCTTTTACATGTTCATCAAGGCTGAATTCGTCCATATAGCGGTCAATGATGGCCTGATCAAAAGCGGACGAATGAAGGTCCGCACTTTGCTTGACCTTGACGAACTGAGGCATGATATCCGGGGAGCAGGCCAGCCAGCCGATACGCAGGCCTGGGCAGAATGTCTTGGAGAAGGTGCCCATGCCCATGACCTGACCGCGCTGATCCATGCTAAGGAGCGAGGGATTTGTTGTCCCTTCATAGCGCAGTTCCCCATAGGGGTTATCTTCCAGAACGGGGATATCATACTTTGCCATGATTTCCATAAAGGCTTTACGGCGTTCCATAGGCCAGCAGATGCCTGTCGGGTTTTGGAAGTCGGTAATGACATAAACAAGCTTGACATTTTCCGTCGTTTCAAGGATTTTTTCGAGGGCTTCCGGAATCATGCCCTTATCATCGGTCGGGACTTCCTTGAACGTGCATTCGTACGCCTTGAAAGCGTTGATGGCAGCAAGGTAGGTCGGAGCCTCCATGAGGACCACGTCGCCGGGGTTCAGGAAAATCTTGCCGGCCATATCGAGGTTCTGTTGGGAACCCGTTGTAATCAAGATGTTTTCCATCTTGAGATCGGAGTTGTAGATTTTGTTCATGCGGTCAGCAATCTTTTGTCGCAGGGTGGGTCGGCCTTCGGTCGTTGCGTACTGGAGAACTTTGCGGCCTTCTTCGGCGCAGACTTCCTGGGCAACCTTACTGATTTCATCGACAGGGAAAAGTTCCGGTGCGGGCAGACCGCCGGCAAAGGAGATGACTTCCGGGCGCTGGGTTACTTTCAGGATCTCACGGACGGCCGATGCTTTCATGCCGGCCATGCGGCTTGCTAATTGGTACTTCATAATTTTTCAAACCCCTCTCGAATACATGGTAACGGTGATTGCACTTTGTATACAATCCATTGGTATGTTATGAATGACTCTATTTTATTCCTCATCATTACAATAGTCAATTGAAAATATAGCAATCTACCTATAATGTAAAATAAAGAAAAAAACGTATCTAAATACGGAGTTTCGTCGTCGCTAAAAGGACAATTTTTAGTGGGATAAACCCTTTTTTCACGCTTCGTCCAATATGGTATAATGACAGGGATCCAGTTACGGGTGGGAAAAAGCGACTTTTTCCATCTTTTCAATCCTGAAAGGAGATTTTCATGAACGAGACCTTCCTTATCATCGATGGCAGCAGCTTGATCCATCGCGCGTTCTTTGCCCTGCCTTCCTTTACCAATAAAAAAGGCGTCAATACAGGTGCTGTCTATGGATTATGCAATATGCTCCTAAAACTTCTTGAAGAAGTGAAGCCAAGCTATATGGCCGTTGCCTTTGATAAATCGCGGCATAGCTTCCGGACGGAAAAATTTGCCGATTACAAGGGGCAGCGCAAGGCAACCCCGCCGGAACTTAAGGAACAGTTTCCTCTTGCCATTGAGCTCTTAACGAGCATGGGCATTCCGACCCTGGAAATGGATAATTACGAAGCAGACGATCTGATTGGGACCCTTTCCGCAACAGCTCCAAAAGAAATGAAGGTCATCATTGTAACGGGCGACCGTGATGAATTCCAGCTCATCAAGGAAAATGTCCATGTCTACTTCACTAAAAAAGGCATCACCCAAATTGGTAATTACGACGAAGCGGCCTTCCAGAAAGAATACGAAGGCCTTAGCCCCCGCCAGATCATCGATCTTAAGGGCCTTATGGGCGACACGAGCGACAATATCCCCGGTGTGCCCGGTGTCGGCCCCAAGACGGCCCTCAAGCTCATCAAGGAGTACCAGTCCGTGGAAGCCGTTTTGGATCATGCCGAAGAGGTCAAGGGCAAGAGCCTAAAGGAAAAGCTCGTCACCTTTAGGAATCAAGCCCTCCTTTCCAAGGAACTTGCCACTATTTGCCTCACTGTTCCCATGGATACGGATCCTGCGTCGTATCGACTGACGGGCCTTACAGAAAAAAGCCGTGTCCTCATGGATGACCTCCAATTCAAGAATATGTGGAACCGGTTTTCCCCGGTCCTCGGACTTGCCGATGGAGTGAGTAAAGCTCAGGATGGCGGTGAAATGAGCATGTTTGGCGAGGTCATTGCCGAAGATGCCTATGAAACAGTCCCGCTTGCTTCGTTAGAAGCTGCCACAGCCTTTTTGACGCGTGTAAAAGAAGGCAGTGCGCCCCTGTCCCTTATGTATGAAACAGAAGGCCTCTTGCCGCACCTTACCCTTACCAGTCTTTCCGGTGCCCATGATCACAAGGTCTATGTTTGGGATAAGGCCCTTTTGAATGATGCAAATATGCTCGCCCTTTTGTGCGATGGCGCGATCAAAAAGATCGTCCCAAACCCAAAAGAACTGTATAAATTCATGCAGGGAAAGGGTGTTAGCCTGCAAGGCGTTATCGGAGATCCGTCTCTAGCGGCCTATCTTTATGAGCCGGGTGAAACCCATTATGACGTAAAGAGCCTTGCTGAAACGTATCTTCCTGCCAGCTGCGGCGGTACGGCCCAAGATGTGGAAGCCCTTATGCCCGTACTTGAAGGCCTCATGGCTGAACGCGGTCTTACGGAACTTTATCGGGACATTGAGCTTCCCCTTACGAAGGTTCTTGCTAATATGGAAGTAAATGGTATCACCCTGGATAAGGGCATGCTTGATGAAGTGACAAAGAGCATGACAAAACAGGTGGCTGACCTTGAGCAAAAGGCGAAGGAAGAGGCTGGTGAGGACTTCAATGTCAATTCACCCAAACAGCTGGGCGTTATCCTTTTTGAAAAATTGGGCCTTCCCATCATCAAAAAGACAAAATCAGGCTATTCCACGGATGTGAGCGTCCTGGAACAGCTGCAGGGAGAACATCCCATCATCGAGACCATCATGGAGTACCGTACGCTGTCAAAGCTTTTATCCACGTACTTAGTGGCGCTCCATCCCCTCATCAATCCCAATACGGGCCGCATCCATACCCATTTCAATCAGATGGCGACCGTGACCGGACGGCTTTCCAGTACGGATCCAAATCTGCAGAACATCCCTACCCGGACGGAAGTAGGCAAGCAAATGCGCCGGATGTTTGTACCCGGCAAAGGGTATGACCTCCTCATGAGCTGTGATTATTCCCAGGTTGAACTGCGCGTCATGGCAAGCATTGCCGGCGATGAACGCCTCATTGACGCCTTCCGTCATGGCCAGGATATCCATAGCAGGACGGCCTCGGAAATCTTTGGCGTGCCCATTGAGGACGTAACGCCTTTCATGCGCAGCAAAGCAAAGACCGTAAATTTTGGCATCATCTATGGCATCAGCGATTTCGGCCTTGGCCGGCAGCTTGGTGTGCCCAGAAGCGAAGCCGCTCAGTATATTGACAGCTACTTTGCCCGCTATACGGGCGTTAAGGAATACATGGAAGGGGAAAAGAAGAAAGCCCGTGAAATGGGATATGTCGAGACCCTTTTTGGCCGGCGCCGTTATTTGCCGGACATCCATGCAAAGAACTTCAACCGCCGCAGTTTTGCGGAACGGACGGCCATCAATACACCTATCCAAGGGACGGCAGCGGATATCATCAAGATTGCCATGCTCCATGTGGCTAAAGAACTCAAGGAAGCCGGCGTAAAAAGCCGCGTCCTTCTCCAGGTCCATGACGAACTGGTCCTTGAAGTGGTGGAAGAAGAAAAAGATAAAGTCAGTGCCATCGTG
The DNA here is from genome assembly GCF_003603525.1 of Acidaminococcus sp. AM33-14BH. Lineage (NCBI taxonomy): Bacteria > Bacillati > Bacillota > Negativicutes > Acidaminococcales > Acidaminococcaceae > Acidaminococcus > Acidaminococcus sp. AM33-14BH. The sequence continues at coordinate 85,867 of NZ_QTNG01000009.1, read as the reverse complement.
AAAAACGCTATGGAGCGCGCTGTCACCCTGAAGGTGCCCCTTGTGGCTGATATTGCCTTCGGTAAGACCTGGGCTGACGCAAAATAAGAGGGAAGGTGTGGGGGGACCCGCGCCTTTTCTCTCAAGGTAAAGGAGAAATGATGCCGGAACTTCCAGAAGTCGAACAGGTACGGATCTCCCTGGAGCCGTACGTATTGGAACAGAAAATTGAAGACGTGAGAATCTTATTGCCCCGCATGATTGTCCACCCTTCGCCTGAAGGGTTCAGGAAGGGCCTTAGGGACGCTGTCGTGACGGCTGTCCTCCGCCGAGGAAAATATTTGTCCCTCATGCTCAAAGGCGGTGAAAGGCTTATGGTGCATCTGCGGATGACCGGTGCCTTCCTCGCTGTAAAAAAAGGAGAGCCCCTGCCGCCATTTGCGCGCTGGGGCCTGATTCTTTCCGGAGCTTATGATTTGTGGATGACAGATATCCGGACTTTTGGTACAGCGGCCCTTTATCAAGAAGGGGAGCCCCTTGATAAGGGCTTTGAAGCGCTGGGACCGGAACCGCTTGATGGCGCAATGACCGGCACCTATCTTAAAGAAAGGGCGCGTCATAAGAAAACCCAAGTTAAACCCTTTATCCTTGATCAGTCCATCATCGCGGGACTTGGCAATATTTATGCCGATGAATCCCTTTTTGCGGCTGGCATCCGGCCTACGAAAAGGGTTAGCCGAATGACCAAAAAGGAATGGGAGCGACTTGCCATTGCCATCAAGGAAGTCATTCAAAGTGCCTTGCGCCATCATGGAACAACGTTCCGCAATTACCAGGATGCAAACGGAAAAATGGGGGATAACTTCCGGTACCTCAAGGTGTATCATCGCGGTGGGAAGCCCTGTCCATTGTGTGGGAAAACGCTCACGAAAACGAAAGTGGCGGGACGGGGCACCGTGTACTGTGCCCACTGCCAGAAATAGGAGGTTCATATGATCATTGGACTGACCGGCGGTATTGCGTCCGGAAAAAGTACGGTGAGCGCTTATTTGGCCCAAAAGGGCATCCCCGTTTTCGATGCTGATCGCTCGGGCTGGCATGTGGAAGAAAAGGGATCGCCTTGTTTAGCAAGGCTTGCCAAGCGGTTTGGAGAGGAAATCCTGATGGCAGATGGGCGCTTGGACCGAACCCGTTTGGCGGCGCTGGCTTTTTCGTCAAAAGAGGCCACACAGGATCTTAATGCAATCGTCCATGGCGCAATCAAAGAAGAAAGGGATGCGTTTTTACGCCTTCATAAGGACGACAGCCTCGTGGTCATTGACGCCCCCCTCCTTCTTGAAGGACACTGGGAAAGCGTATGTGATGAAGTTTGGCTTGTTTTTATTCCTGAAGAAGAACAGGTCCGCCGCGCCATGAAACGCTCTGGAATCACGCGGAAAGAAGTTCTCATGCGCATCAGGCGTCAGATGCCCCTTGTTGAAAAACGCAAAATGGCCGATGTCATCATTGATAATAGTCAAACGCTGGAAGCCCTTTATGAGCAAGTTGACCAGGCCCTTATGAAGGCGCTGGAAAGAGCCAGCACTATGGAAAATGAAAAATTTTCATGAACTTTACTTTTTTCCTCTGTATCTAAAAGGGAACTTTGGGCATCTTTCCGTGTCAAAAGGCTTTTTTGCTTTGGTCTTCCGTAAATAAGGAGAGTTGTCATACCCTCTTCCAATTTGTTACAATGAATAAGCAGGCTTTTTGTCGTGACCATCCTCTACGGGGGACCGCTTCAAAAAGCACGCCTGAAGTTAATCGTGATGCAGCTGTCAAGTGGGTGTCTGCTAGGGCAGCACCATGATCCATAGAGAGGGATTTCATTGAAGAAAAAAGAACAAAAGAAGCAATCTTCAAGACACTTCCATGGCCTTTTGGCCCTTATCCTAGTGGCTGTGGCGGGGTTTCTTATATGGCGCACGGATTTTTTCCAGCGCCGTGCGGTCTATCAGTGGCCTTATGGAAAGGAAATTCATCAATATAGTGCGCAGTACCGCGTAGATCCCTTTCTTGCCGTTGCCGTGATCAAAAATGAAAGCGGTTTCAACCCAGATGCGGAATCAAAAACAGGGGCCTTGGGCCTCATGCAGATTATGCCAGAGACGGGAAGCTGGATTGCCAAGAGTACGGATTTTCCTAATTTCAAGGCCAAGATGCTGATGCTGCCTGAACTGAATATCAAATTTGGGTGTTGGTACCTCAGTGAACTGGAATCAGAGTTCCAAGGCAATGAGATCCTCATGCTTGCCGCTTATAATGCAGGTCGCGGCACGGTCAAGGAATGGATGGCTGAAAACGGGTGGGGATTTGGCTTCAGTGATATTTCCGCCATTCCTTTTTCCGATACGCGGGAATATGTGCGAAAGGTCCTTTATGACCGTCAGCGTTATGCCGAACTCTACCACACCGTGAGCAACTGATGATGGGAAAAAGGGCGAACTGCAGCTTGATGAAATTTCCTAAAAAACTTCTTGACTCTCTTTTTGATTTCTGCTAGAATAGCATTGTTGTTGATGACAACGCGGCCATGGCGGAACAGGCAGACGCGCTAGCTTCAGGAGCTAGTGGGGGCAACCCCGTGGAGGTTCAATTCCTCTTGGCCGCACCAATTTTATCTGGTGCACGCGGTTGTGGCGGAACGGCAGACGCGTCAGCTTGAGGGGCTGGTGAGAGCAATCTCGTGTGGGTTCAAGTCCCACCAACCGCACCAAATCAAAGGATGAATCGTATCGAGCAAATGCCCGATACGATTTTTTTGTTGTAAAACTTTCAGCCTCGTAACAAAAAAAGGAGGTCGTTTCTCTTTTTTTGAAGGATTGCGGGATGACTTCCCGTTTCTATAGTATTTTTCGATGGATGGAAAATCGCCTTTCTTTCCTTTTTGCTGGAAATTTCTTATTAAGGGATAAAATTCACTCTTTATTCATTTTAAGAAGTGTCTTTTTTTCTTGTTTTACCAAAGCTGCTACGGTCTTTTCCTGTTTACTTAGCCCATCAGTTTTTCTGATAGGGCTTTTTTCTGCCATGGGAGAACGTGGCGAACCATGCTACAATATGGGTATGATGAAAGAACCGAAATCTTGAAAAAGGAAGTGGACCCTATGACCCAAACAATTCAGATGAAAACGCCCCTTGTTGAAATGGATGGCGATGAAATGACCCGCATCCTCTGGAAGATGATCAAAGATATCCTGATTCTTCCCTATATCGACCTCAAGAGTGAATACTATGACCTGGGGATGAAACACCGTGATGATACGGATGACGAGGTCACCATTGAGTCGGCGCTTGCCACAAAAAAATACGGAGTCGCTGTCAAATGCGCCACCATTACGGCAAATGCGGCCCGTGTAAAGGAATATGACCTTAAGAAAATGTGGCCCAGCCCGAACGGAACGATCCGTGCCATCTTGGATGGAACCGTATTCCGTAAACCCATTATGGTCAAGGGGATTGCCCCGCTCGTCCGTAACTGGGAAAAGCCCATCACCATAGCGCGTCATGCTTTTGGTGACATCTATAAGAATACGGAACTGCGTATTCCTGCTGGCGGCAAAGCGGAGCTTGTCGTGACGGATGCGCAAGGTAGACAGACGCGCCGTACCATTCATGAATTTAAAGGAGAAGGCATCACGCAGGGCATCTTCAATACGGATGAATCCATTCGCAGCTACGCTCATGCCTGCTTTGACTATGCGCTATCTGTCAAGGAAGACCTCTGGTTTGCCACGAAGGACACGGTCTCTAAAATCTATGATCATCGCTTCAAGGACATTTTCCAGGAAATCTATGACAAGGAATATAAAACGCGGTATGAAGCGTGCGGGATTGAATATTTCTATACGCTCATCGACGATGTTGTCGCCCGTATCATCCGTTCCCGCGGTGGAATGGTCTGGGCCTGCAAGAACTACGATGGCGACGTCATGAGCGACATGATGGCAACCGCCTTTGGTTCCCTTGCCATGATGACTTCCGTTCTTGTTTCTCCTGATGGAAACTATGAGTATGAAGCTGCTCACGGGACGGTGCAGCGTCATTACTATAAATATCTCAAGGGCGAGAAAACTTCCACGAATCCTGTGGCAACTATCTTTGCTTGGTCCGGCGCTCTTAGAAAACGCGGTGAGCTCGATGGTCTCCCTGAGCTCCAAACGTACGCCGACGCCCTTGAAAAAGCCACTATCGATACCATTGAAAGTGGCACCATGACAGGTGATCTTTACAGCATGTCGAGCCTTCCGGAAAAAGTAAAAGTAAACAGCGAGGAATTCCTGAACGCCATTGCAGGTCGTCTCGAAAAACTTCTCGCTTGATTGGGATCCCTCGTGGCGATGGACGTTTGTCCCCTGCCATGGGGGATTTTTTACAAATACGGGGTATAATCAGATCACAATGGTTTTCGCATTCACAGTAGCATAGCATCACTGTGTCGGAGTGATTTTTTACACCGAGTTTTTTCAATCCGGTCCCCGTTTGCTATGATGAAACTGAATCCAAAAGGAGGGATACCATGGATACGATGGGTTATTTACGTAAAATTGGCCAGTTCGGGAAAAATCCTGATGGCTCCTATACACGGCATATTTTTAGCCCTGAATGGGAGCGTGCGGCAGACCTTGTCCGGAGCGAGATGAAGGCCCTTTCCATGAAGACGGACCGAGATGCCGCTGGAAATGAGCACGGTGTTCTTCTAGGCTCCGTTCCCGGTCTTCCGGCGATTATCCTGGGATCCCATCTTGACACTGTGCCTTCCGGCGGTCTCTATGACGGCGCCATGGGTGTCGCAGCGGCTCTTGCAGCGCTTAGCCGTGCTCAAAAAGAGGGCGCGATTTTCCGTCATCCAATGGAGATTTATGCCTTTAACGGCGAGGAGTTCAACCCCTTGGGAGCGCTTTTTGGAAGCCGCGTCCTCACAGGCTGGTTTGATTCCGAAGCGCCCCATATGAAAGATGCACTGCATTCCTTTGGCAAAACTGGGGAAGAGATGGCTGCGGCGCGGCGCGATTTTGCTGGCGTCAAATGCTATCTCGAGGCCCATATCGAGCAGGGGCCTGAGCTTGCTGCCCGAAAGCTTCCTGTGGGTATTGTTACGGGCATTGCCGGCGTCTTTCGGTATCGCGTCATCTGCCACGGCATGGCTAATCACAGTGGTACGACGCTGATGAAGCGGCGCCATGACGCCATGGTGGGCATGGCAAAACTGATTGTTTACGGGGATCTGAGGTGCCGTGAACTGGACGATCATCTCGTCTTTACGGCAGGGACCATCAAGTGCTTGCCCAATTCAGCCAATGTTGTACCAAACCGTGTGGAAGCAACGTTCGAAATGCGCCACTTGGATCGGACCCTGACAGATGCCCTCATTGCAGACATCAAGACCTACGCCGAAACAATCCCGGATGTCACCTTTTCCTTTGAAACGCGGGAAGAAAAGCCCGGCACCTACTGTGACAAGGGACTTCAGGAAGTTTTTCAAAATGCCGCGGACCGCCTTCATCTGCCTTACTTTGTCATGCCCAGCGGTGCCAGCCACGACGCTCACGCCCTGGCCCGCCGCGTTCCAGTGGGGATGATCTTTGTCCCGAGCCGCGATGGCATCAGTCATAATGGAAAGGAATGGACGGACGCAAAGGATGTGCGCGCTGCTGGGAACCTTCTTTATGAAGCTCTCCGAATCCTTGATAAGGAGGATTGAGCAACGTCCTTAAATTCCTCCTCAAAGTCCCCTATAATGGACAGTATTTGTGTTATGATGATGCTAGAGGAGGGGAGAATATGAAAACTATCTATGTTACGATTACAGGAACGGACTTTTGCTGCGGATTGGACTTCTTTCGCCGGCACGATGCGCTTATCCTTAAAAAAGAACCCAAAAACGAATGGGACCGCGAGGCCATTGCCGTCTATCGGGAAGGCCTTGGCAAAGTGGGTTATGTCGCCAACAGTCCCAAGACCGTTCTTGGCGAAAGCTACAGTGCTGGCCGCCTTTATGACAAGATTGGCAAAAAAGCCACGGCCCGCGTCGAGGTGATTACGGACAAAGGAGTCCTCTGCAAGGTTAAAGGCCCCTTCAAGGACTAAAAAAAGAGGCTGCCTTCTTACGAGGACAGTCTCTCTTTCTGTGCTTATTCTTTTGGTTCCTGCTGCTTTGCCGTATAGGCATCGGCAATCCGTTCGCCTTCGCGGCGCATGGCAAGGACAACGGACTGAGGACTGGTGATCTTGACCCCAGGCCCCAGTGCAAAGATCCAGCCAAGGAACTGGCGGCTGACCGCCGCGGTGATCGTGACGGCTACGTGGTCATCATCGACAGGGGTGACGGGGATCTTCTTGCCAAAACGGTCGATGAAGACACCAATCAAATCATTTTCGAGTTCAACGGTGACATTTTCCACATCCCCGTCATACATTCCAAAATGATACTGCGTGTACTCCGGCATATCGATGCGGCGGTAGGCATCTCGGCCCAGTCGGCGGGTCCGCAGGATGCTGATATCCATCATCTTGTCCACGCGATAGTGCTTGAGCTTTTTATCAAGGGCATCATAACCAAGAAGATAATAGTTTTCGTTGTCCCACACAAGGCACCAAGGACTTACGGTGTAGGAAGAGCCGTCCCGGCGTTTTTCCAGTTCCTTGTGGATGTTCCATTTGCAGTAGTGGAACTGAATCTGGTAATTTTCATTGATGGCCTTGAAAATCGTATCAATGGTCAGGTACGTACGTTTGTTGCTTGTCTTGATGCGGCCGAAAATGTAGACTTGGCGCTGCAGCTCCTGCCCTTCATAGTGGCTGACGAGCTTTTCGAGCTTGCGGATAAGGGTGTCCGATTTGTGCTCGTTGATGAATTTGGATGCCTGCACGGAATCGACGAGGAGCTTGACTTCCGGTAATTCAAAATAACGGCTTCCCAAATGATAGTTCCACGTGCGGCCTTCCTGCATGGCGATGATGTCCATGCCGTAGCGTTTGAGTTCCTTGAAGTCCTGATACAGCGTCTTGCGGTCGGCATTAACCCCCAAACTGTTGAGGCGTTCCGTGATATTTTGGAGCGTCAGGCTGTGCTGATCGTCAGTTTCTTCTTCAAAGATCTGCTTGAGGTAAAGCATTTTCAGCTTCTGGTTGGTTCCTTTTGTCACACTGATCCCCTCCTTTAAATCCCTGTCAACTTTTTCTCCCATAATCATATCACAAAACAAAGGAAAAACATCAATTATTTCAAAAAAATAAATAATAGTCTAAATACTTGAGCTTGTCAAGTAGGAATCATTCACAATTAACTAACAAAATGTGGAAGAAAAGCAGGGAAATAAAGGAAAGTTTACAACTAATCCATGGAGTCTTAACTTCTGGACTCCTTTAAACATGGACGTTCTTTTGGACACTATTTATTTAGACCGGATGGATATGAAAAAAAGAAACCCTATTCATGCCTCTATGGAAGATGAGAAAGGGAGATGCCATATCTTTTCTCTTATCCATTCCCATGATACAAGTGTCCAATCTAAAAAGGTGCCACGGAAAAACGATTGTCCTTATGAACGAGCAACTAGATAGCCCCTATTTTTAGGACATTATGGTATAATGAAACTATATTTGCATCATTCCGAAAGGATGGAATTTCATGGACGATACCCATCTCATTACCTTGTTATCCGGATTTTGTTTTGACTTTACTCATATGTTTGCTCCAGGAGGCCTCAAGGACGAGGAACTGGATGCGCTTTTTCCTCAGCTGCAGGCGGCTGAAGAAGGTCTTTCCTATATTCGCAGGGAAGGCAGGGCCTATCATCATCTTTCAAAAGATGGAGTTCCTGAGGCAGTTTATTTTACTCGTCTTCCCTATATCGCCGAAGACTATCCCAACACGCCGCAGCTCATGGCGCAGCTGGAAGCTTTTGGCAAGAAAGTATCCCAAGGGTTTGATGTGGTGCTCTTCAGTGGCGTAGGCGGTTCCTATTTAGGTGGTAAGGTCCTTTACGACTGCTACCAAAGCGAATTTTGGACGCATCATGATACGCCGGCACCCAAGGTCTTTTTCGTGGGCAACAATATGGACACGGAAGATATGAAGAATATTGAAGCTACCCTTCTTGCCATGGCAAATGCTGTCAAAGAACAGGAAGGGCGCAAGCTTCGCGTTATGCTCGTTCCCATCAGCAAATCAGGAACGACCATGGAACCGACGACAGGTTTTCTCTTCTTTTACGATCGCTGCCAAAAGCATGCGGATAAGATGGAGCTTTCCGTTACCGTCGTGACCGACCCGGCTCAAAAAGACGGCCCGCTCATGCGTCTTTCAAAGGCCTATGACTGGGAAGTGTTCCCCGTTCCTTATGGAATCGGCGGGCGGTTCAGCGTTCTTTCGACTCCGGGACTTATTGTCGCTGCAACTCTTGGAATGAATCTTTCTCAGTTGCTTGCCGGTGCTGCCAATATGGACGAAGTTTGCCGCGGCAGTGACTGGCGGCGCAATCCGGCCCTTTTTGGAGCGGCCGTGAAATATCTGGCCGCCCGGGATCATGGTGCTTCCATCGAAGTCTTCATGCCTTATGCGATGCGGCTTAAGGCGCTCGGGGAATGGTATGTCCAGCTGCTTGCTGAATCCTTGGGCAAGCGTGAGGATCGGAATGGCCAGACCGTCTTTTATGGCCGGACGCCCCTTGTTGCTATCGGTACGACGGATATGCATGCCCAGACCCAGCTCCACCAGGATGGAATCAGGGATAAAGTGGTTCAGTTCCTTTTTATTGATAGCCTAAAAGGAAAAATCCATCTTCATAATCCCTTCCCTGAAATCCAGTCGCTTCGGCCTTATGAAAATATGGATGTCGGGCGGGCCTTGGAAATTGCCATGGAAGCAAATGAAGAGGCCCTTATGAGCGACGGTCGCATGAGTGCCCTTTACCGGCTGCCCCAGCTTGATGAATTTTATCTCGGGCAAATGTTCTACTACCTCATGCTGAGCATTGCCTACGAAGGTGAGCTGGCCAATGTGGATGCTTTTGATCAGCCTGGCGTGGAAGTCTATAAAAAAATCATGAGAAGGAAACTAGGAAAATAATGGCGCAGGAGCAAAAATCGCTCCCTTTTGACGAACGGCGTGAGCCCATGAGTAAAAAAAGATTCAAGAAAAAAGGTCTTAAAGGTTCCTCACATTACTCCGCTCAATTCGGGTAATAGGGAACCTTTCCTATGACCGCCAATTGAAAATAAATCATGCTGAAGCCTTACCCTGAATTTGGGTCTTGATTTGGGGTAAGGCTCTTTTTTTTAGTTTGCTGCAGGATGGGTTGAATCGTTTCCGTTAGGCTTTTTCGCTTAGCACTTGATAAAATCACGAACGTTGGCTGTCCCCACCCTTGCCGTCTTCCCTATATTTTAAAAGACCAGCCTTTTAGAGAATCTCTATACAAGATAAGAGCCCTAAACCAAACCTGCGTCTACGTTTGGTTTAGGGCTTGCTTTTCAGTCTTTCTTTCTTTTTCTATCTTCCCTACCTCAGGACAATGTCCGCTTTCTTCGCGTGGTTCAGCTGGTTTCCTGTAATGAATCCTTGGTCATGCATATTTTCAAGGACCAGGTCCCGCCGCCTGCGGCAGGCTTCCATATCGTTATAGGGGTTGAGGTCCGTCGGCGCGTTGGGCAGGCCTGCAAGGACGGCACACTCCATGAGGGAGAGCTGCTTAGGTTCAATGCCGAAGTAATTTCGCGCGGCTCTTCTGATGCCTGTCGAGTGGTTACCAAAAAAAGTTGTATTAAAATACATCTCAAGAATCTCTTCTTTGGAATACCTGGCTTCGACGATGAGGGCGAGGCCAGCTTCCCATAGCTTTCGCTCCAAGGAGCGTTCCGGCGACAGGAGATTGTTTTTTACCAGCTGCTGCGTTAGAGTACTGCCGCCTTGGGCGACTTCGTCGTACTGAAGATTGACGAGCACGGCTCGCATGATGGCACTGGGATCGATGCCGATGTGGGAATAAAAACGCCGATCTTCTGTTGCGATGAGGGCCTGAGGAAGATAGGCGGGCATGTTATCAAGACTGACCCAGTCGCTTTTATCAATCCGTTCCTTTGCCACGTCCTTCATATGATAGGCAAGGTAGCAGAGTCGAAGGGGACGGGGCAGTTTCTTTCCTAGGTAGGGATACGAAAAAGATTCCATGAGGGACGGCCGGCCCGCACTGGGTGTTGGTGCAGCAGGGACCATGACATACCAGAGGAGCCCGCTGAGGATGAGGGTGAGGATGAAGAGTAATTTTTTCATGGATGGCTCCTTTCCAAGGATGTTTATTTCTTTTTATTCTAATTCTACCTGAAAGAGGCCTAAAAATCCATGGGGAAGAGGGGAGAAAAAACTTGCAATATTTTTGCAAAATGACTAGTACCATGAGGGCCTGAGTACTATAATGTAGGCATCCTAAAAAAAGAGGAAAAAGAAAAGAAAAAAAGTATTGCAAACTTATACATAAAGACGTATAATATTGCAACATAAAGGAGGAGATAGTGCTTTATGGAAAATTTCGGGGGAATCATCCTTTTCCTTGAAGAGGCTTGGCAGACGGTACCGCAGCGATGCATCTGCTGAATTACCGAGGAATCTTGGAATTCAAGATTGCATGAATATTAATGATGATGCGAGTTCCGCACATGAGGAGGAAACAAGATGCAGATCAAAGGCGATGAAATGAATATCCTAGTTGAAGCCCTGCCATACCTGAGTGCTTTCAAAGGAAAGACCGTTGTTGTCAAATATGGCGGTAACGCCATGCTAAGTGATGACCTCAAAAACAAGGTCCTCCAAGACATTGTGTTCCTGCGCCTTGCAGGCATGCGTCCCGTTGTCGTTCATGGCGGCGGCCCAGAAATTACGGCTATGCTGAAGCAAGCAGGCAAAAAGAGCGAATTTGTAAGCGGCCTACGCGTTACGGACGCGGAAACGGTGGCTATTGCTGAATTGGCCCTTGTAGGACGCACCAATACGGACCTTGTCCGAAGACTGAACATCCTGGGTGGTAACGCCATCGGACTGAATGGCAAGGATGGCAAACTCCTTGAAGCCAAGAAACATTTGGCCGATGTTTATGAAGACGGGCAAGTGAACTTGGTCGATATCGGATTTGTGGGAACCGTGGACAAGATTAACACGGATCTTTTGAATCTCCTGATCCAAAATGACTATATTCCCGTCATTGCGCCGATTGGTCTTGGCGCCGATGGTGAGACCTACAATATCAATGCCGACAGTGTGGCCGGTGAAGTGGCAGGGGCCCTCAAAGCAGAAAAGCTTCTTATGCTCACCGATGTGCGCGGCATCTATGAAGACCATCATGATGAAAGTACTTTCCTTTCTACGCTGACCTTCGAAAAGGCACATGAACTGATTATCAAGGGAAGTATCGACGGCGGCATGATCCCTAAGGTCAAGGCCTGCATTACGGCCCTTTCCGGCGGGGCACACAAGACGCACATCATCGATGGGCGCCGGGAACACTCCATCCTTCAGGAAATCTTCTCCGATGAGGGTGTTGGTACGGAAGTCATTAAGGGCTGATGAGGGGGAGCAAGCATGAATACAAAAGAAATCATTGCAATGACGGAAGCACATTACCTTCCCGTCTTCGGCCGTTTTCCCATTGCCATTGACCATGGCGAAGGAGCAACCTTATATGATGCGGACGGCAAGGCCTATATTGACTTTCTTGCCGGTATCGCAACCAATGCCCTGGGCTATCATCATCCGGCAATTGTCAAGGCGGTATGCGAACAGACCCAAAAGGTTATGCATACGTCAAACCTGTTTTATACGGAAATCCAGGCCAAGGCGGCGCAGCAGCTTGCTGAAGTAACGGGCATGGACCGGGTTTTTTTTGCCAATAGTGGGGCCGAAGCCAATGAAGGAATCATCAAGCTTGCCCGCAAATATGGCAGCCGTAAGAACCCGGCAAAATTTCGCATCATTACGGCAAAGGATTCTTTTCACGGCCGCACCATGGAAACGCTGACCGCGACCGGTCAGGACCACTATCATGAAGGACTGACGCCTCTGCCTGAGGGTTTTACGTATGTGCCTTTCGGCGACCTTGCGGCCATCGAAGCCGTTATGGACGATGATGTATGCGGCGTCCTCATCGAACCGATCCAGGGCGAAGGCGGCGTCCATGTCCCAGCTCCGGGGTATCTTGAAGGGGTCAAGGCCTTGTGCGAGAAGCACGATGCCCTTTTCCTCCTCGATGAGGTTCAGACTGGTGTCTGCCGCACGGGCAAATGGTTTGCTTATATGCACAGCACCGTCAAGCCTGATGCCATGAGCCTTGCCAAGGCCATTGGCGGCGGGTTCCCCATGGGGGCCTTTGTCACGACGGAGCGTCTTGCCCATGTCTTTAAGCCGGGCGATCATGGCTCTACCTTTGGCGGCAATGCCATTTCCTGTGCCTCCTGCTATGCCACGCTCAAGACATTAAAGGAACTCCATATGGATGAAGCCGCTGCTAGGAAAGGTGATTATTTCCAAAAGGGCCTTAAGGCACTTCAAAAAAAGCATCCTGACAAGATTGCCGATGTGCGCGGCAAGGGGCTCCTGATTGGGGCTGAACTTTCAAAAGCCGGGGCCTGTCTTGTTGGACGTGCCTTGGAAAAAGGCTTTATCATCAACTGCACGGCAGGAAATGTTCTGCGTTTTGTTCCGCCCCTCATCATTACGGAAGGGGAAATCGATCAGCTCCTTCAATGTCTTGACGAGCTTTTGGCGGAATTCTAAGAAGAAAAAGAGGGAAGAAAATGGCCTTAAAAAATAAAGATTTGATTTCCATCCATGATTTGAGTGTTGGGGAAGTGGCAACCATCCTTGATGTGAGCCGCAAGCTGAAGAAAAAACAGAAAATGGGCGAACCTCATGAATACCTGAAAGGGAAGACCCTTGCCATGATTTTTTCCAAGGCGTCCACACGAACCCGGGTTTCCTTTGAAACGGGGTTCCATCAGCTGGGTGGTCATCCAATCTATATGAGTGAGGCCACAAGCCAGATTGGCCGCGGCGAGCCCGTCAAGGACACGGCCCGCGTCCTTTCCCGTTTTGTCGACGGCATCATGATCCGCACCTATTCTCATGAAGCGGTTAAGGAACTGGCAGCTTATGCTTCTGTTCCTGTCATCAATGGACTGACGGACTTGCTCCATCCCTGTCAGGCCCTGACGGACCTATTTACCATCATGGAGTACAAGGAAGTCCTCAAAGGCCGCAAGCTTGTCTTTGTCGGTGATGGCAACAACATGGCCCATTCCCTGATGTATGCCTGCGCCAAGGTGGGGATGAACATGGTCTGTGCAAGCCCCAAGGGGTACTACCCTGATCCGCAGGTCCTGAAACAGGCCCAGGAAGATGCCGCGCTGACAGGTGCTTCCATTACTGTCGAAGAAGACGTCATGAAAGCGGCTGAAGGGGCCGACGTCCTGTACACGGATGTGTGGGCTTCCATGGGCGAGGAGGCAGAGCACGAGGAAAGGGTAAAGAAGTTCCAGGGTTACCAGATCAATCAAGCCCTTCTTGATGTGGCTCGCCCCGATGCCATGGTGCTCCACTGCCTGCCGGCCCACAGGGGGGAAGAAATTACCGATGATGTCATTGAAGGACCACACTCTGCTGTCTTTGATGAAGCTGAAAACAGGCTCCACGTCCAAAAGGCCATTATGGCTTTGCTGATGAGCGATGAAGTCCTCTAATCCCTAGAAAGAAGGAGAACCCGATCATGAAGAAAAAAGACGAAATCAAAAAAGTTGTTCTTGCTTATTCCGGCGGTCTCGATACGTCCGTCATCATTCCTTGGCTGAAGGAAAACTATAATAACTGTGAAGTCATTACCGTAACGGCCGATTTGGGACAAGGCGATGATATGAGCTTTGTTCATGATAAGGCGTTAAAGAGCGGGGCTTCCAAGGCTTATGTTCTTGATCTGCGGGATGAATTCCTTCGCGATTATGCTTGGCCCATGGTCAAATCCGGCGCCGTTTATGAAAAGAAATATCTCCTGGGAACGTCCATTGCCCGTCCGGTCATTGCAAAGCATCTTGTTGAAGTGGCCCTGAAGGAAAATGCCGATGCCATCTGCCATGGTGCTACAGGTAAGGGCAACGATCAGGTTCGTTTTGAACTGGGCATCAAGGCGCTGGCTCCGCAGCTCCAGGTCATCGCCCCTTGGCGGGAATGGAACATCAAATCCCGTGAAGATGCTATCGATTTTGCCTCCGCCCATAATATCCCGGTTCCGGTCACGAAGAAAAAAGACTATAGCATGGACTGGAATATCTGGCATCTTTCCCATGAAGGCAGCGACCTCGAAGATCCGGCCAATGAACCCAATCCGGATATCTATATCTTCTCCGGTACCCCTGAAGGCGCTCCCGATAAGGACGAATATGTGGAACTGGAATTTGTTGAAGGGGTTCCAGTCGCCGTCAATGGCAAGAAGATGGAACCGGTGGAACTTCTCACCACCCTTAACGAAATCGGCAAGCGCAACGGCATTGGGATTGCTGACATGGTGGAAAACCGGCTGGTTGGCATGAAGGACCGCGGTGTCTATGAAACGCCGGGCGGTACCATCATCTATTATGCCCATAATGAACTGGAAAATATTTGCCTTGATCGGGCCACCTACAATTATAAGGAACAGATTGGCATTCGTTATGCAGAACTTGTCTATGACGGCATGTGGTTCTCCCAGCTGCGGGAAGCCCTCCAGGCCTTTGTCGATGAAACGCAGAAAACGGTGACCGGTACGGTCCGTCTGAAGCTCTATAAAGGCAATATCATTTCTGCCGGCACGACGAGCCCTTATTCCCTTTACAGCAAGGAATATGTCACCTTCGGCGAAGACGATGTATATGATCAGACCGATGCCAAGGGCTTTATCACCCTTTTTGGCCTGCCGTTGACGGTTCGGGCCCTCATGAAACAGGGGAAACTGAAATAAGATGGCAAAGTTATGGGGTGGAAGATTCAGTAAGGATACAAATGCCTTGGTAGACGTTTTCAACGCATCCATTGAGTATGATCAGCGCCTCTATCATGAAGATATCCGCGGCAGCATTGCCCACACGCATATGCTGGCCAAAACGGGCATCATTTCGGAAAGTGATGCCGAAAAGATCGTGAAGGGGCTTACGAGCATCCTTGACGATATTGAAAAGGGAACGTTCGAATTCAAGACCGAACTGGAAGATATCCACATGAATGTGGAAGCGGCCCTTACGGAACGCATCGGTGATGCCGGTGCTCGTCTCCATACGGCCAGAAGCCGCAATGACCAGGTGGCCCTTGACATGCATATGTACATGAAACGGGTTGTGACCGAAGTCATGGACCTTGTCATCCGCTTTGAAGAAGCACTTCTAATGGTGGCAGATAAAAACCAGGATACGCTTATGCCCGGGTACACCCATTTGCAGCGGGCGCAGCCCATTACTTTCTGCCATCATCTCTTGGCCTACTTCAATATGTTCCTGCGCGATTTCCGCCGCCTTGAAGGGGTGTGGAAAGGTGCGGACATCATGCCCCTCGGGGCAGGTGCCGTGGCGGGGACAACGCTTCCCATTGACCGCTTCCAGGTGGCCGAGGAACTCAATTTTGACGCGGTTTATGGCAACAGCATGGACGCTGTAAGCGACCGGGATTACCTCTTGGAATTTCTTTCTGCCGCGTCCATCCTCATGATGCACCTGTCCCGCCTCAGTGAGGAAATCTGTCTTTGGTCATCGACGGAATTTGGGTTCATTGATCTTGATGATGCTTTTGCAACGGGTTCATCCATGATGCCCCAGAAAAAGAATCCCGATATTTCCGAACTCGTTCGTGGCAAGACGGGGCGGACCTATGGTCACCTCATGGCCCTTTTGACAACGCTCAAGGGCCTGCCTCTTGCCTATAACAAGGATCTGCAGGAAGATAAGGAAGGTTTTTTTGACGCGGTTGATACGGTGAAGTTTTCCCTCACTGTTTTTCGGGATATGCTCCTTACTATGACGGTGAACAAGGATCGCATGGCCGAAGCTGTCCATAAGGATTATTCCAATGCGACAGACCTTGCTGATTACCTTGTCAAGAAAGGCCTGCCCTTCCGTAAGGCCCATAAAGTCGTTGGCGAAGCCGTGGCTTATGGCATCAAGCACCGCAAGTATCTTGTAGAGTTGACCTTGGACGAGTACAAACAGTTTTCGCCTCTTTTTGAAAAGGATCTCCTTGAAGCCCTGCGTCCAGAAAACTGCGTGGCTGCCCGTACGTCCTACGGCGGCCCTGCACCAAAGGAAAATGCTAAGCAACTGACCTTGGGCCGGTCACTTGTTGATGGGCAGAAGAAGACCCTTCATGAGTTGGTAACAAAGCGCTGAGCTTTTGTTATAGGAAAAGGCTTACCTTTTCCGCAAACACAATCATCTGGCACCTTGAAATAAAGGGGACCGGGAGTGTCCATTTCCTCGTGTCCACATGAGCCTCCTTCCGTAGGAAAATAAAAGCACCGGTGAGTGTCTCTTTTCCTATGGAAGGAGGTTGTGTCTTTTTATGGAACTTTTGCGGGGCAAAGAGGCTAAAGGCATGGAAGAATCGGCAATTCATGGTATAATAAACTGTAATTTTATGTCTCCGGAAGGGCCCTACGGGCACCTTCATAAGCTGCCAAGCAGCGTCTTATTATGAAAGGAACGCCTATGAACATCCTCAGCGAGGCAAAGGCGGAATTTGCGGAAACGGTCCGTCTGCGCCGTTATTTTCATGAATATCCGGAACTAAGCAATGAAGAAGAAAAGACCATTGCCTTCCTCGAATCGTATCTCAAGGGCCTCGGCCTTGAAACCGTGAATGTCCCTGACGGGGGCCTTCTGGCCATCCTTGACAGCGGGAAAAAGGGGAGAACCCTCCTCATGCGCAGTGATACAGACGCGCTTCCCATTAAGGAAAGTGAGAAAAACCTGCAAGAACCCAAAGCCTGTATTTCCAAGGTCCCCGGTGTCAGTCACGCCTGTGGGCACGATGGCCATATGGCCATGACCCTTACGGCGGCACGCATCCTTGCCGCCCATAAGGATGAATTTGTCGGCAAGATTGTCTTTTGTTTTGAACGCGGTGAGGAAACAAGTGGAGACATTAGGAATCTCCTGCCCTACATCGTTCATGACCTGAAGCTTCCCATCGATGGCTGCTATGCGACCCATGTGCGCTGGGATATGGCCGCTGGAACCGTATCGCTTTGTCCTGGTCCTGTCATGAGTGGAGGCTGCGCTTTTGTTGTCGAGCTTTCTGGTCAGTTTGGTCACGGAGCCCGGCCCGATCTTGCCCGGAGCCCGATTGACTGTTTTCACGCGATTTATAGTGAGCTTTCAAGCTTCCGGATGCGCCGTGTCGACCCCTTTGAATGCCTGACCATTTCCTTGGGTTTTGTCCATAGTGGTGACCAGTACAACGTCATTCCCGGTACCCTCACCTTTGGCGGTACGGCTCGTTTCTTCAGCTATGAAAAAGCGGGGTCCCTTTTTGAGACCTATCTAAAAAAGACCTTGGATCATCTTACGGCCCTTTATCAATGTTCCTATAAAATCACCCACATGCCCAAGGCCCTTTATGAGGTGCGCAATAATGAAACCTGCGCGGCGCTGGGACGAAAGGCTCTTGTGCGGGATCTTGGAAAAGACGCTGTCGTTGACGCGGCGCCTTGGATGGCGTCCGAAAGCTTCGCCCTTTTCCAAAAGCTCTATCCAGGGGTCCTTTCCTTTACAGGCATTCAAAATACGGACCTTGGATGCGGGGCCAATCACCATACGCCGGAATTTGATATGGACGAAAGGGGCCTCATGATGGGCTCTGCCATGGCCGTCAGTTATGCCTTGGCCTTCCTTGCTTATGAAGGAGACATTCCTTTTAAAAAGACGGATGAACCGGTTGAAGAACTGGTCGAACGGAATATTTAACCAATCCAGAACCTTGAGGAGGCGAAACCCTTGGAATCCCATGTCCTAGATCTCATCCATACCATCACTTTCCTGGATGTCATCGATATCTTGGTGGTTGCTTATTTCCTCAATAAGCTCTACCAAATGCTGAAAAACACACGGGCGGCGTCCCTTGTCAAGGGCCTTTTGATGCTGCTTTTGGTCATGCTCGTCAGCAAATGGCTGAATCTGTATGTGATCAACTGGCTCCTTGAAAAATTCATGACCATTGTCATGTTTGCCCTGCCTATTGTTTTCCAGCCCGAACTGCGCCGTGCCCTAGAGCAGATTGGCCGAGGCAAACTGTTCCGCCGCAGCACGGTCCTTAATGAGATGCAGGTAGAAAACATGCTTGAATCGGTGGCTTTGACGGCTGATGATCTGTCCCGCAACAAGATTGGGGCCCTGATTGTCTTTGAACGGGAAACAGGCCTTGACGATTATATTGAAACGGGCGTCCGCATTGACGGACTGATCAGCACGGCCCTATTTGA
This sequence comes from Acidaminococcus sp. AM33-14BH, assembly GCF_003603525.1. NCBI lineage: Bacteria > Bacillati > Bacillota > Negativicutes > Acidaminococcales > Acidaminococcaceae > Acidaminococcus > Acidaminococcus sp. AM33-14BH. The sequence goes on along the minus strand of NZ_QTNG01000009.1, from coordinate 67,364 downwards.
AAATATCTTTATTCCGAATACGCCGCTCCATGACGGAGCTGTCATTGTCCGCGGCGACCGCATTGCAGCTGCAAGCTGCCTGTTGCCCTTGACGGAAGCGAGGAACCTCAGCCAGGAGCTGGGGACGCGGCACCGTGCGGCCATTGGTCTATCGGAACAGACTGATGCCCTGATCCTTGTCGTAAGTGAAGAGACAGGGGCAATTTCCCTTGCCCGCGGCGGCGCACTCCAGCGCTATCTGACCCACCGCGACGTGAAGGACCTTTTGCGTCCTGTCATGAAGGAACCCATGCTCAACTGGAAAGATTCCATCAAGGCAAAGCTTCTGAGCCTCAAGGATCGCAGCAAAGGAGGCGATGATGATGCTAAGCAGTAAACACCCAACAAGAAATTCGTGGCTGGCCCGGATCATGTGCGTCATCGTTGCGTCCATCCTTTGGGTCTATGTCATGAATGAACAGAATCCAATCACCACCCGTAGCTTTACCGTACCCCTGCAGACGGTGCATCTTCAGGATGACATGCTCGTCAAGGATTTGCCTGAAACGGTCAACGTGCGCGTAAGCGGAACGCGAAGCCAGATTGCGGCGCTTCGCACAGCGGATGTAAAAGCCTTTATCGATTTTGAGGGGGCCAGCAAAGGACGCAATACCTACCGCGTCACGGCCCAAGTCAAGAACGGCGAGGTCATCGAGATCACGCCGAGTCTGCTCCAGCTTGAAATCGATACACAGGTCTCAAAAGAGATGAAACTGGAAGCGCGCATTGTGGGCGTACCTCATAGCGGCATCACCGTAAGCCGGATGGATCTCAATCCCCTACAGGTGAAAATCAGCGGGGCGGAAGAGCGCATCAATCAAGTGGCCAAGGTCCTTGTCATGGTCGATATCTCAAACCACGATAAGAACTTTGAAACAGATGCGACCGCCGTGGCCGTTGACCAGTTGGGCCGCGAAATGTACGATGTCAAGGTGACGCCCAGCAAGGTTTCGACGACGGTCACCATCGTGCGTCAGCTAGGGACCAACGATTTTCCTATCAAAGCCGATCTTTCGGGTAAACTACCAAGTGGCATCACGCTGGTCGGAACCAAGATCACGCCCCAGACCGTGCGCCTGACGGCAGATCCCAAGGTCCTGGGAGAACTGAAGGAAATCAAGACGGCCCCCATTGTCCTTGACAATATCACAAGCAATGTGGAGCTCAATATGCCTCTCCAGATTCCTGACAAGGTCCTTGCCGATACACATAATGTCATTGTTGAAATCACCGTGAAAAACGAAAAGGACCAATAAACCATGCTTTTTAGAATGAATAACCTCCGCGTCGGTCTTGAAAGCCGCCGCACCCTAGAGGAAGCGGCGGCACGGCAGCTTGGGATTGTTCCCCAAAAGATCCGCCGCGTGACACTTCTTAAAAAGGCCATCGATGCCCGACGCAAGAAGAGTATCACCTTTGTCTATCATCTGCTCCTTGATCTGGAGCTAACCAATGGGGAACGCAGCCGTCTTGAAAAAAAGCAGCTCATCCTGCCCTATAAAAGGGCACAGACCCCAAAGCCCCAGATTGGAAGCGAAACGCTGCACGGGCGTCCCCTCGTGGTGGGACTTGGCCCTGCCGGGCTGATGGCTGCCCTCGAACTTGCGGAAAACGGCTACCATCCCCTTGTAGTGGAGCGGGGACGGGATCTTGCCCACCGCGTAAAAGATGTGGAAACATTTTGGCAAACGGGACAACTTGATCCTGTCAGCAATGTCCAGTTTGGCGCTGGCGGGGCGGGCACCTTTTCCGATGGAAAACTCACGACGCGGGTCAATGACCCCATTGTGGGCCATATCCTTGAAACCTTTGTTGCCGCCGGTGCTCCGGAAGAAATCTTGTATGAACAAAAGCCCCATGTTGGGACGGACCGTCTCCGCATCATGGTCACGGGCTTGATCCATCGCATCAAAAAGGCGGGTGGGGAAATCCGTTATGAAACACAGGTGACGGATTTTCATCTGGATTCGAAAAAAGGGCTGACGGCTGTTACCCTAAACGGCCGGGAACGCCTCGAAACAAACGGCGTCATCCTTTGCTGCGGACACAGCGCCCGCGATACGTATGACGCCCTTTATTCCCGCGGCGTCCATATGGAAGCCAAGGCGTTTGCTGTCGGCGTGCGCATTGAGCATAGTCAGGCCCTCATCAACAAGGCTCAATACGGGCCATTTGCCGCGCATCCGAAGCTAGGGGCTGCTGACTATGCCCTCATCTATCATGACGCGTCCGGCCGGGCTGTTTATTCCTTCTGCATGTGCCCGGGCGGCGAAGTCGTTGCCTCCAGCTCTGAGACAGGAGGACTTGTCGTAAATGGCATGAGCCCCTACAAAAGGGATACGGGTCGGGCCAACAGTGCCCTTGTTGTTGCTGTGACACCCGACGATTTTCCCGAAGGTCCTTTGGGTGGGATGGTCTTTCAGCGCCGTTATGAGGCCCTTGCTTACAGGGCTGCTGGCGCTTACCGGGCTCCGGCCCAGTCAAGCCGCAGCTTTGTGGATCATACGGCACCGGATCTATCCGTTCCTTTTAAGACAACCTATCGGCGCGGCCTTGTCCCCTATGATTTGAGAAAGATCCTGCCAAACTTTGTCACCGATCCCTTGGAAAACGGGCTCCGTGATTTTGAACGCCGTCTGCCCGGTTTCAGCCGGGAAGGTCTTATGATAGGTGTGGAAACAAGAACCAGCGCGCCCCTGCGCATTGTACGCGGAGAAAATGGACAGTCCCTGAACTGCCGCGGCCTTTACCCCTGCGGTGAAGGAGCCGGCTACGCCGGCGGCATCACGAGTGCCGCTATGGACGGATTCCATGAGGCACGGCATTTTATGGCACGATTTGCGCCAACTGTGGTATAATTTTGTGTATATACAATTCTGTACAGGTAAAAAGGAGAGTTCATTCATGGAAAACATGACGATTGTAACGGGTCATAAGAACCCTGATACGGATTCCATCTGCTGCGCTTTGACCTATACCTATGTCAAACAGCAGCTCGGTGTACCGGCTGTCGCTTGCAGAGCCGGCAAAGTCAGCAAGGAAACCCAATACGTTCTTGATGCCTTCAAGATGGAAGCACCGAAACTCATCGAAGAAGTCGAACCGGGCCAAAAGCTTATCCTCGTCGACCATAACGAAGAATCCCAAGCTGTAGACGGTCTTGCCGATGCGGACCTAAAGGAAGTCATCGATCACCATCGCTTGGGCGGCCTGAAGACGGCTGCACCCCTTTATATGCGCGTTGAACCGCTGGGCTGCTGCTCTACCATTATTGCCAAACTGGCCAAGGAAAATGGTATTGCCCTGCCGCCGCAGTATGCAGGCCTGCTCTTTTCTGCCATTAGCTCTGATACGCTCTTTTTCAAGTCTCCGACAACAACGGAAACGGACCGCAAGATCGGTCTGGAACTTGCTGAAATCGCCGGCATCAAGGATCCGAAAGCCTATGCCCTTGATATGCTGCAGCATGGTTCTGCCATCAACAGCAGCACGCCTGATGAAATCTGCCACGGTGATATGAAGGAATTTGATTTCCCGCAAGGAAAAGTCACCGTTGCCCAAGTGAACGTCATGGACGGCGAAAAAGCCAAGGAAAAATGGCCGGCATTGAAGGCCGCACTGGAAAAAATGGTGGCTTCTGGTGAATCTGACACGAGCCTTCTCATGGTCACGGATATCATGACGGAAGTGACGGAACTTCTTTGGGCTGGCAAGAACGGCGACGTCCTGGAAAAAGCCTTCGGCAACCCTGAAGCTGACGGTCACTTCCATATGCCCGGCGTCCTGTCCCGGAAGAAACAGATTGTTCCGCCTCTGACGGACGCTTTCAGAAAATAAAAAATGTATGAGAGGCTGTGAAAAAATGAGAATTTCATTTTCTTCATGGCCTCTCTTTTTTCGTACCTGATACAATAAGGACAAACAATGATCCAGGAGGCTTCTATGCGAAAAATTTCTTTTTTGTTGGGACTTGTACTCCTCACCTTTGTCATAGGGATGGGAAGCTGCGCCACCCCTAAAAAGGACAGCCAAGCTAAGCCCCAACCGGCGCCTAGCTTGACGCATCCCATCAGTATGGTTTGGCAGCATAAGGATGATCCCAGCGTGGATCTTTCATCGCTGCCCAAGGTCCCAGGCCTGACCGTTGTTTCGCCGTGTTGGTACCGTGTAACGGGGGAATATGGAAAGGTGGAAGGCGTGGCTGTGCCAGGGTATACGGAACGGGCCCACAAAAAAGGGTACCAGGTCTGGCCGCTTGTGACCAATTCCTTTGATCCGGATCTTACTCATAAATTCCTTCAAGACCCCCATGCCCAGCGCTTTATCATTGACCAGCTCCTGAAAGAGGCTGAAACGCACGGTTTTGATGGAATCAATATCGATTTTGAGAACATCTATGAAAAAGATCGTGATGCCCTCACAAGCTTCATGGCCTATCTGCGCCGTCAATCCCAAAAGAAGGGACTGATCCTCAGTATGGATGTCACAGCTCCCAGCCGCAATCCCAATTGGTCCCGCTGCTACGACCGGAAGGCCTTGACGAAAAGCGTGGATTATCTTGTTCTCATGACGTATGATCAATTTTCTCGGCTGAGTAAAGTGCCGGGACCGACGGCTTCTTTCAATTGGGATGAAAAGAAGGTCCAAGAGACTCTTGCCCAGGGCGTTCCCCCGGAAAAACTTCTATTTGGTCTCCCACTTTATATGCGCCTATGGGAGGCCCCGGAAGGCACCAAGGAGTATCGGGCGAGAACCCTTGGTATGTGGCAGGCCCAGCAGCTCATTCATGATAAAAAGAACCTTCCGACCTTCCGGAAGACCTGGCTCCCAGAGGAAAAGATGACTCGGGTTTCCTATACGGAAGGCGGCAGGGATTATGTCTTTTGGCAGGAAGATGCCTTGAGCCTCTACTATAAGTCCCGTCTCGCAATACAGTATCAGCTGGCAGGGACGGCAGCCTGGCGATATGGCTTTGAAACGCCCGATGTCTGGCACCTTCTTGAAATCAGTCAGAAAAATGGAGCCCATGCTTCCCAACAATAATGTCCTGTTTCCTATTTTTATAATAATAATCATAAAATAATTCTTACTTGATTTATGGACTATGAGCCCGTATAATGTATGAGGAACCCAAAGAAACAATCAAAGACCACTATATCTTGTGGTCTTTCTTACTTTTAGGAACAAGAAAGGAAGCCACTTATGGACATCATGATCCGCAAACGGGACGGGCATTTTGAACCCCTTTCCGTCGAAAAGACCAAGCGTATGATTGCTTTTGCCTGTCTGGGACTTGATTCATGCGATCCCATGGAGCTTGAAATGGATTCCAAGCTTCAGTTTGTCGATGGTATGACCACGAAACAGATCCAGCAGACCTTGATCCGCACGGCCATTGAAAAAGTCATTCCCTCCCGTCATGAAGGGGGCGGGGTACCCCTTCAGGAGATGAATCCGGATTGGCAGTTTGTGGCTGCCCGCCTGTTCCTCTTTGACCTCTATAAAGAGGCTGCCATCCAGCGCCGTTATAAGGCCTTTGGTTATGGGAATTTCTCCAATCTCATCCATATGCTGGTTGACAAGAAGAAATATGCTGATTTTTTTGTGACGGACTATACGGAAGATGAGCTCCAGGAATTGGGGGATTATATCAAACCGAAACGGGACTACCTTTTTAACTATGAAGGACTCAAACTCCTGGCAGACCGTTATCTTGTACGGGGATTTAACAAGGAAGTCTATGAACTGCCGCAGGAACGCTTTATGGCCATTGCCATGCATCTTGCTCTCGTTGAAGGGAAAAACAAGGTGGCCTACGCCAAGAAGTTCTATGACCTTATGAGCGAGCTCAAGATGACAACGGCAACGCCGACCCTTGCTAATGCTGGCACGCCATTTCATCAGCTGTCCAGCTGTTTTGTGGCTGGTGTCGATGACAACCTTTGGTCCATTTATGATGTGAACAGCAAGTTCTCCCGTGTTTCCAAGCATGGAGGGGCCCTAGGCATCTATCTGGGGAAGGTTCGGGCCCTCAACAGTGATATCCGGGGATTCAAGAACTCTTCCGGAGGGGTCATTCCCTGGGTCCGGCTCTATAACGATACGGCTGTTGCCGTTGACCAGCTTGGTAAGCGCAAGGGCGGCGCGACGGTGACCCTTGATATTTGGCACAAGGATTTTTATGAATTTGTTGAACTGAGGACCAATAACGGCGATGATCGGCGCAAGGCCCATGATATCTTTCCCTCTATTTCCGTTCCGAACCTCTTCATGGAGCGCCTCATCAAACGCGAAAATTTTACCCTCTTTGATCCGCATGAAGTGAATACGGTCATGGGCTTTGCTCTGGAAGACTTCTACGATACGGAGGAAGATAAAGCCTTTACGGAGCATTACCTTGCTTGTGAAAAGGATTCCCGTCTCCATGGCATCAGCGTCCCCGCCCTTGAGATGATGAAAAAAATCATGAAAAGTGCCGTTGAAACGGGAACCCCTTTCATCTTTTTCCGGGATACGGTCAATGAAGCCAATCCCAATAAGCACGCGGGGATGATCTATGCTTCGAACCTGTGTCATGAAATCGCACAGAATGTGGGCTTTACGAACCTCAAAAAAGAAATCCTTGAGGACGATGGGACCATTACGACAGTGACAGCGCCAGGCGATATGGTCACCTGCAACTTGAATTCCATCAACCTTGGCAAGATTGATGAGGATTTCCTGGAAGAACAGATTGCCCTTCAGGTGCGCATGCTCGATAATGTCATTACCATCAACCAGACGCCGGTACCGGAGTCCCGGCTGACTTGTGACAAATACCGGGCCATTGGCCTTGGCACGAGCGGCTACCACCATTATCTTGTAAAGCACGGCCTGCGCTGGGAATCAAAAGAACACATAGCCGCGGCTGATGCCCTTTTTGAAAAGATTGCCTACTATGCCATCAAAGCGTCCATGGAACTTTCCAAAGAAAAGGGGGCTTATCCTGCCTTCAAGGGATCTGAATGGGATACGGGCAAATACTTTACCCGGCGCGGCTATACCAGTGAAAAATGGCAGCGTCTTGCTGCCGACGTCCACAAGTACGGTATGCGCAATGGGTATCTCCTTGCTGTGGCGCCAACCGGTTCAACGAGCAACATTGCCAATACAACGGCTGGCATCGATCCTATTTTCAAGAAATTCTTCATAGAGGAAAAACAAGGATCCTTTACCCCGAAAACGGCACCGGACCTTAACCCAAAGACATTCTGGCTCTATAAGGAAGCTCATACCATTGACCAGCAGTGGTCCATTCGTGCCAATGCAGCCCGTCAGCGCCACATCGATCAGGCCCAATCCTTTAATCTTTATATCACGCCCCGCATGAAGGCCTCGGAAATACTGAACCTCTATATTGAAGCCTATAAACAGGGCATCAAGACCATTTACTATGTGCGGAACCAGTCCCTTGAAATGGATGAATGCACAAGCTGTTCATCCTGACTGTGTGAGAAGGAGCGCAAGATGAAAAAGAAACTTATTTTTAATGAACATGGGCAGCGCGGGACCCAGGCCATGATTGGCGGTAATACGACAAACCTGCGCGAATGGAACCGAATCAAATATGATTGGGCCAATACACTTTACCGGACCATGCTCAATAACTTCTGGATTCCCGAAGAAATTTCCTTGAACGAAGATATCAAGCAGTTCCCGTACCTTACGGACAGCGAGCGCCGTGCCTTCGATAAGATTATTTCTTTCCTGAACTTTCTTGACAGCGTCCAGAGCGAAAACCTGCCAAACATAAGCCGTTATATCACGGCACCGGAAGTGGCGTCCCTCTTAAACATCCAGGCTTTTCAAGAGGAAATTCACGCGCAGAGTTATTCCTATATCCTTGATACGGTGACAAATCCCATTACACGGGATAAGATTTATGATGAATGGCGCACGGATTCGACGCTATTGGAACGGAATCGGTTTATTGCCGATGCGTATCAGCGCTTCAGCGATGATCCGAACGAAGGCAATTTCCTTCATACCATTGTGGCAAACTATATCCTTGAAGGCATTTATTTCTACTCAGGTTTTAGTTTCTTTTACACCTTGGCCCGCCAGGGGAAAATGACCGCAACGAGCACCATCTTCAAATATATCAACCGTGACGAAGTGACGCACCTCATTCTCTTCCAGAATATCCTCCGCGAACTGCGTCATGAACGGCCCGATCTTTTTACAAAGGAGCAGGATGCCCATATTGCCGACATGATCCGTCAGGGTGCGGAAAATGAAATCAAATGGGGCCAGTATATTACGGATGATAAGATTCTGGGGCTCAATAATGGCCTGATCGAAAAGTACATCAAGTATTTGGCCAATATCCGCCTTGAAGCCATTGGACTTGTGCCCCTTTACCCGGAAATCAGTCAGAATCCCATGGAATGGATTGAAAGCTTCTCCAATCTCAATGGAACGAAAACGGACTTTTTTGAAGCGAAAGTAACGAACTACACGAAAGCCGCCGCTTTTGACTTTGACGATTTGGTATAGCATAACACAAAAGATCCCAACGAATGGTCTATGTGACGCGTTTGTTGGGATCTTTCATTTACAGGACTTTACAGGACGCCGCTTGCGTCGGTTTCCGTGAGGAGGCCGGCAGATAGGGGCAGGGCAAGTTTCAAGATCGCGGTCATGGGCTGTGAGCCTTGAAGACGCTCGATGCTTACACGGCCAAGAAACGTATAGCTTTGGGTGCCGCCGTAGGCATCTTTTTTATTTTCACGAACAAAAAGAAGAATATAACCCGCTTTTTCCTTTTCCCTGCACAGCCTTTCATAACGCTGCCCCGTCTTTGAATGGGGTGTCGTCGTACTTTGGCTTTGCCAGTGAAAGGTCATCCGATCGATGGAATAGTCTTCATAACGTGTTGTCTCCGAAAAGTCGCGGTCTGATTTATTCAGGGTTACAAGAAAGACATCCGTTGGATGGGTGACAGCAAAACTCTTTTCTGGGGTCAGGAACTTGACGCCCTCGCGGATGGAACTGGGATGATCGTACCCAAGCGCGGCAAAGATTTGGTTTCTTGTGTAGTGACAATAGACTTCAAGGGCACAGGGATAAAGGACCCCGGGGGACTGGGGCAGGAAGGACAGGGCGTTTTCCTGCATCGTCAAAAAGGCCTCCAGTTCCTTGATAAAGGGATGCCAGTGGCTAAGGCTCAAGATGAGCGCTTCTGGGGAAATAATCCCAAGGGCTTCTAGATCCTTTGAAAGAAGAGTGTGGTACAGCATGGCCGCATATTCCCTATCAAGAATCGTTGTTGGCCGTTGAGGAGCTTTCAGGTTTTCCTTGAGATAGGAAATCCAGTGCGGGGAATCCAGGGAAAGGAGCGCCGGATAAGCTCTCATGAGGACTTTTTCCTCAAGGCTTTCTTCCCGTTCTTCTATGAGGCCGGCCTTCATGAGCAGCCTTGTGTAGGTTCGCTTCCCATTATAAAAAAGGTGGGGATCGATGCCGGAAGCTTTGAAAAATTCCGCAAGTGTCGGTACGCTCCCTGTTATCTCGTAAAGTTCACGAATGGTTTCCAGATAGTAGGAAAGTCCTTTTAGCTGGCTGTTGATATTTTCAAGGATTCTTTGCTGGGCAACTTTTTCCAGCTGAATGCAGCAGCCCTTGGGTGCGTGGGGAAAGCCTAGCTGAACTTCACGGCGAATGGAGAGGTTCCTTGTCCCCATGAGGGCAAAAAGACGGGAAGCAAAGTCGTATTTTCGGTTTGCCTGAGCGACAAAATCAAGGACCGTAAGGCAGTCCTTGCCTTCAAAAAGGCGCAGGCCGCGTCCCAGCTGCTGTAAAAAAATGGTGAGACTGTTCGTGGGACGCAGGAAAAGTACCGTATTGACGGCGGGGATATCGACGCCTTCATTAAAGATGTCGACAACAAAAAGGAAGGTCAGCCTGCCGGAAGCTAGGTCAGCTGCTGCTTTCCGGCGCACTTCATCAGGTGTATCCCCCGATAGGGCAAGGGAAGGAATCCCCGCCTTGGTGAAGAAACGGGCCATGAATTCGGCATGCTGGATTCCAACGCAAAAACCGATGCCTTTTACATCCCGCAGATCACTGGTATAGCGAGTGAGAGCCCTTAAGATGGCGTTGGCCCTGATCTCTGCCGTATGATCCCTAGCATAAAGATGGATAAGCTCATCTGTTTCATACTGTCCCTTTGACCAAGCAACGTGACTCAAGTCGATGGGGTCCTCTACGCCAAAATAATGGAAAGGAACCAAGAGACGTCTTTCAATCGCTTCAGAAAGACGGATTTCCGCTGCCATATGACCATCAAAATAAGAGAGGATGTCTTTCCCATCCATGCGTTCTGGCGTTGCCGTAAGGCCCAGAAGGATCCTTGGCTTGAAATAGGAGAGTAGTTTCTGGTAGCTCGGTGCTGCTGCATGATGGAATTCGTCAACAATGATCATGTCATAGTAATGGGAATCAAGTTTTTCCCACAGACGCTGGTGCTGAAAGGTTTGAATGGAGATAAAAAGATGGTCCGCCCGTTTGGCCTTGAAGCTCCCTACGGAAAGTTCCCCAAAGCCTGGATCTTGGAGGACTTGACGAAAGGCGGAAAGGGATTGGGTGAGGATTTCCTCCCGGTGGGCCACAAAAAGAAGACGGGTTTCCTTGTTTCTATTTTTGGCAAAGCGAGCGTAATCAAAAGCTGCAATGGCGGTTTTCCCTGTACCCGTAGCGGCAACAACGAGATTGCGCGTGCGGTGATGGATTTGCCGCTCAGCCTGCAGGGCATCAAGGATCTGTTCCTGATACGGGTAGGGACGGATTCGGAAAGCATAGGAAAGGGCGGAACCTTCCTTTTTGCCCCGTCCCCGTTCAGCATCAATGGCGTCTTCAAGATACGGACGGTCTTTTTCGCTAAAGTCCTGAAATTCATCACTATGCCAGTATGTATCAAAGGTCGTATGGATTTTTTCCATGACAAGGGGCATATCCTGCTGGGTGATCTTCATATTCCATTCAAGTCCATCGGCGATGGCTGCATGGGAGAGATTTGATGATCCGACATAAGCCGAGGAAAAGCCGCTGCTGCGGTAAAAAATATAGGCCTTGGCATGAAGACGCGTTTCCTTGACATTGTAGGAAATCCGGACCTCCGTATTGGGAAGAGCTCCCAGCTCGGCTACGGCCTTGGGATCGGTCGCACCCATATAGGTTGTCGTAAGGACGCGGAGCTTTCCTCCATGGCGGGTGAATTCCTGGAGATAGGGGCGGATCATAATATACCCTGAATATTTGATAAAGGAAACGAGCAGGTCGATGCGGTCCGCGGATTGGATTTCCCGCTGCAGTTCCGTTACAAGGGAAACGTCCTTTTTGCTGTTGGTAAAGAGCGTGGAATGGGAAAGCCCCGATAAAGGCCGCTCCAGAATGATTTCCTTGAGGGTATTCTGACGCCGTTTCAGCTGGGTGAGAAGAAAATCCTCACGGCTTACGGTGTGGCCTTCGCCTAAGGTTTCCATGCGTTTTGAAAGAAGCCGGATGAGGTCATTGACAAGATGAAGTTCCTTACTAAGGGCCGTACTTCCTTCTTCATCCTGATCGGCGATTTCCTTTAGGCAACAGTGAATGAGGCGGCCGGCATAATCAGATAGATAACGGGCCCCTTCCTGGGAATCGACCGTCTCCGTCTCCTTCCAAATCTGTTCTTCTTTGCTTGCCTCGTCAAGCACCTTCCCGAGTTCGTCTGAAATGACGCGCTCATAGATTCCATCAGGCAGCAGCGTAAGTTCCATAGGGCATCCTCCTTTATGCTTTCCAGTATAGCAGATCGCGTCCTTTTCTGCAGCTAAAAGAAAGAGGGGGAGCGTGGCAAATCCATTGCATGAATGGCCGGCACCTGTTACAATAAATGCAGTATGTAGGACAGAAAAAGCAAAGGAGGCCTCGCTGTGTCCGTAATCATTGCAGAAGAACTGAGAGCTGGGTACATCCTCGGTGATCCAGATAATGACCAATATCTATATATGCCGGGCAGTGAGATTGGTGTGGACGATCCCATGTGTATTTTTGAGGACAAGGATTTTAAAACCGATGTTCACCTCAAGGAAGCTGTGGAGATTGCTAAGAAACTGACACTTAAACGGGTCCATCATCCCCTCATGGGTGATCGGTCCTATTGATGAATCGAAGTAGGAATGGAGCAAAACAATGGAAAAAGAAATTTTCAGCATTGATGTTGGGAGAGCGGCCCTGCGCATGGCCATGTCTGAAACAAGGGACGATGAGGACCGCCTGAAAGCAAATTACGCCAAAGAAGGATTCCGTACGGCTGCCGTTAATTTTGGCGGTGAGTTTTTGCCAAGCGTCACAAAGATTGTGGAACGTGCCATGGTGGCGGCCGAACGGCAGCATATCGTCTCAGACAGTCACGTCGGGGCTGGAACTGTGGCAGGTGCTGCCCATGAAGCCCTAAGCCAGGTTATTGCCAAAGCCTCGGGCTTTAATGTCGGCGGCAAGGTGGGCATTGCTCGTTATGGGGAACACGTCTGCGTCGCCATCTTCATGAGTGTTGGCGTTCTGAACCTCAATGAAATGGCTGTTGGCCTTGCTCATCGGACCCTTGCCGGTGTGGACTGAACCGCAGTCTAAAAGATGGGCTGTTGCCGGAAGGCTCCCTTTGCCGCCCTGTTTTTCCTTTTACAATTTTGTTGACACACCCTATAAGATGTGGTAAAATGACAAAGTCGCTGATAAGTACGACATGGTGGCTATGGTGAAGCGGTTAACACACCGGATTGTGGCTCCGGCACGCGTGAGTTCGATCCTCACTAGCCACCCCACTTTTTTTGTGCTTATTGGGGCATAGCCAAGTCGGTAAGGCACGGGACTTTGACTCCCGCATGCGTTGGTTCGAGTCCAGCTGCCCCAGCCATTTGATTCACTAGCTCAGTTGGTAGAGCACCTGACTTTTAATCAGGGTGTCCCGGGTTCGAATCCCGGGTGGATCACCACTTCAACTGTAAGCTCCCTATCCTCAAAGAGGGTGGGGAGTTTTGATTTATGTATGGCTTTTGCTGTCATGCGATAACGCGGAAAGGAACAATCATGGAAAAAGTTATCATCGAAAGCTTTACCCTTGACCATACAAAGGTCATTGCCCCCTATGTACGTCTCATTGGGGAAGAACAAGGGGAACACGGCGATATTGTCTCCAATTTTGATGTCCGCCTGGCCCAGCCAAACAAAGAAGAAATCCCTACAGGGGGCATGCATACCTTAGAGCATCTTTTGGCCCTTTATCTACGCCCTCGCATCAAAGGATATCTTGACTGCTCTCCCTTTGGCTGCCGCACAGGTTTCCATCTCCTGTGCTGGGGCCACCATGATCCCAGGGACGTGGCAAAAGCCCTCAAGGAAGCGTTGGAACTTATTGTAACGACAAAATGGGAAGACGTGCCGGGAACAAAGGAAAAGGAATGCGGCAACTATAAGGACCATTCCCTCTTTTGCGCCCAGGAATGGGCCAAACAAATCCTAAAAAAGGGAATCAGCAGTGATCCCTATGAACGTCGTTTGGTGTAAATGAAAAAGGAAAAGGACCTGTCGCTCAAAGCGATAGGTCCTTTTTTGGTGCGGATGACAGGACTTGAACCTGCACGTCGAAGACACTAGATCCTAAGTCTAGCGCGTCTGCCAATTCCGCCACATCCGCATAAAGATCCCCGCGTCAAGCCACACAGGGATATGAAAGATTATAATCTAAAATGACAAGAATTGCAAATGTTGATTTTGGGAAGGCGTGGAGAAGAGTTGTCTACAATTTGGAGGGTTTGTTATCAAATTGATAAATAAAAGATGTAGATTTTTATAAATTGTAAAACTTGGTACTTAATATTACTTTAACATCGTGATATAAAGGACAAAACTTTAAGTTATAAAATATTTACTATATAATATATTTGATGTAAGAATGATTCAATGAAAGATAAATCGTCATCATTCAAAAAATAAATCGCAGCACGATTCCTGAAAGAGATACGGTGAGCGTCGTAGGGGTTCATACCTTCCATAAGGATGAACTGTGCAGGGCGGTAGGAGCCAGAATTGATTTTTCTGGCGGCCGTAGATTGCGAGGGCTTATGAATGAAAATAAAGAGCGTTGGATCAATATTGAAGAAGTCGCCGAATATATCGGTGTCAGTCCTGTGACGGTTCGCTACTGGCTGCGCAGTGGAAAGAACCTGCCTGGAAAAAGGGTGGGGCGGCAGTGGCGTTTCCGAATCAAGGATATTGATGAATGGATCAAATCAGGAAAAAGCAATTTCGATGATTGACCGATTTTTTCCTCTTTTTCCATGGGAAAGAAGGCTCTGCCTGAAAAAGGGCAGGGTCTTTTTTGCGATGAAGACAATGTGTTTGTATCCTGCGGGTGGATCCTTATCTACTATGGATATCGCTATAATTAGAAAATACTAAATTTACATGTAATTTAAATTTTAGTACAATCTAAATCATCAAAGGATGAATAGAATGATAAGAAAAAGTAGATATGAAGAATCATAAGAAAGATGATTTCTTTTTGATGAGGACTTGGGATTCGGACACGATGACGAAAGGTGGGGACTGATTTCATCTTTTTATACGATTTGCTGGGCTGCGGAATACGCCATGAATAAGAGGTCAAAAGGATTGCCATCTGCTCATAAATGCGCGTCAGGCTTTTCTCAGGATGCCAAGGAAATCGAGATGCGTCTTCTTCTCAGTCACTCATGGATTTCATGTAAGGAGAGGCTGGCTATATCTCAAATTTAAAGAAAGTGGATATCCATTGAAGAACGTTCTGAATATCCTGATGTCAGTACCGTGACCAATCGCTCTTGGATCTGTTCGAAAAAGGATATTCCAGCTGTTCGGGTTGGCAGTCAGTGGCGCTTCAAGATCGAGGACGTCGATGAATGGACCCAATCAGGAAGAAGCAATTTCAGCGCTCGAACAAAGGCGTGTGCACATATTCCTCCGTCTACAGGATCGGAAGACTTTTTATAGAATCGGGTAAAAAGTGAGGGACCCTGAGGCTGGTTCAGTAAGCATCATGAAGCTTAGGGGTCTCTTTTTTGTGCGAATAATAAAAACTATAAGGAAAAAGAAAATATATATATTATCCTATATAATTTCGTATAATTTTATATAATTTAATATATTAGCGTTTTTTTTTTTTTTTTTGATAATAAGTAAGAAAATTGCAACTTTTATTATATTTCTTTTTGTAGTATAATACCAACTAAAGAAAATAAATACCATAATAACCATAATAACCGTAATAAACATGAAGCTGTATCATGGTTATCAATACGGAAAGAGATGGGAGAGGATGATGGTGGACCATAAGTGGATATCCATTGAAGAGCTGTCTGAGTATCTTGGTATCAGTGCCGTGACCATTCGCTCTTGGATCCGTTCGGGAAAAGATATTCCGGCTGTCCGGATTGGCCGTCAATGGCGCTTTCGGATTGAAGAGATTGATGAATGGATTGAATCCGGAAGAAGTGAACTCGTATGACAGCCTGAAAATGGCTGCTGATTCGTATCGGATGATAAATGCGGGGCATAAGAGAATAGGCCCCGCTTCTTTCATGCATTCATAAATAATTTTTTTCTTATGATTTTGTAGATCTTGCTATTCCTATAGATTGGAACTTGTTGTTTTGATAGGATGCATTCACTACAATAAAAAGGTAAAAACAAAAGAGATTTAGAGAAAACAGAAGAAAATCGCGATGATGAATTGGCAAGAGTAAAATCTTCATGAAATTTTCATCTTTTACAAATAGAATAAAAGAATCATAGTGAAAGATGGAATAAGAATAAACAATTTCAGTATAAAGAAAAAATTATATAATTGATAATTGATTTAATAATAAAATAAATATAAATATCAAATAATATATTAAAATCAATTGAAAAGGAAATATAAATCTGCTATAATGATTTCTGCTTACTTTGCGAAGGCATGGCCCATCAAATCACGGAAAGGAGGATGCTCTATGTCAAAGATTGAGAAACAGTGGATCTCCATTGAGGAACTTTCTGAATATCTTGGCATCAGCGCTGTGACCATACGTTTCTGGATCCGCTCGGGAAAGGACATCCCTGCTGTCCGTATTGGCCGTCAATGGCGTTTTCGGATCTCGGATATTGATGAATGGATTAAATCGGGAAAAAGCAATTTCAGTTGAAATGAATGGGTGGATGTTGGTTTGCTGCCGGTCCCCTCATGTAGGAACTCCCCAAAGAAGGATGGTAACGTCTTCTGTGGGGAGTTTTTTCTTATGAGAACCCAATGGTTAACCCTAACTTTTTGATAAAAAAGTTATTGCAAGTAATATTTATTTGTTATAGCGTATTTTTCAATTTTTTTAAAGTCCCATACAATTCGAACTATAGTATAATAATAAAGTCTCTTTGTTTAGTAAAATAAAGAGATAATTACGAAGCGCTTTGGCGTTTCCATGAAAAGAGGCGCTGCGATTAGAGAAATCAACTAGTAGATGTATTAGGTATAACCAGATAGGAAAAAGATTCACTTGATGGGGGAAAAGAAAAAAACGTGCATAAAAAACGATAGATCCCGTAAAAAATAAAGAAAAAATGAACATACCGGAAATTGATTGCCCAGAACGTTCTTATTTGGACAAGGATATAGAGAAAATCAATTTTTTGAATAAAAACTATTACAAAATAATGTAAGAAATTGAGAAGTGAAAAATAGATGTCGGTATGGTACTGTAATAGTGGAATTCTGGTGCACGTTCTATGCAATGCAGAAAAGGAATTTGGAGAATATGGAGGATTGGTACATATGGCAGATGTTAAAGATCAATGGATTTCAATCGAACAAGTAGCAAAATATCTAGGGGTAAGCTCCGTAACTGTCCGTTTTTGGATCCGGTCGGGAAGGGGAATCCCGGCTGTGCGAATTGGGCGGCAATGGCGTTTCAAAAAAGCATCCATTGATGAATGGATTAGCTCAGGAAAAAGCAGTTTTACTTGAGGCATATAAATGCCTGGGAAAAATGAGGCAGAAAACTTTATCCCAGCATAGCTGGGATGACTCTGAATTGCTGAAAAGAATATGATAAGAAAAAAGGACCTAAGAGAGCATCGGCTTCTCGAAGGGCCCTTTTTGGGTTTTATTATACAACAACCATATAGTTATAGAGTTTCATAAGGCGATAATCTTCCTTGGTGAGGATTAGCGATTTGGCAAATTCCTTGGTCTTGGGAATCCTTACATTAGAAAGCAGGACCTTGCCAGCGGTGGGCATGAGCGGACGGGAGGAAATCCCAAATGCCAGACCCCATTTTGTTTCACTATCTATATAAGGTGAGGGAACAGAAATCATGTACTGATCCAGACGGGCATTGCAATTTTGAAATATAAAGTTTGTGATGGCACCAAAATGAACCATATGACCTAAGTAAGAATCCTCACAAAGATGTTCATTATCGTTTTGGAGAAGATTCATATACATTTTAACGAGATAGCTCCCTTCTCCTAAAAAAGGGGAAGGAATGAGACCGTTACTAGAATCGGTCTCTTCAGCCTTTTGAATGCACTCAATAAGACTTTCACGAATTTTCTTCTGTCGTCCATCATAGGTGTAGGCATAAAAGGATGTGAGGCCAGAAAAAAAAGCAGGCACAATACTTGCCGCCATTTCTTTTTTGGGAAGGGGTGGTTCATAAAGAAGTGCTGTCACGGGTATAGAAAGAGCCGATGCTATGTCATAGAGAACGGATAGGTCGAGTGCAATTTGCCCTTTTTCGTACTTATAGAGTGTTGCTTGACTTTTGCAGATGGATTCAGCCAAATCCTTGATGGTCATATGTTTTTGGATACGGTAGAATTTGATCTTGCTTCCAATTTCTTTAAGAGGTTCCATGGCTGTCTCCTATAAATCCAAATTTAAAATGAAATCAATCGACTTTTTCATTTTAAAGAGAAACAAAGGAAAAAACAACCCTTTTTCTCATGTAAAGAAGTAAAATGATTCATTATTTATCATTTTATGAGAAAAATAAAATTTTCTAAATAATTCAAATATAGCTATAATGAGGCCAACTAAGAAAGACCAAGGAGGCTATCATGAAACAAGAAATAAGAACCGAAAAGGCACCTAAAGCCATTGGGCCTTACAGTCAGGGAATCCTTTCAAAAGGATCCATTCTTTATGTTTCGGGCCAACTGCCCGTTGATCCCCAAACGGGAGAATTTCCCGCGGAATCCATAGAACAACAAACCCGTCAGTCTCTTGAAAACATCAAAGCAATTCTTCAAGGGGCCGATCTTGGTATGGAACATGTTGTGAAAACAACAGTCCTCTTAGCGGATATAGCTGATTTTGGTGCCATGAACGCTGTGTATGGGACTTATTTTGCGGAACCTTTCCCTGCTCGGGCAGCGTTTGAGGTTGGAGCGCTTCCCAAAGGCGCGCGGGTAGAGATTGAAGTTGTGGCAGTAAAGGAATAAGGAGACATTTTTATGAAATACAACTTTGATGAAGTCATCGATCGGAGTCAAAATCGTTCTTCCAAGTATGATGAGCGGGAAAAGGTCTTTGGAACTATGGATGTAATCCCCCTTTGGGTAGCGGATATGGATTTTCGTACGGCTCAGCCCATCATTGACGCATGCAGAAAGAAGGCTGAAGAAGGAATTTGGGGCTATACATCCCGTCCCGCAAGTTATTTTGAAGCTGTTAGGGAATGGGAAGAAAAACGCAATCAGTGGAATCCTGATACCCGTCTTATGAGTTGGGCCATCGGAGTTGTTCCCGCAATGGCTTCCCTGATCAAGCTTTTTACAAAAAAAGGAGACCGTATTCTGTTCCAGACGCCTGTTTATTCCGAGTTCTATGATATTACGGAACATACGGGACGAACTGTAGCGGAAACGCAGATGACCCGTACTGAAACAGGGTGGACCGTTGATCTTGAGGATTTTGAAAAAAAGGCAAAAGACGCTAAGGTGTTCCTTTTCTGCAATCCTCATAATCCTTTGGGTATCGTCTGGACAGCGGAAGACATCCAGAAGATGATGAAAATTTGCCAAAAATACGGACTTCTCGTCGTTTCTGACGAAATTCATTCCGACCTTATTTTCCATGGTAAGAAACATACTCCGACAGTTCTTGCGGCTCCCTTTTATAAGGATCATATTATTACCTGCGTATCGGCGACAAAAACCTTCAATTTAGCAGGACTTCAGGCGTCAACAACAATTTTTCCTGATGAGGATATGAAAGCCCGCTTTGACACCTATTGGTCCAGCATGGATATTCACCGTAACAATGCTTTTAGTTCTGTGGCTATGGAAGCTGCTTATCGTGAAGGGGAAGAGTGGTTGGAACAGCTTCTTGCCTACATTTCGGATAATTTTGATTTTGTTCGTTCTTATTGTAAAGAATATATTCCTGAAATCAAACCAAATCTTCCGGATGCAACGTACCTTATGTGGCTTGATTGCCGCGATCTTCATATGACGAATGATGAACTGGTGGATTTCTTCATCCATCAGGCAAAACTAGGACTCAATCCTGGTCATTCTTTTGGCCGCTCTTTAAGTGGTTATATGCGTCTTAATGTGGCTTGTCCTCGGAAGACCTTGGAAAAAGCGTTGGGGCAGCTGAAAAGAGCTGTGGAAAAAATCCGTAAATAAGTATCCAATATTTGTTCATCTATATATACTCAATCCAATTATATGCTGACCTATTTTCGTTGTCTTTGAATCGAGGGGAAGGATGACGGAAACGCTGAAAGAGAAAGGGAGAACAAAATGAACAAGAATGAGATTTGGAAGTCCTATCGCTTTCCTCTGATTCTTTTAGGAGGAATTTTTCTCGGAGCTCTCATTGGTGTCATCTGGGGAAAACAGGCCGCAGTCCTTAAACCTTTGGGGGATATCTTTATTAACCTGATGTTTACAATCGTAGCCCCTATGGTCTTTTTCTCTATTGCCAATGCCGTCGGCAGTATGCTGAATCTCAAACGATTAGGGAAAATCTTGGGCAGCCTTATCCTCACATTTGTAACAACGGGTCTTTTTGCAGCTGCTGTTGTTCTCATTGTGGTCAATATTTTCCCGCCAGCTAGTGGAGTTCAGGTTTCCATGCAGGGTGTTGAACTTGCAAAACCGATTTCCGCTGGAGAAATGCTTGTCAAAACACTCACTGTCGATGATTTTCCAAAAATTTTCAGCCGTTCCAATATGCTCCCCTGCATTATTGCCGCCATTTTCACAGGTGTCGCGGTTTCCATGAATGGCGGGCAAGATTCTCCTCTGGGAAAAGTCATTGCTAACATCAATTGTGTTATCATGACACTCATTGATATGGTCATGAAACTTGCTCCAATTGGTCTTGGCGCTTACTTTGCCAATCTCGTCGGAGAGTATGGACCCCAGCTTATTGGCCATTATGGGCGGACGATGCTCATCTACTACCCCATGTGTGTGTTCTATTTTGTCATCTTTTTCAGTGGATATGCTTATTATGCGGGCGGCAAACGAGGTGTCCGCGCATTTTGGAGCAATATATTGAACCCTGCCATTACGGCTTTTGGTACGCAAAGTTCCAATGCAACACTTCCAACAAGCATGATTGCCTGTGAAGAAATCGGCGTCCCAGAAGATATTTACGGCATTGTACTGCCTATGGGTGCAACGATGCACATGGACGGTTCGGTTCTTTCCTCCATCGTCAAGATTGCCTTCCTTTTTGGTATCTTCAACATTCCTTTTATTGGGGTTGATGTCTATATCAAAGCCATCATCGTTTCCATTTTGAGTGCCTTTGTTCTATCAGGAGCACCAGGCGGCGGTCTTGTTGGGGAACTTCTTATTGTAACGCTGTTCGGGTTCCCTCAGGAAGCTTTTCCCCTCATTGCAACGATTGGGTACCTCGTTGATCCTATGGCAACCTGCCTCAATGCCAGTGGTGATACCGTTGCTTCTATGATGATTACCCGCATGGTTGAAGGAAAAGATTGGATGGATAAAAAGCATGATCATAGCTGCAACTGTTCTGAATAGATAAGCTGAGCCTTGAAAGGAGATGTTTTTATGCAGATCAAAATCATTGGAAGTCATCAGTGTCCTGATACCCTCTATGCGCTTCATGTTCTTGCAGAAAAGGGGTATGAAGTTGATTTTGTTGACATTTTAGGAAGTCATGCCGGACTTAAGGAATACTTGACACTTCGTGAAACAGATGCACTTTATAAGGATATTTGTGGAACACAGCGTCTTGGCATTCCTTGCATGATTTTAGAGGATGGAACCAAGACCCTATCTCTCAAGGATTGTCTCAAATAGTTTACCCCCTACCCGCAAAAGTGTGAGATTTCTCTTTTGCGGGTTTCTTCTGTGATGACCTTGTGGTATTATCATGGCTGTACTTTCAGAAAGGATCAAAGCCTTATGCATGCATTGACGAGACTGATCAAAGAAGATATGAAACCTGCTTTAGGTGTAACTGAACCGGCAGCAATTGCCTTTGCTGTAGCGTTGGCGCGGAACCATCTGCCTGAAGAAGTGACAAGGGTAGTCCTTCACCTGACGAGCGGGCTATATAAGAATGCTTTTACTTGTGGTATCCCTAATACGACCCATGTAGGAAACGATTTTGCCGCGGCCCTTGGTTTGGTTGCGGCAGATCCGCAAAAGGAACTCCTCTGTCTTGACGGTGTAACGGAAGAAGATGTCAAGAAAGCTGAAGGGCTTGTCAAAAATGGGATCATCGATGTCATTATGAATCGCATTACAAGTCGTATTGAGATTCGCGCAGTAGTCATGGGGAAAAAACATGAGGCGGAAGTCGTGATTCGCGATGCCCATACTCATGTGGTAGAAATAAAAGAAGATGGAAAGACCATTTATTCAGCGGATAATCTTGCTCAGGCAGAAGAAAATGAAATTCCCTTCATCCATCGCTGCAGCATAGAGGACATACTGGACTACATAAAGACCGTACCCTATGAAGAAATCGCCTTTGTGAAAGAGGCGGTGATCATGAATCGGGCTTTGGCTGAGGAAGCTCTCCGGAATCAACAGACAACTTTTGCACGGACTTTAAAAGTCATGAATGATAATAAACTAGTTTCGGAGGATGCCATTCGAACCGCCAACTTGTTTTGCAATGCAGCTATTGAAGCCCGTGTGATTGGACTCAATCTTCCTGCTATGAGCATTACTGGATCAGGGGCCCATGGAATCATGGCAACTATGCCTCTATATGCCTATCAGCAAGTGTGGAATTTAACGGAAGAGGCGCTTCTTCGTTCGATTTGCCTTAGTTATCTTGTTTGTATGTACATCAAGGAATATTCGGGGAAACTCTCGGCCTTCTGCGGCTGTGCCATTGCAGCGGGAACGGGGGCGGCCTGCGGACTTGTCTATCTCATGGGCGGCGGCCATGACGAAATCCAAAAAGCAATCAGCAACATGGCAAGTTCCATTACCGGCATGATTTGCGATGGGGGCAACCAAGGGTGTATCATGAAGGGCATTACAGCAGTAGAACTTTCGTTCACATCGGCAGAACTTGCCATGCGGGGTCGCTATATCTTAAGTAACCATGGAATCAATGGTAAAACAGCAGAAGATACCCTGCGCAATATGGGCCTCATCGCTTCCCCTGGAATGGTGGAGACGGAAAAGACCATCATCGATATATTGAAGAAGAAACAAGAAGAAGGACGGGCCTAACGCCCGTAAGAAAGGACTTGGATATGGAACTGAAGAAGGCGACAAAAGAAGATGTTGCGGCCATTGCAGCCCTTGAAGCACGCTGCTTTCCCAAACTGGAGGCGGCGACGGAAGCTTCTGTAAGGGACCGGGTTGCGGTCTACCCGAATCATTTTCTGCTCTTATTTGACGGGACACGTCTGGTTTCGTTTGTCAATGGATTTGTGACGGATGAAAGGGATCTTACGGATGAAATGTATGAAAAGGCAGGTATGCATGATGAAAATGGGGCCTGGCAGATGATTTTTGGGCTTGATACGGATCCAGATTATCAATGTCAGGGTCTTGCTGCTAAGGTCCTTATGGCTTTTATTGAACAGGCCCGTAAGGAAGGCCGCAAAGGTCTTGTCCTTACCTGTAAGAAACGCTTGATTCATTACTATGCCCGTTTTGGCTTTGTCGATGAGGGGGTTTCGGGCTCAACACACGGAAATGTCGTGTGGCACCAGATGAGGCTCACCTTTGCCGTTTAGAATCAAGGCCTGAAAGAACATAAAGCCTTTTGGGTTCACCCTTGGTGACCTCGTGGTGTTATATCGTTCCTTATTCCGCCTAAGGCGGGGCATGGGGGTCTTTTCCTTAAGGGGTACCTTTCGGAAGAGACCCTTTTTCGCATTCCTTCGATGTTTTTTATTCTTTCTTTTCTATTTTCTCCATTGTAAAATAATGAGAAAGAACGAGGACGCATTATTTTATGAAAACGGCGCTTTTAGAAAGAGAGGGATGACAATGCAGACGGGATTTCCAGAAGTGAAGAAAAAACTTGGTTTTGGAGCCATGCGTCTTCCCATGATTGGGGAGAAAGTTGATCTTGCAGCTTTTTCAAAGATGGTGGATCTTTTTCTGTCGGAAGGCTTCAATTACTTTGATACGGCTCATCCTTATCTTAATGGTGAATCGGAACTAGCGCTCCGCGAGGCCTTGACGAGCCGCTACCCGCGGGAAGCCTACCTTCTTGCCAATAAGCTCACGGCCCCTTATTTTGATCAAGAATCAGATATCCGGCCTTTTTTTGAAAAACAGCTTCAATGGTGCGGCGTCAGTTATTTTGACTTTTACCTGATGCATGCCCAGAATCTTGGCAACTATGATAAGTTCCAGCGCTGCCATGCTTATGAGGCCGCCTTTGCCCTTAAAAAAGAAGGCAAGATCCGCCATGTGGGCCTTTCTTTCCATGATAAGGCAGAGGTCTTGGAACGGATTTTGGGAGATCACCCGGATGTTGAATTTGTCCAGATCCAGATGAACTATATTGATATGGAAAGCACTGCCGTTGACGCAAGACGGGTTTATGAGACATGTCTCCGCCTTCATAAACCCGTGATTGTCATGGAACCCGTTAAGGGCGGGAGTCTTGTAAAGCTGCCGCCAAAGGCGCAGCATCTTTTCGATACCCTCCAGCAGGGCGCTTATCCCAAGGCGTCAAACGCAAGCTATGCCATTCGTTTCGTGGCAGGTCATGAGGGAATTTTCATGGTTTTATCGGGCATGAGCACGCTTTCCCAGGTGGCGGACAATACGTCTTTCATGAAGGATTTCAAACCTCTTACGGATAAAGAAAAAAGAACCCTAGACGGCGTTGTCGAAGTCTTCAGCCAGCTTGACGCTGTCCCTTGTACGGCGTGCCGCTACTGCATCGAAGAAAATCACTGCCCGAAGAAGATTCCTATTCCAGATATTTTTTCCCTTCTCAATTCCATGCGTGTCTTCAACAATCATAATGCCAATTTTTACTATCAAAATGTTGTGACAGCAAATGCAGGAAAGGCCAGTGACTGCATTCTCTGCGGTGCCTGCGAGCATGTCTGTCCCCAGCATTTGACGATTCGCAAATTCCTTAAGGAGGCGGCAGCGACGTTTGAAGAACCAAAGAAAGGATAATAAAACGTCACAGTGACAAGACAGACAGCATAAGGACCTGTAGTTCCCATGGTATAATGGCGCAAAAGCATGGAGGAGACGGGTCATGAAGAAAAAGGTCTTGATTGTTGTCGATATGCAGGAAGATTTTGTTTCAGGAAGTCTTGGTACCAAGGAAGCCCAGGCCATTGTGCCCCGCGTGGCAGAAAAAGCCGCCCATTTTGATGGAACGGTCATTTTCACCCTCGATACCCATGGGGCTGATTACCTCAAAACGCAGGAAGGCAGGATCCTTCCTGTGCCGCATTGCATCAAAGGAACGGCTGGTCATCGCCTTGTGCCGGAACTGGAGAATCTGGCGGAACGGCTTGGCGCGGAAAAAGTGGAAAAGGAAGCTTTTGGCTCCCTTGCTCTTGCTGGAAAGCTTGAAAAAGTGCGGGATACCATCGAGAGCGTCGAACTTGTGGGCCTTTGCACGGATATCTGCGTTGTTTCCAATGCCCTGATCATCAAGGCAGCCCTGCCCGAAGTGCCCGTCCTTGTCGACAGTCACTGCTGCGCTGGGGTTACGCCTCATTCCCATGAGGCGGCTCTGGAGACGATGCGGAGCTCACAAGTGAAAATTTTATGAGCCCTCAAGAAAAAATTGTCCCAAGGACAAGCACAAATCTACAAAACGTGATATAATGTCAAATTAGAAGTGGAGCGCCCAGCTCTTCATTCAAAAAACAAATAGGAGTGGTTAGGAATGCCTTTTATTGATCATCTGAAATCTCGCGTCAAACCGATTCAAAAGAGAATCGTTCTTCCGGAAAACAACTCTGACAGAGCCCTTAAAGCAGCTGCCATTGTTGCTCGTGAAGGATTTGCCAAGATCATCCTTGTTGGGGATCCTGAACAGCTGAACCGTGATGCCAAGAGACTGGGTGTCTCCTTTGAAGGCATTGAAATCATCAATCCTGCAACCTATGAACGCATGGATGAGCTGTGCGCTTATTTTGCAAAACGCCGTGAAAAGAAGGGCATGACCGTTGATAAAGCCCGCGAAATCATGACCAAGGACACGACCTTCTTTGGGGCTGGCTTGGTTGCCATGGGCGATGCTGACGGGTGCGTTTCTGGTTCTACCCGTACTTCTGCTGATGTTATCAAGGCAGGTCTCCAGGTTATCGGTGTCCGTCCTGGCAACAAGACTGTTTGCTCCGGCTTTATCGTCCTCAGCAACACCAACCTTGGTGAAGGCGGTAAACTGGTCTTCGGTGACTGCGGTGTTATCCTTGACCCGACAGCTGAACAGCTTGCTGATATTGCTACGAGCTGCGCCATCCGTGCCCGTTATACCCTGGGTATCAAAGATGTCCGCGTTGCCCTCCTGACCTATTCCACGAAGGGATCCGGCACTGGTGAATCCGTTGATAAGGTTCAGCAGGCTGTTGAAATCCTGAAACAAAGAAATGTCGACTTTGCTTTCGACGGTGAACTCCAGGCTGACGCTGCCCTTGTTCCTGAAGTTGGCGAAAGAAAAGCTCCTGGTTCCAGCGTAGCTGGCCATGCCAACGTCCTCATTTTCCCGAACCTTGCTGCCGCTAACATTGGCTACAAGTTGGTTGAACGCTTCAGCGGCGCTACCTGCCTTGGGCCTCTGGTTCAGGGTCTGGCTAAACCGATCCTCGACCTGTCCCGCGGTTGCTCTGTCAGCGATATCGTTGATGTTGTTGCTGTCTGCGCAAGCGATGCTATCCTTGCTGACAGCCTGAAGTAATTCTGGTTAAGAAGTTGCAAAAGCTGCAAGAAAATGGATTTTCATTTTCCTGCAGCTTTTTATTTTTTCGCCTTGTGTAAAAATTGTACTCTATTCTTACACAATTTTTACACAAAAAAGGGGACGTCACTCCAACTTCGTATTATAATAAAGAAAAAAGGAGGGGTGATGATGCCTTGTATCTACTGTGTGGAAGATGATGAGAACATCCGTGAACTTGTGGCCTATGCCCTGGAAAGCCAGCAGTTTGAGACACAGACATTTGCTGACGGGGAATCTTTTTATAAAGTCCTCGAAAAAAAGATCCCTGATTTGGTGTTGCTTGATATCATGCTGCCGGGCGAAAGTGGAATCGAAATCCTTAAAAAGATCCGGCATAAGGAGAGGACGGCAGACCTTCCGGTCATCATGCTGACGGCACGAACCAGTGAATATGATGTTGTCAAAGGACTCACCATTGGGGCTGATGATTATGTCACCAAACCTTTTGGCATCTTGGAATTGATTTCAAGGATCAGGGCCGTTTTACGCCGTTCCCACCGAGTGGAGAAACCTTCTGAGATGCTGGTGTGCGGGCCTGTCACCTTGGACCCCTTAAAGCATGCCGTCTCATCTTATGGGGAAGAGGTAATGCTGACGGCCAAGGAATTTGAACTGCTCCACTATCTTATGATGAACGTGGGCATCGTGCTCCAACGGGAACAGATCATGGAATCTGTATGGGGCTTTACCTACGCCGGTGAAAGCCGTACCATAGACATGCATATCAAGAGCCTGCGTCAGAAGCTCGGTGAGGGAGGACAGATTATCAAGACAATCCGCGGCGTGGGATACCGGCTTGATGAGCCAGAATCATGAAAAAGAAAATCTTTTTGAGTCTTATTGGCATTGGAATCGGTGCAGCCCTATTGACGCTCCTTTTCCTGACTGTTGGCTTTTGGCGAACCCTTAGGGCGCAGACCATGACTGTCCTTCAAGACACCGTCACGGTTATTGCCGCTAAGGCAACCCGTACGGATGATATCATTGAGTTTATTGAGGAAACTGCTGAGGCTTCCAATCATCGCCTTCGCTTTACGTGGATTGGTCACGATGGGCGCGTTCTTTATGAAACGGATTACAGCGCTGCCCAAATGGAAAATCATGGCAATCGTCCGGAAGTTGTGCGAGCCCTTAAGGAAGTAGACGGCGTTGCTACGCGTCAGTCCGCTACCTTGGACCATATTACGTATTATGCGGCGCGGCGCCTGCCCAACGGATCGGTTCTGCGGGTAGCCATTCGTCAGGATACGGTTTACGCGGCCTATTTCAGTCTCATTCCCTATATCCTGATTTTTCTCGTCCTCATAGGCAGCGGCTGCTTTTTCGTTGCAACGAACCTGACCAAGCGCCTTCTTCGGCCACTTACAGAGACGGCCGATTACATGCGTGTCATGGGGACCAAACCCCTTGTGACAACGGATAAGGAAGTGGACATTCCGAAACTTCCAGCCACGTATCCCGAGCTGAGTCCCCTTGTCGATAAGATCACGGAACAAAGCCGTACCATCCAGGAATATATTTATACCTTGGAAGAAGATAAAAAGACCATCAAGCGGATCAGTCGGGAGCAGGAAAAGCTGCGACGCGAGTTTACAGCGAACGTCACCCATGAACTGAAGACGCCGCTTACAAGCATCCAGGGGTTTGCGGAAATGATGGCGGCAGGTATGGTGGGGAAAAAGGAAGACGTGACGCGTTTTGGTGCCCTTATCGTGAAGGAATCCAAGCGCCTTTTGGAACTCATCAACAGCATCCTTTTCCTCACAAAGATTGAAGGACCGGAAACACAGGACCTGGCCGTAGCCGTAAGCCTCAAATCCATTACGGAAAGTGTCGCAGGCTTTATGGAACCCGTGATTGCGGATAAGAAAATCCAGCTCCATCTTGCACTCACGGAGGATAAGGTCATGGGGCACAGCGATATGCTGCGCGAAGTGGTTCTGAACCTTGTCGATAATGCTGTAAAGTACAATCGCCCTGGTGGACATGTCTACGTAACGATGGAAAAAGCAGAAACCGGCAGGAACCTTCTTTTTACCGTTGAAGATACGGGCATCGGGATCCCCAAGGATAAACAGGACCGCGTCTTTGAACGTTTCTACCGCGTTGAAGAAAGCCGCAGCAAGCGCATAGGCGGTACGGGCTTAGGTCTTTCCATTGTCAAGCATATCATTGAGCAGCATCATGGCACGATCGCCCTCACAAGCCGCGAACATTTCGGCACGAAGATTGTCGTGACCCTGCCCCTGTACCAGGAAGATAATCCCAAAGAATAAGGAAAAGTCGAAAAAGGCACGATGAAAGAATGAAAACAATCATTTTTTCATCGTGTCTTTTTTACATTATCGAGTCAGGATATCCCACAATTGTGGGTTGATAACCTTTTTTTTACAGCCAATACTCGGAACATCTAAAAATCCTCTTTCGTGAAGTTGGTACGAGTATTTTGAAGCAGTCCGCGCTTTTGCCATGTTACGGCTGACCAAAAAGCGAATCTTGCAGTAAGGCTGTTCAAAGAGAAAATCAACCAATTCCTTGGAAGAGATGCGGGGGGCTCATTTTTGATTTCCTGTGCCATTTTTTTTCACAGAATGGATATCCTTTACTTTGCTGAGAGTGTGTTCAGCCGTCTGTTCAAAAGAGGTTTCACATCAGTAAAAAATGGACCCTACGCAGGTTGCAGCCAATGGGTCCATTTTCTTTGGTTCGATTCCTTTTTACCAGACTTTGCGGGCGCTTTTGCCGGGAATACCAAGTTTGGTACGGTATTTATTGACCGTCCGGCGGGCTACGGGAATGCCCATTGCGTTGAGCTTGTCGCAAAGGGTTTGGTCGCTCAAGGGATGGTGCTTATCTTCGTCATCAATGAGGGATTGCAGGGCAAGTTCCAAGGCTTCATCCGTTGTTTCCGTTCCTTTTTCCTCAGAGGCTTTGGCAGCCGTCCCGACAAGGAAGGCATCTGCTGGGTAAGCGCCCCAACGGCAGGCGATGACCTTATGGGAGAGGGCGCGGCTGATTGTGGAAATGGCAAAACCCGTATCATCCGCAAGATCCGCCAGTTTTAAGGGCACTTTATGTCCCGGCCCATAGCGGAAAAAGCGTTCCTGGTGCGTTGCAAGAGCATCGAGGACAACAGCGAGCGTATCTTCGCGGCTTTTTAAGAGGGCTTGAAGCTCTTTGGCCCTTTTAAGCTCTTTTTTTAGGTATTCCTTAACTTTGGGCCGATTCGAGTTGTCTAAGATCGACAGATATCCCTTGTTGATGACAAGCGTCCTGCCATAGGATGTTGACAGGGTGATTTTAAGCCCTTTTTCCGTCGTCTTGACGAAGGCATCTTCGTGGAGAAATTCCACGGGGCCTGCTTCACTAAAGGCGGTGCCGGGCTTGGGATTCAGGCTGCGGATGAGGTCCCGCGCCGCAAGAATTGCCTCTTTTGTCACGTTAAACCGGGAGGCAAGCTGGGGAATCCGATTCCTTGCAAGATCATCAAGCCCCTCTTCGATGATCTTTTGGGCAAGGGATGTGTCGCCTTTTTGCTGGGCAAGCTGCATGAGGAGACACTCTTTGAGGGAACGGGCTGCAACGCCGCAGGGTTCGAGATGCTGCACCTGTTGAAGGACGGCAAGGACCACTTCTTCCGTTGCGTCAAAGCGTTCTGCAACAGCGACAGGATCTTCCCTCCAATATCCGCTGGGATCCAAGGTGCCAGCAATGAAATAGGCAAGACGTGCTTCAAGAGGCGAGAGGGAAAGGCAACCAATCTGGTCATCCAAAAAGGCTTCCAAGGTCATTTCAAGGGCGTGGGCATTTTCCACAGGGCTTGAAGGGGGATCATCGCTGGGATCTCGCGCCCTTAGGTGCATGCGGCGCCATTCCGGTCCTTCTTCCCGCCATGTTTCCCGCTCTTCAGGGAAGTCAAGGAGGGGATTTTGCTCCACTTCCCTTGCCACAAAGGCATCTAGTTCCTCGCTCGTCATTTGGAGGAGGTTCATCTGCTGGATGAGGTGCTGCGTGAGCTGCTGTTTTTGGACCGGTTCAAGGGTCATGGATAAAGGCATGGCGAGGACTCCTTTCATAGGTTTTCTTCTTTTTATTATATCATGGGAGAGGGTGGACATTTGCATTTTTGTTTTCTTTTCGTTCCCTCTTTGACAGAAAGAGGGCTTTCATCTAAACCAAAGGAAAGATTGGAGAAAGGAGCTGTTATGAACCTGCGCACCATGAAAAGCGCTGCCTTGATACAGTGTTTGGATTTTGGCTGGAGGGAAATCTTGACACCTATCCCTTCATCGATGCTTTCTATTTTGAGGACAATTTGACCTGTGTCAAGAGCCCTTTCCCTGAGGCGCATATGATTGCAGCTAAAGATGCAGGAATCATCCTTGGCTTCATTGATCTTATAAAAAGCTCTATTGAGGGTCTTTTTGTTGGGCTAGCATATCGGAAAAAAGGTAGGGGAAAGGCACTGATCGACGCTGTCAAAAATGAAGGGAGTGCACTCACCGTTGCAGCTTTTAGCAAAAAGATGGGAGTCATCTGGGTCTATCAGCGGGAAGAATTCGTTCTTTTGCGGCGTAAAAAGAACTGTGGGACAGGCAAAGAAAGCCTCATCTTTTTCTTTATGCGAAAAAAAGATGTAGGGGACGCATAAAAAGGGTGTTTTTTTTTGAAATCATAATTGTCTTGTCATATAAGTTGACAGGATATTTTCCAGAGCGTATCCTTTTTCTTGATATATCTTGTATACAAGATGCGAAAGAGAGCACGAGCATCAGGGAGGAAAACAAATGGAAGCGATTCAGGCATTTTTAAAAAAGAAGGACGTAGAAATTTCAACCAAACGATATCTCATTGATGCCATGGGGGCCATGGCACAAGGTCTTTTTTGTTCCTTGCTCATAGGGACCATCATCAATGCCATGGGCCTTCTTTTTGATATCCATGCCTTAAAGATTGTCGTTGCGACCGTAGGCGGCATCAAGTATACGGTTGGCGGCCTTGCTATGGCCATGAGCGGACCTGCCATGGCAGTTGCCATTGGCCGCGCGCTGCATTGTCCGCCCTTGGTCCTTTATTCGCTTCTCACTGTAGGGTTTGCAACCAATGCACTGGGCGGCGCTGGTGGGCCTTTGGCGGTGCTTTTTGTCGCCATAGCCACAAGTGAAATCGGGAAACTGGCCGCTGGGGAAACAAAAGTCGATATCCTTGTAACGCCCCTTGTGACCATCGGTGTCGGTGCTACGCTCGCAGCTTTATGGGCGCCGCCCTTAGGGAAACTTGCGATGCAGACAGGGACTGTCATCATGTGGGCTACGGAATTGCAGCCCTTTCTTATGGGCATCCTTGTTTCCGTTTTTGTTGGCATTGCCCTTACCCTTCCGATTTCATCGGCTGCCATCTGTGCGGCCTTGGGCCTCACCGGTCTTGCCGGCGGCGCTGCTGTAGCAGGCTGCTCGGCTCAGATGATTGGCTTTGCCGTCCAGTCCTACCGGGAAAATGGAGTGGGCGGCCTGCTGTCTCAAGGTCTTGGCACATCCATGCTGCAGATGCCCAACATCGTTAGGAACCCGCGCATCTGGATTGGGCCCATCTTTGCTTCTGCCATAACGGGACCGCTGGCAACCTGTGTCTTTAAGCTGCGAATGGATGGAGCGGCCGTTTCTTCTGGCATGGGGACCTGTGGTCTTGTAGGACAGATTGGTGTATTTACAGGATGGATCTCTGATATGGCAGCGGGGACCAAAGCGGCGATTACGTCCTTTGACTGGCTGGGTCTTCTTTTTATTTCCTTTGTCCTGCCAGCCATCCTATCTCCCATCATCAATCAAGGCTGCTGCCGCCTGGGCTGGGTCAAAAACGGGGATATGAAACTTTGAGCTTATGGTGCTCCCTTCCATAAAGGAAAAAGGAGACTCCCTGAGGGGGCCTCCTTTTTGAATGAAGAAAAACAGCTGCAGAGTACTATCTGCAGCTGTTAACGGTTGCGTTGATGATGCTTATTTTTTTAGCATGTAGTCTGCCATGGCGGCTGCGGCTTTCTTTCCGGCACCCATGGCAAGGATGACTGTAGCGGCGCCGGTTGCGGCATCACCGCCAGCGTAAACGCCGGGAACAGACGTAGCACAGGTGTCATCGCTTGCAGCAACGGTACCTTTCTTCGTGCGGTCAAGATTCGGTGTATCGTCATAGCTCATGGGGTTGGGACGCGTCCCAATAGCCATGATGACCATATCAACCGGCAGTTCAAATTCGCTGCCCTTGATGGGTACAGGACGGCGGCGCCCCGAAGCATCCGGTTCACCCAGTTCCATCTTCTGGCAGACAAGGGAAGAAACGCGGCCTTTTTCATCGGCGCGGATTTCAACCGGGCTTGTAAGGAAGTTGAAGTGGATTCCTTCTTCCTTGGCGTGATGGATTTCTTCGAGTCGTGCTGGCAGTTCAGCTTCACCGCGGCGATAAACGATGTGGACATCGGCCCCCAGACGTTTGGCGCAGCGAGCCGCGTCCATAGCCACGTTGCCGCCGCCGACAATTGCTGCGGACTTACTTTTTAAGACCGGTGTGCTGCTCTTTTCATCATAGGCCTTCATGAGGTTGATACGGGTGAGGTATTCGTTGGCGGAATAGACGCCCACATGGCCTTCACCGGGAATATGCATAAACTGGGGCAGGCCGGCACCGGAAGCAATGAAGACAGCTTCATAGCCATGTTCCTTCATGAGTTCCGTAATGGTGAGAACTTTGCCGATGACCATGTCCGTATCAAATTTGACGCCCAGTTCCTTCAGTTTTTCAACCTGGGAAGCCACGATGGATTTTGGCAGACGGAATTCAGGAATGCCGTAGCTCAATACACCGCCCGCTACGTGGAACGCTTCAAAGACAGTTACGTCAAATCCTTTGCGGGCAAGTTCACCGGCGCAGGTAAGACCCGCCGGGCCGGAGCCGATGACCGCGGCTTTATGACCATTTTGGGGATCTACACAGATGATATCGGCTGCATGTTCAGCGGCCCAGTCAGCAACGAAACGTTCCAGGCGACCGATGGCAACCGGTTCATTCTTGATGCCGCGGACGCATTTGCCTTCGCACTGTGTTTCCTGAGGGCAGACGCGGCCCGAGATGCGGGGCAGGGCGTTAGCCGAAGAGATGATGTCAAAGGCACCGCGGAAATCGCCTTCAGCGACTTTGGCAATGAACTGGGGGATAGGAATCCCGACAGGACAGCCCGTGACACACAACGGCTTCTTGCACTGCAGGCAGCGCTTTGCTTCGTTGATGGCTTGTTCTTCCGTATAGCCCAGGGCTACTTCCTTGAAATTATGGTTTCTCACGTCCGGTGCCTGGGTCGGCATGGGCGTCTTTTCAGCTTGCATGTTGATACTCATTTGCGGACCTCCCCTGTGAGATTGCAGATGTGTTCTGCTTCTTCCTCGCGACGCTCCGTTTCGAAGGCCTGGTAGGTGCGGTTGCGTTCGATGGCTTCATCAAAATCAACCAGATAGCCGTCAAAGTCCGGTCCATCGACGCAGGCAAACTTCGTTTCACCGCCAACAGTGACGCGGCAGCAACCGCACATACCCGTTCCGTCAATCATGAGGGGGCACATGCTGATCATGCAAGGAATGTCATACTTCTTGGCCATGAGGGTCGCAAACTTCATCATGGGAAGGGGCCCAATGGCAAAGATCTGATTGAACTTGACGCCGCTTTTGATGAGTTCTTCGAGCTTATTGGTGACAAAGCCATGGTAGCCGAAGGAACCATCATCGGTACAGGTATGAAGATCGGTACAGGCTGCTTTCATTTCATCTTGGAGAATGACACGTTCTTCATTTCTGAATCCAGCAATGAGATCAACTTGGTTGCCGGCCTCATGAAGACCGCGGGCAACCGGCAGGGCAATGGCGCAGCCAAGACCGCCGCCTAACACGGCAACACGGCCATAGCCCTCAACAGGGGTCGGTTTGCCAAGGGGACCTGCCATATCGGCCAGACAGTCGCCTTCATTCAAAAGATCCAGTTCCATCGTGCCAGCACCGGCTTTTTGGAAGATGACCGTAATGAGTCCGTCGTCATGGCTGGAAATGGTGAGAGGAATCCGTTCTGCTT
Source organism: Acidaminococcus sp. AM33-14BH (assembly GCF_003603525.1). Lineage (NCBI taxonomy): Bacteria > Bacillati > Bacillota > Negativicutes > Acidaminococcales > Acidaminococcaceae > Acidaminococcus > Acidaminococcus sp. AM33-14BH. Next base: position 32,745 of record NZ_QTNG01000009.1, on the reverse strand, counting down.
CTTCGTTCGAACGGAGAATGATGAATTGGCCCGGTTTTGCTTTGGCAGCAATCCAGGGAGCATAGACCGAAATCGAGCTCATTTCAGGGTTCAGCACCCTTTTGTGGATGATTTCAAACTTCTTAGGCATGATCTCTCCTTTTGTGACTGTACAGCCTGCAACGGGAAGGCAGGCCCAACCTACAAAGGCGTAGGCGCGGGTCTGCCTTATTTGCGCAGGATCATGTCACGCTTTAAAGATGGATTTAAAACGTATCACGACGCTTATTTTACTATTTTAATCCTTATCGACGATTCCCGCAATGATTTTAGCAAATTCCTTCTTCTGGGCGATGTTTCCCTGGCGCGCAATCATGATGCGCTGGGCCTGCGGAGAGCCGGCACCGTGGAGAGATTCCGTGCGGTAGCCTACGGCGGCGCTGCCAAGACACATGTTTTCGATGAAGCGCATGATGCGCTGCCGTTTTTCCGTTGGGATGTCATCGCGGCCAACAAAGAACTTCTTGCAGATTTCTCCAATGGTTTCCCCATTTTTGCCGACAACCATATCGGACTTGAAGTCCTTTTCGCTTGGCATGGTGACCATGACACCGCCGGCGATATCTTCGGCAAGACGGACGATTTCATAGGGGAAACGGGTGACGTTCTGCTTGCAGACGTTGGCAAGCAGCAGGTCAATCTGGTAGTTCCCGGCCTTCGTGGCGCAGCCTTCGCAGGAGCAGGCAAGACCACAGCTAAAGAGCGTTTCGTTGAGGTGGGTCATTTCAATGAGTTTATCCTTGATATGGCTTGCCTTTTCAACGCCGTTATATTCAGCGGCAAGGGCAGCGGCACCGATGAGGACGTCGCCGACACCGACTTTGCAGCCACCGTAGGACTGACGGTGGTAGCCAGCAAAGCGTTCAACCATCATGCCGGCAAATTCTGTTTCGCCATTGAGGAAGATCATGTCATTAGGGATGAAGACGTGATCGAGGACGACCAGGGCTTCCTGACCGCCAAATTTTGCGTTTCCAAGATCGATGTTGGCGCCGTCTTCCATCTTGCGGGTATCGCAGGACTGACGGCCATAGACCATGTAGAGGCCTTCGGCGTCGGTCGGGCAGGCAAAGCTGACGGCCCAATCCTTATCGGCTTCCTTCATGGAGATGGTGGGCATGAAGATGTGCCAATGGGAATTGATGGAACCTGTCTGGTGAACCTTGGCGCCGCAGACGACAATGCCGTCAGGACGGCGTTCCACGACATGGACGAAGACGTCCGGGTCTTTTTGTTCATGAGGCGCCTTGGAGCGGTCCCCTTTAGGATCCGTCATGGCGCCGTCTACGGTCAGGTCATTATCCTGGACGTAGATGAGGAACTTCTTGAAGTTTTCGTGGTAATGGGTGCCGTATTTTTCGTCGATTTCATAGGTCGTGGAGTATACGGCGTTGAAGGAGTCCATACCGACGCAGCGCTGGAAGCAGCTGGCTGTTTTCTGACCGAGAAGTCGCTGCATCTTGACTTTCTTGATGAGGTCTTCCGGGGACTGGTGCAGATGGGTGAAACGGTTGATGGTGTGGCCCGTCAGGTTGCTCGTTGCTGTCATGAGGTCCTTATATTTTGGATCCTGGGCCAGGGCATAGGTCATGGCAACGCAGTTGATGGACGGACGAATGATGGGATGGTCGACCCAGTTGTCGATTTTTTCCCCAAACATATAGACTCGAGTCTTCAGTTTGCGTAGGCTTTCAATGTATTCACTGGCAGTCATGAGTGTCATGATGGGTTTTCCTCCTTTAGGAAAAGGGGGCCCGCCGCCAAGGAGGTGGCAGGCCTATAAGAAAGTTATGGAATCGGCTTGTTAGCGGCCCGCAAGGATTTCGTAGCGGGCAAGACGTTTCTTGGCATCAGCTTCAGCTTTTTCATAGAAGGCTTCTGCTTTATCCGGGAAGGCGAGTTTTAGGGAAGCATAGCGGTTCTGGCCCATGAGGAAGGCCCGGAAATCGCCTTTTGGTGCTTTCGAATCGAGGGTGAAGGCATTTTCTTCCGTTCCGACTTTTTCCGGATTGTAGCGGTAGAGCTGCCAGTAACCAGCTTCGACGGCTTTCTTTTCTTCGGCTTGGCTGAGCCCCATGCCGCACTTCATGCCATGCTCGATGCAAGGGCAGTAGCAGATGACGATGGAAGGACCGTTATAGGCTTCAGCTTCGCGGATGGCTTTGAGGGTCTGGTTCGGGTCGGCGCCCATGGCCACTTGGGCAACATAAACGTAGCCATAGCTCATGGCCATCATGCCCAGGTCCTTCTTCGCTGTCGGTTTACCACCGGCAGAGAATTTAGCGACCGCACCGGCACCGGTTGCCTTGGAGGACTGACCGCCCGTGTTGGAGTAGACTTCCGTATCAAGGACAAGAATGTTGATGTCTTTGCCGGAAGCAAGGACGTGGTCCAAGCCGCCGTAACCGATATCGTAGGCCCAGCCGTCACCGCCAAAGGCCCAGACGCTCTTTTTAGCGACAAATTCCTTGTTTTCGCGGATCATGACCGCTTCCGGTTCGGTGACGCCTTCAAGTGCAGCGAGAAGATCGTCGCTGACCTTGCGGGACCGTTCCTTGCTGTCCGCATCCTTAAGGTAGGCTTCGCAGGCTTTTGTGGCAACACCCTTATCAAGGAGTGCCTTGACGGCATCTTTCAGTTCGTTGCGGATGGAATCCTGGCCGAGGAGATAGCCATAAGCATATTCGGCGTTGTCTTCGAAAAGGGACATGGCCCAGCTTGGTCCAAATCCTCTCTTATCCGTGCAGTATGGGGAGCTAGGCGTGGAGCCGCCGTAAGCAGAAGAACAGCCCGAAGCGTTCGTGATGTACATGTGGTCACCAAACAGCTGGGTTACAAGCTTGATGTACGGCGTTTCGCCGCAGCCAGCGCAGGCCCCGGAGAATTCGAAATAAGGTTTGGCAAATTGGGAAGCCTTGATGGATTTATCGCTGACGGCATCTTTCTTGATGGAAACGGTATCGACGGCATAATCCCACAGCGGAGCCTGAGGCAACTGGGTTTCAAGCGGCTTCATGACGAGAGCTTTTTCCTTGGCTGGGCAGACATTGACGCAGCTCCCGCAGCCCGTGCAGTCAAGCGGAGAGACCTGCATGCGATATTCGTAGGCAGCAAGGGCTGGACCGATGGCTTTCTTCGTTGCAAAACCGGCAGGAGCAGCGGCCAGTTCCTTTGCATCAACGAGGATCGGACGAATGGCTGCGTGCGGGCAGACGAGGGCGCACTGGTTGCACTGGATGCAGTTTGCTGTCTGCCATTCAGGTACTTCCACGGCAGCTCCGCGTTTTTCGTACTTCGTCGTGCCAGCAGGCCAGGTCCCATCTTCGAGCCCGTACTTGGTCATGGTCGAAACGGGGAGGACTTCACCTTCCTGACGGTTCATGACGTTGACGACTTCCTTGATAAAGGCTGGGGCTTTGTCTTGCTTGGGAGCATCCTGAGCATCTTTCCAGTTTTCGGGAATAGTGACGCTGTGGAGCTCGTTGATGCCGTGATCGATGGAGGCATAGTTCTTATCGACAACAGCCTGACCCTTCTTGATAAAGTAGGTCTTATAGATGGCTTCCTTCATGGCCTTGACGGCTTCTTCCACAGGAATGATGCCAAGGAGCTTAAAGAAAGCAGCTTGAAGGATCGTATTGGTGCGGTTGCCAAGGCCGATGGAACGAGCAATGGCCGTTGCGTTGATGGTATAGAATTTGGCTTTTTTGGCATAAAGGGCGCGCTTCATGGAAGCAGGCAGGTGCCGGTCAAGGTCTTCATCGCTCCAGGCGCAGTTAAGAAGGAATGTGCCGCCTTCTTTGAGGTTCTTCACCATATCATATTTTGTCACGTAGCTCGGTGTATGGCAGGCAACAAAATCTGCGGCCTGGATGAGGTACGGGCTGCGGATGGGGTTCCTGCCAAAACGCAGGTGACTCTGAGTAAGACCGCCCGATTTCTTGGAATCATAGACGAAGTAGGCTTGGCAGTAGAGGTCCGTCGTGTGGCCAATAATCTTGATGGAGTTTTTATTGGCGCCGACCGTCCCGTCAGACCCCATGCCCCAGAATTCAGCGCTCATCTGACCTTCCGGTGCCGTGTGGATGGCCTCGGCCTTGGGTAGGCTCGTATTCGTCACATCATCGACGATACCAATGGTGAAGTCATTTTTTGGTGTGTCAAGGGCAAGATTCTTATAGACGGCAAGCATCTGATCCGGCGTCGTGTCTTTGGAAGAAAGACCATAACGGCCGCCGACGATGGTGACATCGGCGCCTTTTGCCTTGTAGAGGCTGCTGACATCTTGGTAGAGCGGTTCGCCCATGGCGCCCGGTTCTTTCGTGCGGTCCAAAACAGCAATCTTCTTGACCGTTTTCGGCATGGCTGCAAGGAAGCGGTCTGCTGCGAAGGGACGATAGAGGTGGACAACGAGGAGACCGACCTTTTCGCCTTTGGCCGTGAGAAAATCAACCGTTTCCTTGGCCGTTTCCGCACCGGAACCCATGATGACAATGACCCGTTCCGCGTCAGGAGCACCATAGTAATTAAAGATACGGTAATCACGTCCCGTCAGTTTGTTGATGACATCCATGTAGTGCTCAACAGCATCCGGAATGGCGGCAAAGCGCGTATTGCAGGCTTCGCGGCACTGGAAGAAGATATCCGGGTTGACGGTGCAGCCGCGGGTGGCTGGATGTTCCGGATTGAGGGCGTTTTTGCGAAAGGCCTTGATGGCATCGTAATCAACGTAAGGTCTCAGGTCTTCGTAATCGAGGGCGTCAATCTTTTGGATTTCGTGACTCGTACGGAAGCCATCGAAGAAGTGCAGGAAAGGCATCCGGCAGTGGATGGCTGCTAAATGTGCTACAGCACCGAGGTCCATGACTTCTTGCGGACTCGTTGAAGCCAGCATCGAAAAGCCCGTATTGCGTACGGCCATGACGTCGGAGTGGTCTCCAAAGATGGAGAGAGCATGCGCACTCAAGGTACGGGCCGATACGTGGAAGACGCCAGGGAGCATTTCGCCGGCAATCTTATACATGTTCGGGATCATGAGGAGCAGCCCCTGGGAAGCCGTGTAGGTTGTCGTCAGGGCGCCGGACTGCAGGGAACCGTGAACAGTACCGGAAGCACCGCCTTCGGACTGCATTTCAACAACGTGGACAGGCTGACCGAAGAGGTTCTTTTTACCGTTGGCCGCCCATTCATCGACATGTTCCGCCATCGGGGATGACGGGGTGATGGGGTAGATCCCAGCCACTTCTGTGAAGGCGTAGGAAATGTAGGCCGCAGCCTGGTTCCCATCCATGATTTCGATTTTCTTGGTCATGATACATCCTCCCTTAATAATGGATTTCATAGCAAAAGCGAAAGCCGCTTTCGGAAAAGTCCACCTTTGTATCTTGTTACTTCATTTATACCCGTTTTGTCCTTTTGATGCTTTGCACCCCATCACATATTTTTTGCACTTTTTCACCCTCTCTTCAAAGAAAGAAAATGCAAAAAATTTGACAGATCCTTTCCCCGTCTTATATTGGATGCTTTTTGAAAAGGGAAGGGCCATTTTTGCGATACCTGAAAATTGGCAAATAAATTGCGTGTTTCCGCAAAGAGTGCAAAAGAGAAGTTCACTATAATTAAGGCAACAAAAGGCAAGGAAGACAAATCCAAGCCAATGGACCGGAGAGCCGGTACCAAATAAAGGAGGAACGAACAAATGGATATGAGCTATTTGAAAGACATGCCAATTGCTGTACTGGGTGGCGGTGCTGTCGGCAAGACGATGGCTGCTGACTGTGCCCTTGCAGGAAAGGAAGTCCGCATCTGGGATCAGCCGAGATTCGCTAAAACGAATTTCCTGAACATTGAAAAGACGGGCATTACCCTTTCGGGCAACCAGTTCAGCTTCTTTGGTTACACTCGCAAAGGAACGGCCAAAGTTGCCCTTGCAACCGATGACATGGCAAAAGCTGTCAAGGGTGCTGGCATCATCATCGTGGCAACTGTTGCTATCGCTCACGAAGGCATCTTCCGTGAATTGATTCCTCTTCTCGAAGATGGGCAAGTCATTCACATCCTGCCGGATAACTGCGGTACCCTCGTATTCCGCAAACTAATGCGCGAACTGAAATGCACTAAGAAAGTCATCGTTGGTTCTTGGTACACCGCTCCTTACGGTATCCGTGTTGTGAAACGCGGCGGCGTTACGACCAACGAATGCAAGGTTGAAGACCGCATCACCACGATCCGCGGCTGCGCCCTGCCGACCAAAGATAACGAAGCTTTCATGGCTTCTGCTTACTACATTCCTGCTTTTGGTGCCATCATCGACGCAGAAGGCGAAGTCACCATCTCCAAGAAGGGGGAGGAATTCCACCACGGATTTGTAACAGGCAACACCGTCATGGATATCAACTTGTCCAACGTCAACCCTGTTATCCACGTTCCTGGCACGGTTCTGGCCGTTTCCACCATGCAGAACTTCGACACCGTCCTGGGGCAGGAAAAGAAGAACTACTCCCTCTATGGGTTCGGTGCTTGCCCGGCTATTGCTGAAGTCCAGGCTGCTTTCTGGGAAGAAGAAAAAGCCCTTGCCAAGGCCATGAGCATCGACCTTTGCACCGTAAACTATGAAGACTTCTTCTCCCGTACCACCATGTATGGGAAAGAATACATGGGTCCTGACTTCGCTGTACCGTATGAAGAAAAATATGAAAACTTCTTCGGCGATGGTCCGTTCGACCTGGAAAACCGGTACATCACGGAAGACGTTCCAGTTGGCTGCTACCTCATGAGCCAGCTCGGCAAGAAATACAATGTACCGACCCCGATCATCGACTCCATGATCCTTCTTGCAAGCACCATGCTAAAACGGGATCTGGCTGCCGGCAGCAAGTACACGCTGGATTACCTCGACATTGGCCATATGACGGATGCTCAGCTCCAGAAGTACCTGCGCGAAGGTGAATTCACGCCGAAAGCATAATCCATGACTGCAGTGCACCCTTTGGGCTGCCTCTAGCGCGTTGCAAAAATGGGGAGGGCTGTTAACGGAAAGGCTCTCCCCACTTTTTAATGAAGCCAAAATCCTGCCTTCACAATTATTCTAAGGGACTTCCATCGTAAGGAGCCTTCACTCTTTCTTTTTACTATAAAATATACAGAAAATTAGCAATTATTATACAAATAGAAACCTGAAAAATTCTTCACTAGACCCGTAAATAATCTTCTCAGAAGGCCTGCTGCATTGAGCGCGATTCTATAGAAATAGAGAAGGCGGCCTCTTCTATTGCCTCTTCACTTTACCTTAATAAAGAAAAAGATGCACCCCGTACGCAACAGGGACCCTGACTAACTGAATATGGTTCTCCTAGGAAGCCCTAACTGGTAACAAGGGAAAGAAGCGACTCGCTGACGGAATTTCTTGAGGACGCCCTTTCCTGGGACCGAGAGGTTCCACTTGCTGCCAGATGTGGCTTTCCTATCTGTCAAAGAAATGAGGAAAGTTTATGTCTGATTTCATTATGTGGTTAGATAACCTGATTTGGTCCACCCCTCTGATCATCTTGACATTTGGTTCGGCTTTGATTTTCTGCTTTGCCATGAAATTTGGCAATATTACGAAGATCCCTCTTCAATGGAAGCTCCTCCGCTCGGGCTCAGGTTCCATGGAAGGACTGTCTCCTTTTGAAACGTTCTGTTCCGTTGTTGCCTACAGTGTTGCCGTCGGCAACATCGGCGGTGTCATGGTAGCTATCCTCTATGGCGGACCGGGTGCAGTCTTCTGGATGCTCGTAACGGCCCTTGCTACATCGGCTGTCTCCTATACGGAAAACAGCTTAGGTCAGATCTACAAGATCCGTCAGGATGGCCAGTACCGCGGCGGCCCCTATTTCTATATGGAGCGAGGCATCCGCCATAAGGCCTTGGGTAAGTTTATGGCCATTGTTTTTGCCCTGTTCTGCAGCATTGGCGTACCAATCCTTGTAACGGGACCGAGCGCCAACAATATTGCCATGGCTTTTGAAAACAGCTTTGGCGTTGCCCGGCCTGTTACAGGCGGCGTCATTGCTCTCCTGCTTTTTGCTGTTATTTCTGGCGGAATCCGCCGCATTGCCAAGATTTCGACTATTATCGTTCCCTTTATGACCATTGGTTACTGGGTCCTTGCCATCTACGTCATGGTTGCAAAGGCTGATGCCTTTATGCCGACCATTCGGATGGTCCTTGACAGTGCTTTTGATTCGGGTGCTGTCTTCGGTGGCATGATGGGAACTGCTTTTTCCTACGGCGTCAAACGTGCTGTCAATTCTTCCGGCGCTGGCTTTGGTGAAACGCCGCCTTCTGGTGCAACGGCAGAAACGCCGCATCCTGCCACCCAGGGCCTTGTCAACTCGTTTTCCGTTTATGTTGACGTCCTTGTCTGCTTCTGTTCCGGCATGATGGCCCTTGTTACGGACTGCTTCAACGTCCTTGGACCTGATGGAAAGGCTTATATGTATGTTGGGTCCGGGTCTTCTGCCATGGCCGAACAGGCAGCAACCAATACGGCGGGTGTTGTCTGGGTCCAGGAGGCGGCCAAGACCGCTTTTGGTGCTGGCGGTTCCCTTGTTGCCATTGCCCTTACCTGTTTTGCTTATTCCACTTGTATTGCTTACTACTATGAAGGCGAATCGGGTCTTGCTTATTTGATGAAGGATACTCATCCCCATCTGCGTAAGACAGGAATTTGGATCATTCGTATCTTGATGCCGATTTTCTTCTTCGTGTGGGCTAACGTAACGGCGACGACGGCGTGGGCCATCAGTGAAGTCATGTTTGGCCTCATGGCCTGGTTCAATCTCATCGCCTTGCTCCTACTCCTGCCTGTTGTCAAGAAAACCTATGATGACTATATTGCGCAGCGTAATGCCGGTGTGGAAATGCCTTATTTCAATCCGGAAAAACTGGGGATTGAGAACTGTGACCTTTGGATGGATATCAATAAAGATCGTATTGACGCGGACACAAAAAAAGAATGTGTGATCAACCAGCCATAAGGCACTGACCATTTGGAGGGCTTTCTTGATGCCGGACGGGCGTGAAGGAAGTCCTTCTTTTCATCAGAAAGGAAAAACTTAAAATGACAACGGTCCACGAATTCTATGAGCACCTTGATGCTCTTTACGAAAAGGGCGACGCGGCAGGTGTGGAAGCCTATCTAACGGGAATTGCAAACAGCACCTATGAAGAGGGGAGAGAATCTGACCTTATGCTGTCAGCCTTAAATGAACTGGGCTCCTTTTACCGCGGCCGCAGCTATTATGAAGCGTCCTATGCCGCTTTTATGAAGGCAAAGGAAATCCTTGATGATCGGGGAGAGACGAGGGGCGTTCCTTATGCAACGCTTCTCATTAATCTTGCGGGCACAAAACGGCTGGCCAAAGATTACAGCGGTGCCAAAAGCCTTTATGACGAGGCCATGGAGATCCTGACTGAGGCGGGGGAGAAGGAATCCTATGCCTATTTATCCTGTCTCAATAACCTTTCCATTCTTTATCAGGAAATGGAACGCCCTAAAGAAGCCGCGGCTGCTCTTGAAGAGGCCTTGGCACGGCTCATGAAAGTAAGTGATCGCTTTGAAGAACGGGCCATTACGTGCTGCAACCTGGGCATTCTTTATGCAGGTATGGACCAGGACGACGAGGCACTGCGAGCTTACAAGATGGCTAAATCCTCCTATGAAGCCTGTCCGGAAGAAGGTCGCGTCCATTATGGAGCGGTCCTTAACGGTTTAGGCAGCCTTTATACCAAAAAAGGGCAGTATGACCTTGCTCTTCGTCACTTTGAAGACGCAGCAGATTGGGTCAAACGCTTTTTCGGAGAAAATGAGGAATATGGCATTACCTTTCAAAATCGGGGCACCCTTTACGAAAAAATGGGGGAACGCGAAAAGGCAGCCGCCTGCTGCCTTATGGCAGGCGCTATTTACGAAGCTCTATGGGGCAAAAATCACCGTAAGGTGAAGAAAATGAAAACCCTTGCGTCACGCCTTACGGGAGAGATGCTATGATGCAGGGACTTGCTCTTTCGCACCGCTTTTGGGAAGAAGTGGCTCGTCCTAAAATCGAAACGGATCTTCCTGACGTGCTGCCCCACCTTGCGGCGGGCCTTTGCGGCGAAGGGTCCGAATGTTTTTCTTTTGATGACGCCATTTCCCGGGACCATGATTGGGGCCCCGGCGTCATGCTCTTTCTTGAGAAAAAGGACGCCCCCCAATGGGAAGAACGGCTTCGTCAGCTCTATGCATCCCTTCCCAAAAGCTTCCTTTGCATGCCGCCTCGGCGGGAATTGGACGGTCCTAAGAGAGTTGGCGTCCTTATTATAGAAGTTTTTTTTCAGCGCTTAACTGGATTTGAAAAAGGACCCCAGACCTTGGCGGACTGGATGCACTGCGATGAAGCGCGTCTTTCCATGGCTGTAAACGGGTCCCTGTTTTATGACGCACCGGGAGCGATGACAGAAACAAGGCACCGGCTCAAAACCGCCTGCCCTCGCGATGTGTGGTTGACAAAGATGGCCCATGACCTATTTTATATGGCTCAAGCGGGGCAGTATAACTATCCTCGCTGCACTGCCCGGAAAGACCTAGGAGCCATGACTTTTTCCAAGAGTGGATTCCTCTTTTCTGCTATGCAGCTGATCCATCATTTGAACCACGCCTATGCGCCTTTTTATAAATGGCTTTATCGGAGCGTAGGTACCCTTTCCGAAACGTATGGCACGCTGCCTTTATTTGAAGACCTTCTTATGACGCAGGACACAGAACGGTCCATGGCCCTCATGGAAGCAATTTCAGGAAGACTTTCCCGCGCCTTGATGGATGCAGGACTTGTTCCGGAAGGCGTGGGGACTTTTCTTACAGAGCATGCACTTTACGTACAGGCAAAGATCAACGACGACGAGCTGCGCCGCCGCAATATCATGGAGGAACCAAGACTATGGAAAAAATGAAACTCATTCAGCGCCTCATTGAGCGGGAATGGACTCTTTTTGATAAGGTCCATAATATCGGCGGACGGGCGTCCTGCCAGGATGATCGGAAAACCTTCTTCATCATGAGGGGCAGCCAGTTCCTTTCCTGGAATGTGCCCCTTCTGGAAAGTTATGAAAACGATTTAAGGGCAGCTCAGGCAGAAGGACGTAACCTTCTTGCCGAAAAATACGGGTATATGATGATGTGGACCTCGCCTAAGGAATTTAAGGAAGTGCGGGATCTGCTGCCTCAAGTTACAGATGAAAAGAAAGGACGCGTCCTGCGCATTGCTGCCATCCATATGGACTGGCAGAAAGAAATCGCTAAAAAATACCCGGCCCTTTCCCAAAAAGGCAGGCGCATTACCCAGGACGGGAGTGCTGATACAGCCTTTGAGACTTATCTCAAAGGAGAGCTCCTGACTTATTCAGAAGCGACCTTGGCCCTTTATGAGGCCTATCTCATGGGCTGCCTGGAAAAAGACGTCAACCTGAACGAAGAAATTCTGCGGGCAACGGTCCATGCTTATGGGTATGATTCCCTGCGGGATGCTGAAGAAAAACTCTCCCATTAGCCTTGATAAATCCAAGGGTGCAAATAAATGGGCAGGGAATATGCTGCTCCAACTGAAGCGCAAAATAGTTTGCATGCAAAAAGTGCAAAATTAGCATAATAGGGAGCTGTTTAGAAAGAACCTTAAGAAAAGAAACTGCACAAAATGATATAGATAAAAAACCGAGAAGGCGCAAGTAGACTGATAATTCCGACTCTTACACCTAGAAACGGAATAAAAAATATGAGAATTGGCATAAGATTTGCTACGTAATAAGGTAGATGAATGGAGTCATTTAAAGATTTCCCTGGGAAATCACGTTATTGCAGGAAAAGGGAGGCATTATTATGGCAAAAGAGTACATGAAACGAATTGAGGCATTGCGTCAGCAGTACCTCCAAACCCGCGTTGACATGGACGTTTACGACGCAGCGTTCTTTACAGAGGGGTTCAAGGAGATGGAAGGGCAGCCCTGGATCATCCAGCGCGCCAACGGCTACTACAATGTATGCGCCAAGAAAAACATCTATATCCAGCCTCATGAACTGCTGGTCGGAGGTGTTGGCTTTAAACCTCGCTGCGGCATCCTGAACCCGGACAGCGCTTCTGGCGTCATCGCAAAAGAACTGGACACGATCAGCACCCGTCCTTTCGACCCCTTCTACCTGAGTGAAGAAGGGAAGAAAGTCTACACTGAAAAAGTCCAGAATTACTGGAAAAATAAATGCGTCTTTGACCGCTGGAACCTCATGCTTCCAGAAGATGCCAAACGGCTGCGTGCCAACGGCGCCATCTTCATCGACCGTAAAGCTGTTCGCGGCTATGGCGAAAACACGCCGGGCTGGATGCGCATCCTCACCAAGGGTCTTGCTGCAATCCGTAAGGAAGCAGAAGATGCCCTGGCTAAACTGGACGATGCCAACCCGGGCGACCTTGAAAAGAGCTTCTTCTATAAAGCAGAAATCAAAGCTGCTGACGCTGTCATCCTGCTGGCCCACCGTCATGCCGATCTTGCTGAAAAGATGGCCGCTGAATGCGACGATCCCGTTCGCAAGGCTGAACTTTTAAAGATTGCTGAAGTCACCCGTCACGTACCGGAATATCCGGCCCGCACCTTCTATGAAGCCTGCCAGAGCATCATTTCCTATGAATATGCCTGCTTCATGGAACAGAATGCTTCGAGCTATAACTTGGGCCGACTCGATCAGTACCTTTATCCGTACTATAAGAAAGACAAGGAAGCGGGAATCCTCACGGATGACGATGCTCAGGAACTTCTTGACTGCCTGTGGATCAAAGTGGCTGAAATGTCCCTTTTCCAGGATGAAGTTACAGCTCAGTATGCCGCCGGCTACTGCATTACGGTCCAGACGAGCTGCGGCGGTATTGACCAGTATGGCAACGACGCCAGCAACGAATTGAGTTACATGATGATTCAGGCCACGGAAGATGTTCGTTTCAAGGAACCGAACATGGCCATGACCTACAGCATTTCCAAGAACCCTGATTCCCTGCTCCGTAAAGCCATCGAATCCATCGGCATGGGCCTTACGATGCCGGCCATCTACTCCAACGATGTAGGTATCCAGATGCTCCAGAACAAGGGCATTCCTCTTCGTGAAGCTTGGAACTGGAACCCCTGCGGTTGCGTAGAAACGAACCTGTCTGGGAAGATGAAGCAATATACGGACATTGCCGATATCAATATGGGTGCCATGGTTGAATTTGCTTTAAATGACGGCAAAAGCCGCATTACGGGCGAACAGGTCTCCATCCACACAGGGGATCCGAGAAACTTCAAGACCTTTGACGATTTCTTTGCTGCCGTGAAAAAGCACATTGACTATGCCGTTGATGTCATCGTGAGCTGCAACCAGCTCCTTGATTACCTGAGCATGAACTATCGCCCTGTTCCGACCCTGTCTCTTAGCTATGAGCACTGTATGGAAGTCGGCAAGGACTACAGCCAGCCAGGCGGTGCCCAATACAATGCTGGCGGCGGTGTCATTACAGTTGGTCAGGCTGATATCATCAACTCCATCGCTGATGTGAAGTACCTTGTCTTCGATGAAAAGAAGATCTCCATGGATACTCTCATCAAGGCCCTCGATGCCAACTTCGAAGGTTATGAAGATATCCAGAAGCTTTGCCTTGAAGCCCCAAAATATGGCAATGATGATCCGCGGGCTGACTTCTGTGTCGGTGAAATTTTCAACCATGTGGCAGACCAGTTCGAAAAATACGATACGGTTTTTGGCAAGATGACCTTGGGTATGTTGCCTGTATCAGGCAATACGCCGATTGGCCAGTGGGTAGGGGCCCTGCCGAGCGGACGCAAGGCAACGACACCGCTCACGGATGGCATCGGTGCTACGGGCGGTACGGACGTCAATGGCCCGACGGCCCTTTTAAAATCAGTCAGCCACCTGCCGCATGCGCGTTTTACCCAGGGCACGCAGCTCAATATGAAGTTCGAACCGGATCTCATCAAGGGTGAAAACGGTATGACTCATGCTATGAACATGGTAAAGACCATGAGCGTACTTGGTGTTTACCATGCCCAGATCAACTGCGTCGATCGCGAAACCTTGATCGATGCCCAGAAACACCCGAACGATCACCGCGACCTGCTCATCCGTGTGGCTGGCTACACAGCTTTCTTTGTCGAACTCGGCAAGGAAACGCAGGATGAAATCATTGGACGTACGGAAATCAACCACTGGACCGAATCAGCCCGTTAAGGACAATCAATAGGCTAAGACAAGAGAGGAATGAGGAGCAATGACGCTGGAACAGACAAAAGGAATGGTGCTTCGCATCGAGCGATCTTCCATCCATGATGGTGATGGCATGAGGACAGTCGTCTTCCTAAAAGGATGCCCGCTTCGCTGTCAGTGGTGTTCCACGCCGGAAAGTCAGGCGTTTCAAGTTGAAACGACGGTGGACGGCAGTAAATCCTATGGAACGGAAATGACTGTCACGGACGTCATGAAGGAAGTCCGCAAGGATACCGCGTTCTACTTCATCTCCGGAGGGGGCATGACCCTTTCCGGAGGGGAACTCCTGGCCCAGCCTGATTTCTCTCTTGCTCTTTTGAAGGCGGCCTCGATGGAAGGCATTTCTACAGCCGTCGAAACAAGTTTCTTTGGAAAAGAAGAAACTATTGCCGCTATGGTTCCTTATGTTGATACGTTTTACGTTGATCTCAAAGCGGTCACGCCGAGCCTTCACAAAAAGTACTGCGGTGTTGATAATCGCATCATTCTTCATAATATTAAGTTTTTGGACCGCCAGAAGGGAGGGTTTCAGATGATTCTCCGGACCCCTCTCATTCCTGGAGTCAACGATTCGGAGGAAGAACTCCACAAGATTGGCACATTCTGCCAAAATCTTGACAGATTGGTCTATCTGCAGCTTTTACCGTATCACGCACTGGGGAGTGTGACCTATAAGAAACTGGGCCGCGACTACATGATGAAATCCGTCAAGACCCCGACGCTGGATATGATGGATCGCTGCCGCAAGATTCTTCGTACCTACAATATTACCGTACAATGATTGAAACCTAAAAAGAGAGGCATGAATCGATGGAAGAAAAATTAAAAGGAAAATTATATAAAGAAGTCCTCATCGTCATTGGGCTTCTTCTTACGATAGAAATCATTTTAGGTATTTTCTTTACGGAAAAGTTTGGCTTTGTCATGTCAAAGATGCTCTACCTCATAGGAGATTACTTTGGCTGGTGGATCAACTTCCTTGCTGTCTTTTCCGTCATTTTGGGGATGGTCCTCATCATCTTCAAATGGGGTGATGTCAAGATTGGCGGAATTGATGCCAAACCGGACTTTACGACCTGGCAGTGGTACTCCATTTCCATCTGCGGCGGTATTGGCTGCGGTCTGCTTTATTGGGCCATGGGCGAACCGCTCTATCATTTCATGCAGCCGCCGGCTGCCATCCACGCCCTGCCGGAAAGCAGGGACGCGGCGATTTTTGCTGTCAGTCAGGCCATGTTTCATTGGTCCTTTGTCCAGTACTTCATTTATTCCATTCCGGCCTGCGCTTTTGCGCTCCTTTGCTTTAACTACCAAAAGTCCCTTTCCATGGGGCCCATGCTGGAACGCACGCTAGGTGGCAAGCACCGTCACTTGACGAGCCTGCTTCACATGTTCTGCGGCTATGCCGTTGCCTGCGGCGTCTCAAACTCCATGGCAGCGGGTCTTATGCAGATCAGCGGCGGTATCAATGCCGTCTTTGGCATCCCGCAGGGACCCTTTATGTACTTCATCCTGACCGTTGTTGTGGCCGGCTTTTTCATCATTTCCTGCGTGACGGGTATCAATAAGGGGCTTACCTATGTATCTACGGCGTGCATGTTTTTCTTCTTTGGTCTGATGCTCTACGTCGTCGTAACGGGAGATTCCATCTTCATTGGAAAAATCGGTACAGAAGCCATTGGCGACATTATGGATAACTTCTGGCACAAAATCACGTACAACAATACGCTGGCCCCGATGGATCAGTGGGCGAACGAATGGCCAATCACCTTCTGGAATTCTTTCTTTATCTATGCACCCGTTATCGGCATGTTCCTTGCCCGCATGGGGAAGGGGCACACCGTGCGGGAATTTCTTCTTGTGGAAATCCTTGTTCCGTCCCTTTTCTGCTGCCTTTTCATCGCCATCTTCGCTGGCCAGACCATCTCCGTCCAGACGAGTGGAACCTTTGATGTGTGGGCCATGATTCAAAAAGAAGGCATGCAGACTGCTCTCTATCAGGTCCTTGGCACTATGCCGCGGGGGAAGCTCGTACAGCTCGCCTTTCTCATTACGGTGTGCCTGTCCTTCATCACGTTGGCAGACCCTAATACGGCAGCGCTTGCAACGCTCTGCGTCCACGGTCAGGAAATTGACGCTGAACCGCCGAAGACCCTCAAAATCATCCTCGGTGTGGCCATTTCCGCTGTCGCCTATCTTCTTGTCGTCTCAGGCGGCATGAATGCTGTCAAGGGATTGCTTAACATCGGCGGTCTTATCATGACCGTGCCAACGCTGTGGCTCTTCTTGATGAATGTGAAGCTCTGCAATCCCCTTCTTGCTTCAAAGAGCCATCGCCTTAAGGCGGCTCCCGAAACAGACGAAGTGGCTGCCCCTGATGACCGGATTTCGGCCAAGGTCAAGGGCCTTGACGTTGTCATCAAAAACCTTCCTTACGCGGATTACTGATTCTTTGAGAGAGGGGAATGAGTATGTTAAGCCAAAAGTTTGATATCGAGGTCTTTCAGGAATGTTTTGGTGCCCATCATCACGAATATCCCCAAATCCTCGTGCCTATGGGAGAAACGATGGAATTATCCATTGGCAATTCGGACTATACTGTCACACCCCAGGAACTGTGCCTTGTACCGCCTAAGATGGATCACCAGTGCAGCTATCGAGGAAAACTCCTTGCCATCAATCTATCAAAGGAAATCGTCGATGAAAAGGAAGGCATCATGCTTTCCTACCCCATCGTCATTTCTATGGTGGGGCAGATTGCCCAGCTCGTGGAGCTCATCCAGGCCGAATTGCGGCAGAATCCAGAAAGCAATTCTGTATCCTATCTTTATAGCTACCTTTACAGCAAA
The DNA here is from genome assembly GCF_003603525.1 of Acidaminococcus sp. AM33-14BH. NCBI lineage: Bacteria > Bacillati > Bacillota > Negativicutes > Acidaminococcales > Acidaminococcaceae > Acidaminococcus > Acidaminococcus sp. AM33-14BH. Next base: position 15,531 of record NZ_QTNG01000009.1, on the reverse strand, counting down.
CTGATGGATAACTGCGCAGCCCCAAGTATCCGCTATCTGAGCGAACACTATGACCTGCCCATTACAGTGAACCAGCTGGCTGAAATGGAAAATTACAATGTGACTTACTACAACGATTGGTTTAAGCAGCAGACGGGCTGCTCACCCAGTCTTTACCTGCGGCGTATCCGCATCGAGCGGGCGAAAGAACTGCTCTTAAAGACCCATTATTCCATGATGGACATTGCCATCATGGTCGGCTACAGCAGCAATTCCACCTTTACCCGGGCTTTTCACAGCATTACGGGAATGACGCCCAAACTTTTCCGGGAAGCTAACGGCATCGACGCTGTTGGATAAACTAACAACAAAGGAGAATTGAAAATGGACAAGATTACGGGAAAAAACAGCAACAGAAAGTTCAAACTCGGCATGCACAGTTATACCCTTCACCTGAGCGGTTACGGGGAAAGCTGGGGCTTCCAGAGCGAAGGCAAGACCTATGCTTTTGAAAAGGCCGGTTCCCTCATCGACCTCATGGACCTTGCCAAAAAGGAACATATCGAAGTGCTTCATATCACCCTTGTTGACCTCGACAACGATACGAGCCCGGAACACCTGGCAATGGTGAAAAAGGAAGCAGAAAAACGGGGCCTTGACCTGGAACTTAATATCTCCTTTGATGCTCCGAGTGATCCCCGCGTCAATTCGACCATTGAGGAATCCTTGGAAATTGCCCATGCTATGGGGGCCAAACTCGTCAAATACAGCACGGATATCCGTCATTCCCGCCCTTTCACACATGCATGCATGTCACCGGAAGCCATGGAACAGATGAGCCGCGTGGTTATGGAGTTCCAAAAGAACATCCCTACCATTGAAAAATATGGTCTCAAGATTGCCATTGAAAACCACTGTGACCTCTTTGCTGATGAAGTAGTCTGGATGGTGAAAAAACTCAACCATCCCCAGATCGGAGCCTGCTGCGACACGATCAACTCTCTCATCCTCGGCGAAGGCATTGCTGAATGCGTAAAGAAAATGGCGCCTTACTGCTACTGCGTCCACTTCTGCGACAACAAAATCTTTGCTGATCCTGACGGGACCCACTCCTTGGGCTGTGCCATTGGCGACGGTGACGTCGATGTTGTGGAAATCATGAAGATCCTGCGCGCTGAAGCGCCGGAAGAACTTGATACCATTGACCTTGAAATCGAGCTGCCGCTGAGCGGATACAGCCTCGAAGAAGGACGCCAAAAGGAACTGGAAGGCATGAGAAAGAGCATTAAGTTCATGCGCGAAGTCCTGAAAATCGGTTCCGACGCATAAATCATTTCTTTTGCAAAAGGCCTGTCTTCGACAGGTCTTTTCGCGTTTTCCCGAATCGTTCATTCCTAAGTAAATTCTTTACGCAGGGAAAAATTTGGGCTATGATAAAATAAATAGGCTATTATGGGTGCGAGAGAAAATGTAGTTTAGGATAGGGTGGTTGAAGAACATGAAGTGGCAGGAAGTCATGACTTTTTTGTCAGGCCTTGGCATGGGAGCCATGCTGGTCCAGAAAAATGGAATCATTGCGGCCATCAATGAAGTGGGCAAATCTTTCTTAGCAATGTCTGAAGGGGTTGGTACGCCTGTGCCCGATAATGCACGGCCTCTTTTGCTTCCCTTGAAAGATAAACAGATTGCTCATATTGCTTTTGAAAAATGGGTGCGCCGCGTCAAGTGCCCGCTTGTGCAGGGAATCCCGGAAGGCATGGAACTCATCGTCTTTCGGGATGCTGCCTGCGACGTGTACCGGGAGATGTTTCAAAACGTCCTGAACCGGATCAGCGAGTCCGTCATTTTATGCGACGAAAAAGAACAGATCCTCTTTTTGAACGATGCTGCCGTTCGCATGGATAGTCTGCTCAATGAAACTGTTGTTGGTAAGAGTATGGATGAAGTCTATAAGAGTGAAAGTGATATGCCGCTCCTGCTTCCCAAAGTCCTTAAAGCGGAAAAACCTTACCTTAACCAGCGCCAGCAATACGAGACCTTCAATGGGAAAGAAGTTGATATCGTATCGGATAACTATCCCATCTTTAAAAACAGCCAGGTCCTAGGCGCGTACAGCGTCATGGAAGACTTCAGTCAGCTTGATTCCCTGCACCGCAAGATCCTTGAATTGCAGGATGAACTACTCCGCCAGGATGCCCAGATCAAGGGGAAAAAAAGTCACGATAGTGTGCTCCATGCAAAATACCATTTTGAAGATATCATTTCATCAAGCCATTCCATGCGCGTTCTTGTGGACCGCTGCAAGCAGGTAGCAAAGTCCTCTTCATCTGTCATGATCTACGGTGAAACAGGAACCGGCAAGGAACTTTTTGCCCAGAGTATCCACAACGCCAGCAGACGGGCACAGGGACCCTTTCTTGCCATCAACTGTGCGGCCATCCCGGAAAACCTTCTTGAAGGGCTGCTTTTTGGAACAGAAAAGGGTGCCTATACAGGCGCCGAATCCCATCCAGGACTCTTTGAACAGGCAAATGGCGGCAGCCTGCTCCTTGATGAAATCAACTCTATGAACATCAATCTTCAGCCTAAGCTGCTGCGCGTCCTCCAGGAAGGTACGGTGCGGCGCGTAGGAAGCACGCGGGAACGGAAAGTGGATGTCCGCGTCCTATCAAACATCAATATCCCTCCTGAAGAAGCTCTTGCCGCCCATAAGCTGCGGCAGGACCTGTATTTCCGCTTAGGTGTTGTTGGAATCCGCATCCCGCCCCTGCGGGAACGTAAAGAAGATATTCCTCTTTTGGTCCAAAGTTTCATTGCCCGCTACAATAAGCAGCTGGAACGGAATGTCCAGACTGTCGATCCCCACGTCCTTGATATCTTTACCCATTACGATTGGCCAGGCAATGTGCGGGAATTGCAGCACGCCATCGAATATGCTATGAACATGCTGCCGGAAAAACGGGCGACCCTTACGGTGGAATGCCTGCCCGAGCATTTTGTGAATATGGAAGTACCGGTAAGCTCACTGCAGTCGTTATCCCAAGGAATGGGTAAAAAGCTGGGACGGAGCCGCAAGACCCTTCGCGATGTGGAGCGTGCCGCCCTTGTGCAGGCCCTCAAACGGACGGGCGGCAATATTTCTGCCGCCGCCAGGGAACTTGGCATGAGCCGGCAGAACCTACAGTACCATATCAAGCGGGATGAGATTGATCTGGAAAAAATCTAGTGCGGGTACGCAAAAAAGAGACTGTGAAAAAATGAATCCTCTTAATTTTTTTACAGTCTCTCTTTCTTTATGCATTTGCTCATCCATGGACAAAAACGGCATTGTGACAACATAGCTGCTGCGCTGCAGCCATCCCCGCTTAATGGGCACCAAAACGAGACGTATGACGGTGCGAAACTACATCAAATTGGCGCGATTTGTGCACCAAATAAAAATGACAAAAATGCGAACCGTGAGAGGGGGAGTACGGTCCGCATTTTTGCGTAGAAGGGTTGACTTATCTAGAAGGAGGTATTACGCGAGAGTGCAATGAGACGCGTTCTTACAGGGCCATCTTGTAGATTTCCGCTGCAATTTCCGGCGTCAGTTTGACAAAGTTCCCATGGTTAGGTGCTTCGTAGAACATATTTTCGACCATCTTGGGAATGTCTTCTTCTTTGCCGCCCAGTTCACTGATGGTGGTCGGCATGCCCAGGTCTTCTTTGACAAAGCGCTGGAAGGCTTTGATGCCTTCCATGGCAGTCAGTTCCGGATGTTCGAAGTCCATGGGAATGCCCCAGACGCGGCTTGCGTATTTGGCAAAGAGAGTTGGCCCCTGGGTCTTCATGGCATACATCATCCAGTACGGGAAGAGAAGGGCAAGACCGGCACCGTGGCTGGCTCCATAAAGGATGCCAATTTCGTTGTCCATGTGGTGGGTGCCCCAATCCTGGGCGCGGCCGACACCGGTGGAGTTGTTTTGGGCTACCATGGCAGCCCACATGATGTTGGCACGAGCGTCGTAGTTCATCGGATCTTTCATGACTCGGCGGGCTTCTTTGATCATGGTGAGCATGACGGCTTCAAGGAGACGGTCCGTCAGTTCACATTCTTTGGTGTGGGAGAAATACCGTTCCATGCAGTGGGCCATGATGTCGGAAATGCCGCTTGCCGTCTGATAAGGCGGCAGGGTCATCATCAATTCTGGATTCATGATGGCAAAGAGCGGACGCAGGATATCGCCGTCAGCGCAGCGTTTGTATTCATGACCATCTTCCGTATCAAGGGTGACCACGGAATCCGTGGATCCTTCGGACCCGGAAGCGGCGATGGTCACAACGCAGCCAACAGGAAGGGCTTCCGTAACAGGGCCCTTCTTGCCGCAGTAAAAATCCCAGAAATCTCCATCATAGGGGACGCCCAAAGCAATCCCTTTTGCCGAGTCCATGACGGAGCCGCCGCCAACAGCAAGAATGAAGTCCACTTTTTCTTTCTTGGCAAGATCGATGCCTTTGTAGATGAGGTCGGCGTGAGGGGATGCCTTGACACCGCCCAGTTCCACGTAGCCAATGCCTTCTGCATCAAGGGATGCTTCAATGCGGGCAATGAGGCCGGAACGGACAGCACTGCCGCCGCCATAGTGGATCAGGACTTTGGTGCCGCCATACTTTTTGACGTATTTGCCGGTTTCCTTTTCCGTTTCTTTCCCAAAAACAAAGTAGGTCGGACTGTAAAAAGTAAAGTTATCCATGTTGTAACCTCCTATGAATTTCCACTTTGCCGTGGCTTATCTTGTTGACTTTATTATAAAAAAAGGCTGTCTTCCATGATGTGCCTATTCTCATCATTCTTTTGCTGAATCTCACCATCTTTTGTGCAAAAAAGAAGAGCTCCAGCACAGGAAGGGATAGAACGGGCAAAGTATGGGGCCTGAACCTTTGCTACAATAGGAAATAAGTAAAGGAGGAATCCCTGATGACAACTGAAATGCAGCAGTTTTGGGAAACTCGGGACCGCCTGATGAGAACGGGATCAGTGGAACGAATGGAAACGTTCCTGACGCAGTGGCAGCAAAAGATGGAAACAAAAGGAAATTTTTTGGATTGGGCCAGTGTGACCAATGAAAAAGGTCTGTTTTATCGGAAAATCGGATTATTTGAAGAATCCATCAGTGTCATGGAAAGCCTTCGGAAGGCTCTTCTTAAGGAGCGGGGACGGCATTCGCCGGAATACGCATCCCTTCTGAACAATTTGGGCGGAACATATCGAAAGATGGGTGATAAGGACACGGCCATTGCCCTTTTTGAAGAAAGTCTTGCCATCTATAAGGCCCAAGCACGGCTGAATGTCTCCGTCTGTGCCAGTCTTTACCTCAATCTCAGTCAGGTCTATCAGGAAAAGGGAGAACTTGAAAAAGCGGCGAAACGGCTGGAAGAAAGCCTGCGTTATTTTCTCCTTTCGGGCCGACAAAAAGATGTTGGCCGGGTCTATTACCAGCTTGCCTTTCTCTATTACCGTATGGATGAAGGGGATAAGACAGACCAGTACATCGAAAAGGCTTTATCAGAGTTTCGACTTCATGGAGATAGGAAAAATCCCTATTATGCGGCAGCACTAAATGGGCTGGGAGGCATTCTCTACCAAAAAGCGGCATACGAAAAGGCCGCCCAGGTCTATCATGAAGCAGCGGCCTATTTGTTGAAATTTTACGGCAAGACTCATGAGTATGCCATTAACAGGCAGCATGAGGCTTGGGCCTTGCGTGGCATGGGAAGGATCCAAGACGCCCGTGAAGCCCTTTTGGAAGCAGGAATAGTTTGCAAAGGGCTATACGGAAAGGAAAACGAAAAAGTGCGGGCCGTTTATGATGAACTGGCGATGATTGATAAAGAGCTTGCTGAACATAGGGAACGCGCAACTAGCGCACCGATTTGAGACCACGTATCCCTTCCTGCTCCTAAAATGCCATCAATAGCTGACAGATGTTGCGGTAAAAGGCCGCGTGCTTTGTGCTGCAGGCCCTTTGATTTTATTGAGAGCAGACTAACCCTGTTCCTTATTTTTTGACAGTCCATCCATTCGTGGGATATAATGAAGAGATTTAAAATAAACCCACAAGGATGTGAACCCTGTGATTGGAGAAGGAACACAAATTGCGCTCGATATGTATCGCTGCCTAGAAACGGTCATCCAGGACCCCATTCAAATCGAAACCATTTTGAAAGAATGTATGGAACGGTTTTCCGTCAAGGCCCTTCATTTTTATTTGGATGAAGATCCGGACGAAGGCAGTCTTATCTTTACGGTTCCCGTAAAGGGTGGGCACGTCATTCTGCGAGTCTGCGAAGACTTTGGTTATGCTGGCCTCGATATCATGAACATGAATGGGGACTTCATTCCTGAGGAACTGGGCATTGCCATCCGTAAGGAAATGGGACCGGATCAGTCAAAGATGACAGTCATCAAACGCGGTGATTTTGGCAATATAGAGGATATGAAACCGCGGCGCCAGAAGATGGTAAAACCTATGCGGCGGGCTAAAAACGCTGGAGTGAAACTCAAGAATTTCATGCTGAAAAAATGATCCCAGTATGCTAAGAATCATTGGCTCAGTGCCTTTTTTCCAGCAAGAAGCTTCTTGCTGGAACGCCTCGATTTTGTGACATGGGGAAAAAAGATGAACTATTTACTTTGGGATATTGATGGAACGCTGATGCTGACTAATTTTGCCGGGGTTACGGCTATGAAAGAGACCATCCGCGACCTGTATGGCGTCGATGGTTTCAATTTTTCCTACAGCATGAGCGGACGTACCGATACTTATATTGCGCGCCGGGCCATTGAACAAATCAAAGGAAGCTGCACAAAATCCGATGTAGAGACCTTCATCGAAGCTTATGCCAAGCGCTTGCCAGAAACCCTTGCCGAACGGCATGGTCATTTGTTGCCTTTTGTCAAGGAAACCCTTGCTTATACGCAGGCCGCACCGGATGTAACAAACCTTCTTTTGACAGGAAATTGTGAAAAGGCCGCTTTGGCAAAACTTGCCCATTTTGGGATTGATAACTATTTTGACCGCCGTGTCAGTGCCTTTGGAGAAATCAGTGAGCTTCGCGATGATCTTTCAAGGGCCCTGTGGAAAAAACTGACAGCCCTTGATCCAGAGGTAACGCCGAGTGATGCCGTTGTGATCGGCGATACGCCCCATGATATCACCTGCGCTGATGCCATCGGGGTGCGGGCCTTGATTGTAAAGGGCGGTTCGACCTACAAGGCGGAAGATTTAAAAAAATACACGCCTTGGAAAATCATTGAGACTTTGCCCAAAGCACCGGAAACGCTGCTGCAGCTAATAAAGGAATGAGTGGAATGAGTAAGAAAAAATGGAAAATCGCGGCCCTGCTGGCCCTTTCGTGCCTTGTGATGTCGCCGGTCCTTGCGTTTGATGCGGGAGATGTGGCGCGTCTTGTGGAGACCCGATCCTGTCCAGGCGGGGACCTTCGGGGGGCGACCCTTAAAAACAAGGACCTCACAGGGGCAGATCTTACGGGAGCCGATCTCAGTTATGCTGATCTTTCCGGTGCCGTCCTGGAAGGCGCTGACCTTTCTAAGGCAAACCTTCAAAAGGCCAATTTGCGCAAAGCCTATCTTGTGAAGGCAAAGCTGGATGGGGCAGACCTTACCCACGCCAACCTTTCTTACGCGGTCTTGAACCGAGGCTCCCTGATCGGCGTAACGGCGTATCGCACGAGCTTTGCCCATGCATCGCTTACTTTTGCAAACCTTTATACGGCAGACCTGCGGGAAAGCAATTTTGACTATGCTTCTGGGGCCATGGCCAATTTTTATTCGGCGAACCTTGCTAGGAGCTGGTTCTTCCGGTCCAACTTCATGAGTGCCAACTTTACATCGGCAAACCTCTATGATGCACGTTTCCGGAGAGCCAACCTCTCAGAAGCCCTCCTGCGCAGCGCCAATTTGACAAGCGCCACGGTCGTGGGGTCAAACCTGACAAAAGCGGAACTAACAAGTGCCAATCTTGACGATGCAAATCTTGCAGGTACAGATATGGAAGATGCTAAGTTTACTGCAGATAGTATCCGAGAAGCCTATAAAAAATAAAAGAGGGAGTTGTAAAGCAATGGCTTGTTCATTGCCTGACAGCTCCTTTTTGCGTTTTGAGAGACGAAACATGCTATAACAATGGGGGCCTCTTGTCCTCCGAATAGAACCTGCGACAGAGCAATCGTTCGTGTATGCTAAAGAAAGTTGAGGAGTGGGGGACAAGGCGGCGGGCCTATACAGGCAGAAAAGGGCAAAAGCTCCTCTAAAAGTGCCTAGACGATAACCATCTTCAAATGGGCTGTTGTCTGGTAGGCCTGCCTCATGGTTCTTCTCCCTTTTTCATAGAGCAAAGGGACCCTTACTTGTATCAGATCAGTCCGATTTTTGGACTGATCCCAAAAGATAGGCAGATAATGCCTCCCGTGTATCGACAATGACCGCTTTTCCCAAGGCTTTCAGCTCGGCACGGTCCCGGAATCCCCAGCTTACAAGGATGACATCCATGGCGGCGCGCCGGGCGGTTTCAAAATCAACTTCTGAATCGCCAATGTAGACAGCGTCATCCTTTTTGATGCCTAGGTCATGCAGGGCTTTTTCTACCATGGTGGGGGACGGTTTGCGGGGAATGCCCTCCGTTTGCCCCACGGCAAGGGTCACGGCAGGAAAGAAATCATCCCGCAGGGCGCGGACAGATTCATCGGGTTTATTGGAGACGATGGCCGTCTTGATGCCTTGCGCCTGAAGGCCCTTAAGAAGGCCAAGAATGCCATCATATGGTTTTGTGGCGATGTGGCAGTGATCCTTGTAGTAGGCCTTGAACTCATTGAAAATGGTCTGGAATTCTTCCTCTTTGACGCTTTTTGGCAGGGCCAGACGGCAGAGGCGTTCTGCTCCGTTTCCTAAATAGCGCCGCACCGCGTGAAGGGGCTGGGGCCCGTAACCGTGCCGCGTGAGGACGGCGTTCAGGGAGGCCGCAAGGTCCGCCAAGGTATCAAGGAGCGTTCCGTCAAGGTCAAAGATGACCGCTTTGTATGGTTTCATATTTTCTCCATCCTTTATTGTATTGATTTCCCAGAGGAAATCGATTCTTTTTCAGGTTTTTATTATACTATGACTTCAGAATATGGTAAAATGGAGGCAGTCTAACAAAGGAGAGTGCTAGTTATGAAAAAAATCCGCACTTTGATGCTGACGGCCCTCGCACTGATCATGGGTGCCATGACGGCCTTTGCTTCCCCTGAAAATCCGACCAATGAAGAAGTGATGACCGCCCTTACACGTGCAACGACGGTCTTTGAGTGGTTCGAACATAACCCCCTGCCGACGGATGGAAAGGAACGCTTTGACAGTGGCTACATGCTCTATTATTCCGTATCGGACCCGACCATTCACAACATGTTGGATCTAAAAGCTGCCGTCCATGACATCTTTACGGATTCCCTGGCAAGCTTCATCATCAGCGGCAATAAGATGTATCGCCAGGCTGATAACAAACTTTTTGTGGCACCTGCCGCCAAAAAAGCAAACCCTCTCAAGGGTACACCGACCTACAGCTTGAGCCGTCCGTCAAGCGACCGGATTGTTGTGACGGCAAAGACCCCGGTCTATGCCGATAAGGAACATAAGACCCTTGTCAAAACGGAATCCGTCGATTTCCCGTACGTAAAGACTGCCAAGGGCTGGCGCTTCTCCTATTTTGAATCGCTGAAATGATAAAAAAGAGACTGTGAGAAAATGAGTCATTCATTTCTTCGCAGTCTCCTTTTTATGTTTTCTAGCTTTCCCTGCGTTAGAGCAAACCTCTTTATAAAGTTTTCTCCCAGCGATTTCAATCAGTTAAGGTGTCAACAACGCTGGGTATAGTCAAAAAAGGTTGTCAAAAATGAAGGGTTTTAAAAAATCAGAGTGTCAACGACCTTGGGTATCGGTTACACAACTCAAGACCCACAACTCACAATTCACAACAGTCCCTATTCCCAACCGTGATACAGGTATCATACAATAAGCCGTGAACCCCTTGCTTTAGATTAAAGCAAGGGGTTCACGTTCTTCCTCAAATGAGTTTACTTTTATGCCTGACCTAGGACAGCAGCATTACTTACGAACCACAGAAATCCGTTCCTTGATGTGACTGCCTTTGACGATTTCATCAATCATGGCAAGGGCAAAGTCAGCGTAGCTGATGACACTTTCGCCGCGGCTATTTAGCGTCAGTTCTTCGCCAGCAAGTATGTAGCTTCCTGTGCGCCCTCCATCTGCCTGAAAATCCGCGGCCGGGCTGATGTAGGTCCAATTGACGTCGGAGCGGCTGCGCAGCTCGGTGAGGGCTTTTCCCATGGCCGTTGCAAGGGGCTTAAAGGCGCTTGGAAAGTCCGGCGTATCAACAAGCTGCAGGGTATGGGTCTTATCCGTGTAAAGGCTTCCAGCACCGCCTACAACAAGGAGACGGACCTTCGTACCACTCAAGGTATCGCAGAGATGCTTCAAGGATGAGCTATGAAGCGGCAGTGTTTCCGGCGTCCAGGCACCAAAGGCGTCGACGACAGCATCGAACCCGGCAAGATCGTCCCGTGTGAGGTCGAAGAGGTCCTTTTCAATGACCCTTTGGGCAAGGGAATGATTGGTGTGACGAACGATGGCCGTTACGTCAAGGCCCTGGGCAAGGGCTTCCTTTACAATCAGCTGACCGGCTTTTCCATTAGCGGCAACAACGGCAATTTTCATGATGAGATCCTCCTTTAAGATGGAGCCCTTTAGGGGCTTGTGTTTTTCTTTCGATGGATTTATCATACTTCATAGAAGTAACTTTTGTGAAGTAGGCACAATAAAGTGCTATAAGTACCTAAAAGAAACTATTGCGGAGGAATGCTATGAAATTCATTGAATCACTGCCTGCCTGTCCAGTGGAAACCACCCTTATGCTGATTGGAGATAAATGGAAAGTCCTCATTTTGCGTGATCTCCTGCCTGGCAAAAAGCGTTTTGGTGAATTGCGTCATTCTGTTGGCCATATATCCCAAAAGGTTCTGACCTCAAACCTTCGGGACATGGAAGCCTGCGGACTATTGACCCGTACCGTCTATGCTGAAGTACCGCCTCGCGTTGAATATGCTCTGACAGACCTTGGCATGAGCCTAAAGCCCATCCTTGACGCCCTTGATCATTGGGGCAGAGGGTATCAAAAAGCGGCCCATAAAGTAATGGAAAGTCTCTGACCTTATGCTAACTCCCCAATCATCCTCTATTCTATGCTATAATAGAGCGAATCATTGTTGAAGCGATGCGAAAAAGGAGCAGCGACCATGGCAGAAGAACAGACCCTTGAAGTCACCATCCAAAATATTGTCTTTCAATCCGATCAGGGGACATTTTGCGTTTTTCGAGGAGAAAATCGGGATCTCGGTGCAGTGTCTGTTGTCTATAAGGGCATAGCTCCTTTTGCCGGCGAAAAAGTGCGCCTTACTGGGTCGTGGACTGAACATCCTCGTTTTGGCCGCCAATTTGACTGCCGCACATGGGAAGCCCTCAAGCCTACCGGAGAAGCCGCCATCGTCAAAATGCTCGGCAGCGGCGCCATCAAGGGCGTAGGGCCTGCCATGGCGCAGCGCATTGTCGATTGTTTTGGGGAGGATACGTTCCGCATCATTGATGAGCATCCTGAACGACTGCGGGAAGTGCCCGGTATTGGCAAGAAAAAGGCTGAGGATATCATCAGTTCCTACAGTGAGATGACGGATACGCGGGAACTGGTCTTTTTCCTTGAAAGTCACGGTATCAGCGGCAACTATGCGCCCCGTATCCAATCCCTGTATGGGTCAACGGCGCTTACGCGGATTGCCAATAATCCTTATTGTCTTGCCGAAGATGTAGAGGGAATCGGTTTCAAAACGGCGGACCGGCTTGCCGTCAGCCTAGGCGTGGACCTTGACGGCGAGGAGCGCATCCAGGCAGGCATCCGGTTTGCCCTCATGCAGAGCGGGACTCAAGGGCATACCTGTGTCCCTGATGAATGGCTTGTAAAAAGCGCGGCGTCCCTTCTTTCTGTGGACCCTGTCGACGTGCGGACGATTTTCCAGCATCTGATTGATGAAAATAGGCTGCGCACGGAAGAAGTGGGCGGGGAAACCTGCGTGTACGCAGAATATCTCTACCAGGCCGAAGTGGGCGTTGCTAAACGCCTCATGGTCCTGCGTGACCGTGTGAACCAACTGTGGCAGGTGGACTACCAAAAGATCATCGAAGCGTGGGAAAAAGATGAGAACCTGACGCTGGCACCGGAACAGATAGAAGCCATTAAGACGAGCGTTGATCACGGCGTCTTTGTCCTTACGGGCGGACCGGGCACAGGGAAAACGACCGTCATCAAGGGCATCCTGTCCGTTCTTAAGGAAGCAGGCTGCAAGATCCTTCTTTCGGCACCGACAGGACGGGCAGCCAAACGCCTTGCTGAATCAGCCGGCGAGCCGGCCCTGACGGTTCACCGCATGCTCGAATATACGCCAAATGGCGACGAGGCCTTGTGGGGGCGCAACGAGGATACGCCCCTTGAAGCGGATGCCGTTATCGTCGATGAAGCGTCCATGATGGATATTGTCCTCATGTACCATCTCCTACGGGCCCTGCCCATTGGCTGCCGCCTGGTCCTTGTTGGCGACGTTGACCAGCTGCCGTCCGTAGGTCCGGGCAGTGTCCTCAAGGATATTATCCGCAGCGGCGCCATGCCTGTCGTACGGCTCGAAAATGTTTTTCGGCAGGCCCAACTAAGCCCCATTGTGCGAAATGCCCACCGCATCAACCAAGGCCTTATGCCACTTGTTGATGGAGAAACGGATTTTACGTTCCGCCAGTTCATGAACGAAGAAGAGACCGTGCGTTACGTCGTTGATACGTATGCCCGTATGGTTAGAACCCTTTCCTGGCAGAATGTACAGGTCCTTTCTCCCATGCACCGCAATCCCTGCGGTGTAGAAAACCTGAATCGCCTGCTCCAGGCCCGCGTCAATCCGCCAAGTCCCGATAAAGCAGAACATAAGGCGGGGAACACGGTCTATCGTGAAGGGGACAAGGTCATGCAGATCCGCAACAACTATGAAAAGAACGTTTTTAATGGGGACATCGGACAAATTGACCTCATTCGCGGCAAGACGGTCTTTGTATCCTTTCCGGACCGTCCCGAAGGGGGCAATGTGACCTATGAAGGCGGCGAAGTGGACGACTTACGCCTTGCTTATGCGATGAGTGTCCATAAGGCCCAAGGCAGTGAATACGCTGTTGTCATCATGCCTCTAGTGCCTGGACACTATATCATGCTTCAGCGGAACCTTTTTTATACGGCCATTACAAGGGCCAAAAAACAGGTTTATCTTGCCGGCAGCAAGAAAGCGATGCAGATGGCCGTCACGAACGACCGGACGCGCAAGCGCTATTCCCTTCTTGCCGAACGGCTGCATGGGGAACTTGGTATTGATTGACATGGAAAAATCAATTTAAAAATTTCATAATGGAAAATGATTATTAAAAAGAGGAATCCCGCCTTTTACAGCGAATAAGATAAAGTAAGTAACCTGTAATAAATCATATCAGTTTTTCAATACGTGGAGGTGTACTATGGAATTTTTAGAAGCAACCCTGACCAAGATCGTACAAGAAACCAGTGATTCCTACAGCTTTATCATGACCATCCCCGAAGGCTTTACGTGGAAAGCTGGCCAGCATGTTGCCTGGCAGATAAACGGCTTTGAACTTGATGCTGAGGACCGCAACACACGCGTTTTTACCATTGCCTCAACCATGGCTGACGGATATCTCATGTTTACGACCCGTATTGCCGACAAGCACACAAGTTTCAAGGAAGCCCTGCTCCGTAAAATCAAACCTGGTGATAAGATTGGTGTCGCGCGCCCCTTGGGGACCTTCGCCCTGGATGCGGAAGGCTTCAAGAAGACCCTCATCGTTGCCGGCGGTATTGGCATTACGCCGATCCGTGCTCTCTTGCGGGCCTACAAGGATCACCCTGTAGAAGGCCATGCCATTACAGTTCTTTATTCCGATGATCGCGGCGAATTTTGCTATAAGGACTTCTGGAAAGACCTTGAAACGGTTCCGGGTGTGGAAGTGCGGCTCATTTCGGACAGGGAAATCTTTATGAAGGATACGGACACTTATGCCAAAGACGTACAAAATGATGCCGAATACCTCATCGCTGGGTCCCCGGGGATGAACAATGCCTTTACGGAACGTCTCGAAGGCCTTGGCATCAAGAAGGAAAATATCAAGACCGACGTCTTTATTGGTTACTAAAAAGAAAAGCGTGCTGCCTTCGGGCGGCACTTTTTCATGGGCGGGGGCATGTTTTGCCCCCGCTCTTTTTTGAAAGGATGACTATGTGGCAAGTACTGAAAGAACTCATTCTCGCTATTTTTTATCCCCATTACTGTCCTGCCTGCCATGAAGAAGTAGAAGGCCCGGGCCTTTTATGTGAGGCCTGCCGCCGCAGCACCTATGCACCAGGCTATTTGGAACTTAAAAAAGAAACGGTGCCTCACCTTGACGCTGTTTACCGTCTCTATCGCTATGAAGGGGGCGTCAAACGGGCCCTTCATGGTCTCAAATATGAAAAGCGCCGGGACTATCTGGACCGCATGGGGGAGGAAGTCCTGCACCACGAGGCGGATCTTGAGCCTTTATTTACAGGAAATCCTTTTGTCGTAGCCCTTCCGACAGACCCCAAACGCCGAAAGACGCGGGGTTATGAAATCCCGCCCGCTATTTTTGGACCTTACCTGAAAAAACATGCGATGATCCTGACGCAGGCCCTTTGGCGGCAGAAGGCCACAAAACCGCAGCATGGGCTCAGCCGTGCGGAACGGCGGGAAAATCTATTGGGTTCCTTTGCCTTCCATCCGGTGAAGCTTGATGGGACGGTTATCGTCATCGATGATATTGCAACGACGGGCGCATCCCTTGAAGAAGCGGCCCGCCTCCTCAAAGAAGGCGGGGCGGAAAAGGTGGTGGGACTCGTCCTTGCCAGTAATGCGCCCATGGCGTCCGTTTCCAATTTGGACTGATGGGAAAGAATTTAAAATCATTGGGTCTCTAAGTTCTCGCTACGCCTTTACGCACGTTGCCTTGGAACTCGATTTCTTCAAAACGGGTCCGTTCCGCTAGGGCGTCGTGTCATCCATTTAAAAATAGAACCCTATCAGATTGATATGACTCTATTTTTTATGGGAAGGCAATCCAATCTTCCAACACGGAAACATCTTTCGATAAATGGGAGGGGAGGACGATTCTTCGGGCTGTAAGGGTTCATGTTGAAGAAACTCTATCTGAAGACGAGGTATGCAAAAAGCGCGATGCTGCCTTGAAAGATATTTTTGAAAAACAAGACGAGTTCCTGAAGGAAATGCAGTTCTAAGGCTGGCTCTTATCGTTTTTGTAAGGGACAAATTTTGGTTCTTTGTCAAATGTTGGGGTGCCCCACAACTAAATCGCCTTTTAGG
>NZ_QTNG01000008.1:90153-126026 GCF_003603525.1 Acidaminococcus sp. AM33-14BH | reverse complement strand
CGAAGGCGGCCGTACCGTTGGCGCTGGTGTTGTTACCGAAATCGAAGAATAATTGAGCCGCAGAGGCCTAGGATGTGGGACCGACACAGGACAGGTCGGTCCCACATTTTTATGTTGACATCTGCATCCTTGTATGATAGTCTATATAGGCAACTTTGAGGGATTTTGAATGTAAGTGAGGTGTTAAAACATGGCTGCGAACAACAATCGTATTGGTATTACCCTGGCCTGCACCGAGTGCAAACAGCGCAACTACCAGACCACGAAGAATAAGAAGAACGATACGGACCGTATCGAAATCAAGAAGTACTGCAAATTCTGCAAAAAGCACACTTTGCATAAAGAAACGAAATAAGGTGGAGCAATTATGGCATCGACTCAACTCACTCCCGATGTAAAAAGCTCCGGCGGAGCGTTGGGGTTCTTCCGGGATGTGAAGAACGAAATGAAAAAGGTAGCTTGGCCCAATCGGCGGGAACTGGGTGGATATACGGCAACGGTCATTGTTGCTGCCATCACGTCGTCCCTCTTAATTTGGGCAATTGATGCTGTCTTCTCCGTACTGTTCCGTTTAGTGATGGGAGTGCAATAAGCATGGAAGGTCAAAGACACTGGTATGTCATTCATACCTATTCCGGGTATGAAAACAAAGTGAAACTGAATTTGGAGAGTAAGGTCCATTCCCTAGGGATGGAAGACATGATTTTCCAGGTTCTCGTCCCCATGCAGGACGAACTAGAAACCAAAGACGACCAGCAGAAGGTTGTGAGCCGCAAGGTATTCCCCGGCTACGTCCTGATTGAAATGATTGTTGACGACCGCACGTGGTACGCTGTCCGCAATACGCCGGGTGTTACCGGTTTTGTCGGCACGGGCACCAAACCCATTCCTTTATCCCCACGCGAAGTAGCGCGTATTCTCGGGAAACAGTCCACTGGGAAGAAGGAAGCTTCCGTGGAAGCTCCGATTCGCATGAAATGCCCCGTTGAATTAGATCAGACCGTTCGTATTAAAGCCCCCGGCTTTAATGATATGGTAGGAACGGTGGCGGAGATCAGCGACGAACAGCAGAAGGTCAAAGTCATGATCGAAATGTTCGGCCGCGTCACTCCGGTTGAAGTCAACTTCTCTCAAGTAGAAGCAATAGAGTAAGATAGGAGGTGGAATTGATATGCCAAAGAAAGTCATTAAGATGGTAAAATTGCAGGTTCCTGCTGGTAAGGCAACTCCGGCACCTCCTGTAGGCCCGGCACTTGGTCAGGCTGGTATCAACATCATGGCCTTCGTCAAGGACTTTAATGCCCGCACCGAAAAACAGGCTGGTCTCATCATCCCTGTTGAAATTACGGTATTCGAAGACCGTTCCTTTACCTTCATCACGAAGACTCCTCCCGCTGCTGTCCTTCTGAAAAAGGCCGCTGGTATCGATAAAGCTTCCGGCGAACCGAACAAGAACAAAGTAGCGACGATCAAACGTGACAAAGTCAAGGAAATCGCTGAAACCAAAATGAAGGACCTGAACGCTGCAGACGTTGAAGCTGCTATGCGCATGGTCGAAGGCACTGCCCGCAGCATGGGTATTGTCGTAGAAGACTGATTTGAGTCTCAATCAGTGGGAGGCGAAAGCCGCTCGCACCACTAGGAGGAAAAAGTACAATGACTAAAGCTGGTAAGAAGTATACCGATGCTGCAAAGCTGATCGAAGCTGGCAAGGCATATACTCCAAAAGAAGCTGTTGAACTGGTTAAAAAGACTTCCGTCACCAAATTCGACAGCACTGTTGAATGCTCCGTTCGCCTCGGTGTCGATCCGAAGTATGCTGACCAACAGGTCCGCGGTGCTCTGGTTCTGCCCCATGGTACTGGTAAATCCAAGACTGTTCTTGTTTTTGCCCGCGGTGCAAAAGCTCAGGAAGCTCAGGATGCAGGTGCTGACTTTGTTGGTGCTGAAGAGCTCGCTGACAAGATCAAAGGCGGCTGGTTCGACTTTGACGTCTGCGTAGCAACGCCTGACATGATGGGTGTGGTTGGCCGCCTTGGTAAACTCCTCGGTCCTAAAGGCCTCATGCCGAACCCAAAAGTCGGAACGGTTACCATGGATGTAACCCGTGCCGTAAATGAAATCAAAGCTGGTAAGATTGAGTACCGTACCGATAAAGCCGGTAACGTACAGACCTCTATCGGCAAGGTTTCCTTTGATGCTGATAAACTGCTGGATAACTATATTACCCTGATCTCCACGCTGATCAAAGTAAAACCCTCCGGCGCAAAAGGCCAGTATATCAAGAGTGTTACCCTGTCCACCACCATGGGCCCTGGCGTTCACATCGATGTGCTGAAAGCCGACAGCAACAAGTAATCAATTCGAAAATGACCATCGGACCGCAGACAGTAGGTGCGTAAGCCTAACGTTACAAAACGCCTGCCTAGGTCGGAGTGTTTGGATAAATACGACCTCCGGCGGCCTGCCGAGAGGTCTTTTCATTGATTCATATATCTAAACGCAAGGAGGTGTTTCTTGATGCATAGCATTCGTCCTGAAAAGGCTGCGAAAGTAGCCGAACTCAAGGATCTGATGACTGGCTCCAAAGGTGTCATTCTCGTTGACTACTGCGGTCTGACCGTAGCAGAAGACACGGATCTGAGAAGAAAGATGCGTGAAGCTGGTGTAACGTACATGGTTGCGAAAAACACCTTCGTCCGTATCGCTGCTAAAGAAGCAGGAATCGAAGGGCTTGACAGTTTCCTCGAACACAACACGGCATTGGCATTTTCTGCTGAAGATCCTGTTGCTCCTGCTAAGATCCTTTCCGAATTCGCAAAGGACCACAAAGCCCTTGAAATCAAAGCTGGTATCCTTGATGGTGCCGTCATCGGTCTTGACGAAGTCAAAGCCCTGGCAGATCTGCCGAGCCGCGAAGTCCTGCTTGCCAAACTCATCGGCAGCATGCAGGCCCCGATTTCTGGACTCGTCAACGTCCTTCACGGTACGCTGCGTAACTTTGTTTACGTTGTCGACGCCGTTCGTCAAAAGAAAGAACAGGAATCTGCCTAATGGTTGGTTCGATTCTGCGACCTAAACATATTCTATTTAAAAATTTTGGAGGAATTTAAAATGACTAAAGAAGAAATCATGCAAGCCATTGAGAGCATGACTGTGCTCGAACTCGCTGACCTCGTTAAGGCTATGGAAGAAAAATTCGGCGTTAGCGCTGCTGCTCCTGTAGCTGTTGCTGCTGCTCCTGCTGCCGGCGGTGCTGCTGCTGCTGAAAAGACCGAATTCGATGTTGTCCTGACTGACTGCGGTGCCAGCAAGATCAACGTAATCAAGGTTGTTCGTGAACTGACCGGCCTGGGCCTGAAAGAAGCCAAAGCCGCTGTTGATTCCGCTCCTAACACCCTGAAGGAAGGCGTTTCCAAGGCTGATGCTGAAGCTATGAAAGCTAAGCTGGAAGAAGCTGGCGCTAAGGTTGAACTGAAATAATCTTGGCTGATTGAAAAAGACTGCAGAGGAGTTTCCTCTGCAGTCTTTTTTTGTTCTACAATAAGGGATGGGGTGAGGAATTGTTCTTTCCTCACCCCATCCTTGCATAAAAAGGTTTGCTATAAATTTCGGATCGCTCACGTGTTCATATTCCCTTAGATAGAACATACATTAAAAAGGGGTGCAGCCTTTTTCCCTGCGTATTTCAAGCTGCAAGCGCATCTTAGACGAGAAAACCAGTGAAAGATACACTCGCGAGCTTGACCCTCCTTATCTTACTTACAGGAAGAAATCCCCCTGGGAAGGACCCTTACATGGTTCTTCTCAGGGGTTCATATTTACACGCTGAAATCACGCAGGTCCTTATCGAGGGCCTCGAAGAGAGCATCCGCATCATGGGCCCGGAGGGCCTTCAAGATATCCTTGTGGTGTTTGCAGTCATCGCTGACATGCAGGACACCAGAGTCCATTCCCCAGCGGAACTGAGCATAGGCACGGCTCATGCGGCTCATGCAGGAAGACAGCTGTTCATCGGCATAAGCGTTACGACCCAGACGAAGCAGGGCCTTGTGGAAATCCATATTGCATTCCCAATGTTTGCGGGGCGGCAAATCGTCACGCAGGCATAGTTCATTGAGAGGTTCTAACGCGGCAATTTGAGGTTCCGTAAGGCTTTTGATGACACGGGACACAATTCCGTGCTCCAAGTAGAGGCGGAATTCCAGCATTTCGTTGATATCGTCCATCGTAAGGCGCGTGACTTCGTAACCATAGCGAGGCATGTTGCGAAGGACGCGCTCGTTACACAGGGTCATCAGGGCTTCCCGGACGGGCGATTTGCTGCATTCGTATTTTTCGATGAGACTTTTCTCATTGAGGATGTCCCCTGGTTGGTATTCCCCTGAAAAAATTCCCTCTAAAATGGCATTTCTGACTTTTTCCTTAAGTGACGGTTCTTTCATGGCTGAACCTTCCTTCCCTGACATAATACCTATATCTTAATCTAATTTGGATAATTTGACAATGATTTATTTCATATTATAACACTATAAATTAAACCTCCAATTTGGTTTTGATCATGATTTTTCAAAAAGGGCTTCCCAATTAATCATAACAGTGATATGATTACTAATATAATAATCCGACTACTCTGATGATTTTTGGGAGGGAAATCAATCATGACCTTGACACAGGAAGAAATGAACAATTATACGGTCATTCTGCACGAAGAACTGATCCCCGCAATGGGCTGCACGGAACCCATTGCGATTGCCTATGCCGCGGCGAAGGCGAAAAGCCTCTTTAAAGGCGATCTGGAGCGTTTTACTGTGAACTGCTCAGGGAATATCATTAAGAACGTAAAAGGCGTCACTGTGCCCAATTCTGGCGGTCAGAAAGGGATTCCTGCAGCGGCGGCCCTTGGTATCGTAGGCGGTGACAGTGATAAGGCCCTCGAAGTCATTGCCGGTGTGACGGATGAGGACCGAGAAGCCTGCCGTAATCTGGTCGAAAGGGATATCTGTGAAGTGACGCTGGCTGAAGGCGTAGCCAATCTTTATATTGATGTGACTTTGTATGGCCGGGACCATATGGCGGAAGTGATCATTGACGGAACCCATACAAACATCGTGAAGATGGTCCAGGACGGAACCGTTCTCCTGGACCGGACGGGGACGGCCCAAGGTGCCGGAAGCAAGGGAAAAGGGGACCGGACCAGGATGACCTTCCAGGGGCTCATTGAGTATGCCAGAACCGTCGATCTTGAAGCGGTGAAGGCGCTTCTTGAAACTCAGATGACTTACAACACGGCAATCAGCGACGAAGGCTTGACAGGCGCCTGGGGCGCAGAGGTGGGCAGGACCCTCCTTGAAACTTATGGCAGTGATGTTAAGTTCCGGGCCGTTGCTCGGGCGGCTGCCGGCAGTGATGCCCGCATGAGCGGCTGCCCGAAACCCGTCGTGATCAATTCCGGTTCGGGGAACCAAGGCATTACGGTTTCCCTGCCCGTCATCACCTATGCCGAGGCATGGAAGAAGAGTCATGACGAGACGCTCCGTGCCCTTATTGTGAGTAACTTGGTCTCCATCTATATCAAGCACTATATTGGTCCTCTTTCCGCTTTCTGCGGCGCTGTGAGTGCTTCTACCGGGGCCGGTGCGGCCATCACCTTTATGGCAACGAATGGAGACGCCCGGAAAATGGCTAAGACTGTCACCAATACCCTCGCCAATGTGGGCGGCATCCTTTGTGACGGGGCCAAACCCAGCTGCGCCGCCAAGATTGCTTCCTCCCTTCAGGCCGCGCTTATGGCCCATGCCATGAGCATGAAGGACCGGGTCTTTAAAGGTGGGGAAGGCATTGTTGAAAAGGACATCGAGGATACCATTCGCAACATTGGATACATCGGCAAAATTGGCATGAAGGGGACCGATACGGATATCCTCAATGTCATGATCGGTCAGATCGATCCTAAGGATTACGTTTGCTAAGAGGGTCTGAGGAGGCTTCTTTAGAGGAGCCTCCTTCTTTTTTTATGAAAAATACCTTGCAATTTACTAGGAAATAGGCTATACCAAGGGGTAAGAACGGGGTATTTTTTCCCTAAAGGAGGGCTTTCTATGGAAATCAAGGAACGAGTAAGGGCCATGGAAGACGAGCTTGTGGAGCTGCGCCGCTATTTTCATGCTCACCCTGAACCATCTTGGAAAGAATTTAATACACAAAAAAAGATCATGACTTATTTGGATGAATTAGGTATTCCCTATGTCCCATCGACCACGTCCGGTCTTGTGGCTACTCTTAAAGGGCCTCATTCGTCAGACCATATCATTGGCATCCGTGCCGATATCGATGCCCTTCCCATCAAGGAAGAAACCGGAGCCCCTTATGCCTCGGAAAAAGAAGGGACTATGCATGCCTGCGGCCATGATACGCATATTACGATCCTCCTTGGCACGGCTAAGGTCCTTGCGGCCATGAAAGACGAACTGACCGTGACGGTGCGCTTTTTGTTTCAGCCAGCGGAAGAAGAAATTGCCAACAGCGGTGCCACATATATGAAGGATGAGCCGCTTGTAAAGGAATGCGAACGGCTCATTGCCCTCCACATTTGGAGCAAGATCCCTGTTGGTACAGCGTCCCTGCGCTATGGACCTGTCATGAGCGCGGCGGATACGTTTGATGTTTATATCGAAGGAAAGGGTGGTCACGGCGCCCTGCCGCATCAGACCATAGATCCCATTGTGGCTGGAGCTGAATTTGTGAACGCACTCCAGACCGTGGTCAGCCGTGAAGTCAATCCTCTGGAACCGGCCGTCCTATCCGTGACCACTTTTCAGGCTGGGACAACGAGCAATGTCATTCCCGCATCGGCTCATCTATCGGGGACAGCCCGTACCTTCAGCCCCACACTGCGCGAGGCCTATCCTGGCATCCTTAGACGGGTGGCCCGCGGTGTAGGGGAAACCTCAAGGGCCAAGATCCGCACGGAATACCATTTTGGACCGCCGCCCACGAT
Organism: Acidaminococcus sp. AM33-14BH; assembly: GCF_003603525.1. NCBI lineage: Bacteria > Bacillati > Bacillota > Negativicutes > Acidaminococcales > Acidaminococcaceae > Acidaminococcus > Acidaminococcus sp. AM33-14BH. The sequence goes on along the minus strand of NZ_QTNG01000008.1, from coordinate 119,026 downwards.
CAACGATGCAGCCTGTGTGGATACAGGACGCAGAGCCTGTGAGACGGTTTTTGGCAAGGATCATGTCGTTGATTGGGAATTGCAGATGGGCGGCGAGGACTTTGCCAAATATGATAATCCTAAAGCCCTGCTCCTTTTAGGCGGTGGCTTTGCTGACGCGTCGCGGCGCTATCCGCAGCACAGTCCCCACTATGATATCGATGAAAGGGCTCTTTTATTGGGCGTTGAATATTTTGCTGAATATGTACGGGAGTGGGAAAAGGAACTTTCCAAGTAACGTTACAAAAATTACGGTGAATCGGAGAAAGGAACTGGAATTGTTGCCTTTTCTCCGATTTTTTTTCATTTCATACTAAAAATAAAAACGTTGAAAGCTTTTCATAGGGGATGAAAAAATGTTCATGGGAAAAGTCTTGTCCGAATCATGAGCTTTTCAGTATAATATAAAAAAATTTCGAGAAAAACTCATATTTTATTATTTTTCTCAATCGAGGGGGTACAGTATGGACTTCAATTTTGTCGCATTTTTCTTTAATCCCTTGGTCCTCTTATTTTTAACCATGACCTTGGGCAACCTTTTTGGCGAACTGAAGATTGGAAAATTCAAGTTCGGCATTACAGGAACCTTGTTTGTTGGTCTGGTCATTGGCTATTTCCTGACCCAATATGCAGCGGGCGTTCCTAAAGAAAGCCGCTATTTTGCCTCTGCTATGGCTGTCATGCAGGGAAAGGTCATCCCCGGTCCGCTTATGAACCTGGCACTTCTTGTCTTTATTGTGGGGACGGGTCTTCTTGCTGCCAGTGATATGAAATATGCCTTGACGAAATTTGGCAAGCAGTTTGTTATCCTCGCCATCTTCATTCCCTTTGTTGGAGCAGTTGCTTCCTATGGTTCGAGCCAGCTCCTGCAGGATATGAGTCCTTTCCAGATGACCGGGACCTATACGGGCGCCCTGACAAGTTCCACGGGTCTTGCCGCGGCTACGGAGTCGTCTGACAGCGAGGCTAGACGATTGGGCATGGAATTTGGCAGCCAGCCGGAATCAGCCAGAAAAAAGATCATTGCCATCATCAACAGCGCCCGCGTCCGTGATGCCAAGCTTCGTCATGAATCCGCACCGGCTCCGCTGACGCTGGAAGGGACCCAGTCCCTTTCCCAAGAAGATGTTGAAGTCTTTGTCACGGAGGCAAAGGCCGGCGTTGGCGTGGGACACTCCATCGGTTATCCTTTTGGGGTTCTCTTCTTGATCCTTGCCATTAACCTGATTCCGAAGATCTTTGGCCTTGATGTCGAAGACGAAAAGAAACGGTATTTTGCGCAAAAGGCGCTTGATATCAAGAATGACGCAAGCCTTGTGACGGAAAAACATCAGGAAGTCGCCATGGATTTCATTGGTTTTTCCCTTGCCGCCTTCCTAGGGTATGTGGTCGGGTCCATCCGCATCTACATGGGACCTTTGGGCTGGTTCTCCCTCGGCGCGACGGGCGGCGCTATCCTTGTGGCCTTGGCCTTGGGCGCACTGGGTCAGCTTGGTCCTATCCATTTCCGTATGAACAGCACTGTCCTTGGTAAGATGCGCACCTATTTCCTGTCTGTCTTTCTTGCCGGAACGGGCCTCAACTATGGGTTCCGTGTCGTTGATGCTGTAACGGGTGATGGCTATATGGTGGCTATCATTTCCGCCCTGGTTGCCCTCATTTCCATTCTTGCCGGCTTCCTGTTGGGTCATTATGTTTTCCGTATCAATTGGACCCTGCTTTCCGGTGCCATTACGGGCGGCATGACGAGTGCCCCGGGCCTTGGCGCTGCTGTTGATGCCTTGGAGTGTGATGAACCAGCTGTTTCTTATGGGGCTACGCAGCCTCTTGCTACCTTCATCATGGTCATCTTCTCCATTATCATCCACAAACTTCCGCTGTAAGAAAATTGCAATCGCAATACCCCTTACCGAATGCACAACGCGCATTTGGTAAGGGGCATTTCTTATTTTTTACTCGGCGCACAGATCGCGCCGATCTTTCATAGCAGCGGCCCTCCCTTGTTAAATTCCTTATGAATCAGCTCCTGCACGTAAAAAGCCTTGGACTTGCGTCTAAGTTCAGGGCTCACGTTATGGTTTTCCTCCGTGTTTTGTCCCCAGGGCGGAAAATGCCGTTCCGCCTGACCAAGGCGGAAACCCGAAAGGCGTACGTTGCCTCATCAAAATGAAGCAAGCCTGCCCTTTCGGTGGGGGATAAGACGGATAGTTTTTGCCTGGCGTTTCCATATGAGCGGTCAGCGAGGAATATCTTTCGATGGTCCAAAACCGCTAATCGCAAGACCCCGTCAAAGTGATTCGGCTCACGGACCGTGTTAACGAAAATCAATTCGGCGCCCTGTCCGGAGGACACGGTCAGGCACCGCGCCTTACCGTCCCTTGCTTGACTGCAGAGCCTTGCCTTAGGCCGTCGTTTTGTAAGGCTTTAGCAGCCCAGTACCACAGCCTGCATTCTGCCTGTCCTTGGACAGCCATCCAACAAAAAAGCCCCTGCCATTGCGGCAGAGGCTTTTTGATTCTACCTTATTCTTTTTTGAAGGCTTCTTCGTCAAAGGTTCCCATGATCTTATCCACGACAATGGCGTTTGTCATGGATCCGGATACGTTCAGCATGGTACGGCCCATATCGATGATCGGATCAATGGCAAGGACGGGGGAGATGGAGGAGAAGTAGGCGCCAAGACCAGTCCCACTGAGGGAGACGGAAGCGGCCATGGTCGCTGTACCGGGAACACCCGCAATGCCGATGGACCCTAAGGCAATAACCACTATGCTCATGATAAATAAGGTCAGGTCAAAAGGAATACCGGATACATTGGCAATGTAGACCACAACCAGGCCGGGGAAGACCCCTGCACAGCCCTGCATCCCTGCCGTTGTCCCAAAACTTGCCACCGTATTGGCCGTCGTTGTTGAAACGCCCAGACGATGGGTGAGGGTTTCGACCGTAAGGGGCAGGACGCCCATGGAAGAACGGGAAGTAAAGGCAAGGACAAGGGGACTTTTGGCTTTCTTGAAATAGGTGAGAGGGTTTACCCCAAAAACGGTGAGCAGGAGCGCTTCTGCAGCAAACATAATGGCAAGGCCCAGATACAGCAGGAGGATGAAAAGGCCCATATCCATGACTGCTTTAAGGCCTCTTGTGGCAAGGGTATTTGCCAGCAGGGCAACCACGCCATAAGGCATGAGGCCAATGATAAAATCACAGGCCCATCCCATGATGAGGTGGAGCTCGTCAAAGAGCTTTGTAAAGGCCTCCAGGCTGTTTGTGCCGGTTTTCTTGATGAGCTGGGCAATGCCGCCAATGACAACGCCAAAGATGACGACGGCAATGACATTCGTATCGGCCATGGCCTTGACCGGATTCATCGGAATCAGGGCCCGGAACGTATCGACGACAGGCTTTACGTCACGCATCTTGCTGGCGCCTTCTACAGCGCTTGAGCCGGCACCGAGACCAAAGAGGCTGCCCAGGGACAGTCCAACGATGGCCGCAAGGGCTACCATACCGAGGTTTGTGGCAAGCATGGCGCCAACGAGTTTCTTGAGGTTTGTTCCTTCATTCATATGAAGGATGACGTGGATGATGGAAGTAAGGACCAAGGGGACAACAAGCATACGGATGAGGTCGATGAACCCGCCGCCGACAAGGGAATACCATTTGGTGGCCTCCTTAATAAAGACCACTTTTGTTGGAGCGTCCGGAAATCCGGCGAGGACCTGAATAAAAATCCCTAGGAGGGCACCTGATACGGTGCCAATGGTCACGAGTTTTCCAAAAGAGGTGCCTTTTTTCTCCAAATGATGGATCATGGCGAGAATCAAAAGAAAAACGAGGAGAAGAAAAACGGTGGTGGGGTGACTGATCATGAGAAATTCCTTGAAAAAGTGAAGTTCCATAATGTACGTCCTTTCTGCATAAAATATACTGCGTAAGTATGAATTAATTTGAGAGTATACCCACAGACAGTGAGTTTGTCAATAATAACTCATCAAAAGATCATCTTACAAAGACTGCAGCAGGGGCAGTCCATAAAAAATAGGATAAGAACGGGGAAAACAGACTTTTTAAAAGAAATGGATTTTTTTAAAAAAGGGGTTGCAAAGGGAAAAGACTCATGTTATACTATGCACAGTTAGTAAAGACTAACCAACAGTTCAACACAGTTCTTTTAACCCTCTTTTCTTTCATGTGTATTGGTTAGTTTGAACTAATTACAACTTATTTTCCGCTGACTTCCGCTTCGTTTTCACTCCCCTGGAACGAAGCGGGACGGGCGGATCGGGAGGTACGTATGGAGCGCCTTTTGGAGATGGAACTTGTTCGGCAGTGTGCGCCGACATTGGCTGGACTCAAAGCGGCAAGTCTCTTCCGCTTTGTCTTTCCGCCTTTGGTCAGCCCCTTTGCTTTGATCAGCCGGATTGCCATACGGCTGGCGAAAAGGAACCTTTTCCTCGAAATGCTGAGCTTTGACATGGTAAAGCGAAGCGGCCTTCTGTTCGTATATCGTCCCTGTCACCTTGACCGCATCATGAAGGAGGATGGGGTGCCGGAATTTTTCAGCTCTTTGGGCTATACCGGTTCCCACTGGCAGGATCACCTAACCGAGATTTCCTTACGACTCGCAAAGCGGGCTTCCTTCCCCCATGAAATTGGAGTTCTCCTTGATTATCCCCTGGATGATGTGAAGGCGTACATGGCTTCTCCCAAGGAAAAAGGCCTCTGCTCGGGCTGTTGGAAAGCTTACACCAACCCCGCCCGGGCACGGCACTTTTTTGAAAAATGCCAGAAATGTACCCGTGTTTATTGTGAATGTTATGCCCAAGGCAGCCCGCTGGAACGGCTTCTTGTAGCGTAAGTTTCCCATGGGACCATTTTTGATACCTCAGAATTTGCGAAAGGACGATTGACATGAAAAAAACAGCTGTAATTTATTGGAGCGGAACGGGCAATACGGAAGCAATGGCCAACGCTGTTGCCGAAGGCATGAAAGAAGCGGGTGCTGATGTTTCTGTCATGACAGCCGCGGAAGCTGCAAGCCTTGATCCCAGTACCTATGATGGCCTTGCCTTTGGCTGTCCCGCCATGGGAAGCGAAGTTCTTGAAGAAAGTGAATTCCAGCCGATGTGGGATGATGTCAAAGGAAAACTGTCCGGTAAATCCATCGTTCTTTTTGGCTCTTACGGATGGGGCACCGGTGAATGGATGGACTACTGGAAAGATGATGCTGTCGCAAGCGGAGCTACGCTTGCCGCCAATCCCTTGATCCTCAACGGATCCCCTGATGATGCTGGCCTAACACAGTGTAAGGAGCTTGGGAAAGTTCTGGCATGAGCCTTTCCCCTAAGCTTGTCATAGATTGATCTCCCCTGTACAGCCTTTTTAAGGCACCTTAAGATCTGGAACGTACCTCTCTTCGTTCCAGGTCTTTTTTTGTATGCCAAAGACTTGCCATCCTTCTGGTAGATTAAAAATCATATCAATAATAATATTACACAAAATGATAAATGTATGATATAATCCATCTGTTATTGTATCAACATAGAACTCAAAGTTTTTTCAATAAAAGATTGCTGACTTGTTGACAAATACATAGTTTAATAGTATGATATGCACATATTGTGAAAGGCAAGGAACGGAACAAGTACCATAGGAAATGGCCGCTAGAGAGACCTGCATACCGGTGCAAGCAGGTTCGGATCCAGTTCTTGTGGGAATGCCTCCGCGAGCTGGATGGCTGAAATAAACAGTAAGCTGTCACGGGGCCCGCCCCGTTACCAAGGACGTAAGACTGGGACCTTTCCCAGTGAATGAGAGTGGAACCACGAACCGTCGTCTCTTAGGAGGCGGGGGTTTTCTTTTTTGGGGAAAAGAGGGAATTTGCCGTGTTTATCCAAAAGAAAAAAGCAGCGGAACGCTGGGGCGGTTTTGTCTGTCCCCCCACACCAATCATCATCAGGAAGGAGAGAGGAACCCATGATTGAATTCAAGCATCTTAGCAAACGCTTTTCCTCAGCATCAGGCATGATAGATGCCCTTCAGGATGTGAACCTTTCCATTGCAGATGGGGATATCTTTGGTGTCATTGGATTCAGCGGCGCCGGGAAATCGACGCTCCTGCGCATGGTGAACCGCTTGGAGGATCCCACAGAGGGGGAAGTTCTCATCAATGGCGTCAATATCTTGGCGCAAAGCCATGATGAACTGCGGCGCATGAGAAAGAAAATCGGCATGGTTTTCCAGCAGTTCAATCTGTTGGAAAGCCGAACCGTCTATGAAAATGTCGCCCTGCCCCTGATTCTCAACAAAACTGATGCGGTGCAGATGGAGCGGACCGTAACGACACTGCTCCAGTTTGTGGGTCTTTCTGACAAGAAGGATGCCTATCCCAGTCAGCTTTCAGGCGGGCAGAAACAGCGTGTGGGTATTGCGAGGGCGCTTTCGACGAACCCATCCATTCTCTTGTGCGATGAAGCGACAAGTGCCTTGGATCCCGTGGCAACGGAGCAGATCCTGCAGCTCCTAAAACGCATCAATAAGGAGCTGGGCATTACGATCCTTATCGTCACCCACGAAATCGACGTCATCCAAAAGATCTGCAATCGGGTGGCTGTTATGGAATTAGGGCGCGTCGTGGAGCAGGGATCTGTTCTGGATGTTTTCAGCGATCCCCAGAAAGAAATCACGAAACGTTTTGTAAAGACGGTCATCCCCAATGAAGTGCCGCAGTCCGTTCTTGAAAAACTAAAGGCTGAATCAAGGCCCTACCAGCTTCTCCGGGTTCGCTTCCTAGGGGACGAAGCAGCGGAAAACCTATTTTATCATCTCAATCATGATCTGGGCGTTGAAACCAATATCCTTTTTGCCAATGTCTGTGAACTGCAGGGGGAGGCATTGGGACTGTTTATCATTGAAGTCATCAACGAACATGATGGCGTCCCAAAAGCCAAGGCATATTTTGATGAGCATGGTCTTAGTTGGAAGGAGGTTGATGCGTAATGCCGGAACTTGGCGTTTCCAATGCGCAGCTGATCCTGGCAGCCAAACAGACTGCCTACATGGTTTTTGTATCGCTTGCTGCCGGCACAGTCCTTGCCATGATCATGGCTTTTGCCCTGGTACTTACAAGAAGCGACAGCATCCTGCCGAACCGTTTCATCTATGGGATCCTCAATACGATCATCAACACGGTTCGTTCCGTTCCGTTCATCATCCTCATGGTCTTTATCATGCCCCTGACCAAGATGGTTGTTGGAACAAGGATTGGGACAACAGCTGCTTTGGTGCCTCTTGTCATCTTCATTGCACCTTATCTCACGCGTCTTTTTGAAAACTCCCTGCTTGATGTCGATCGAGGCATCATTGAAGCCGCTCAGGCGATGGGAGCATCCTATTTTGAAATCATTTGGTATTTTCTCCTGCCGGAAGCAAAAGGATCCCTCATCCTTTCCATTACGACAGGGACAATCGGCCTTTTAGGGGCCACGGCCATGGCCGGTGCAATTGGAGCCGGCGGCGTCGGGGATCTGGCCTTGACGTATGGCTATGAACGGATGAATACACCGCTCATGTTTCTAACGGTAGTCATTCTCATTATCTTTGTGCAGATCATCCAAACCGTGGGCAACCATTTTGCCTTTAAATCAAGAAATCATGAATAGGGAGGAATCATCATGAATCTTACGAAGTGGAAAAAAACGCTGGGTGCAGCCCTTGCCGTCCTTGTCTTTGCCGGTCTGGCCGCAGGCTGCGGCAGCGATAAGAAACAAGCCGCGGATAAGAAGGAACTGACCTTCAGTAAATCCCAGGGACCGTACAGCGACCTTTTTGAAAAAGGGGTCAAGCCCATCTTGGAGAAAAAAGGCTATAAGATTACGGGCAAGGATATGAGTGACCTGCTCCAGGCGGATATCGCCCTCAATGAAGGGGAAGTGGACTTTAATGTCGAGCAGCATACGGCTTATATGGAAAACTTCAATAAGAAGCAGGGGGGTCATCTTGTTGCCCTGACCCCAATCCCGACGGTGCCGGCTGGAATCTACGCAGGCAGTAAGACAAGCCTTGACCAGGTTGCGGATGGAGATACCATTGCGGTCCCTAATGACGCTTCCAATACGGCCCGTGCCTATGCCCTGCTCCAGAAGGCCGGCTGGATCAAATTGGATCCGAAAAAGGATCTTGCGACGGTCACCCAGCAGGATATTGTGGAAAATCCCCATCACCTGAAATTTACGGAAATGAAATCCCTCAATATTCCTTCCGTCCGTACTGATTTTGCCTATATTGTCATCACCGGGTCCATCGTCTATAATGCCAAAATCGATCCCAGTACGGCCCTTTTGAAGGAAACCATCCTGCCGCACCTCCTGCTCCAGCTCGTTGTGAGCGACAAGAACAAAGATGCCCAGTGGGCTAAGGACATTGCTGCAGCCTACAAGTCCCCAGAATTTGCTGAATATATGAAGAAGAACAATACGGGACTGTGGTTTGACCCGAACAATGAAAAGAAATAAAGAAAAGATGAAGGAGGCTGTTGCGCAGGCAATGGCCTCTTTTTTAGGGAAAGGAGCCTTCCTATGAATGCGAACCTAAGCCGGGCCCAACAGGCCTTTAAGGAACTCGTCACCCTGCGACGTGACTTTCATGCCCATCCGGAACTATCCTGGAAAGAAAGGCGGACACAGCAAAAAATCCTCGAATATCTGGATAAATGGGGGATTCCTGCCGTCGTTTCAACAGGAACCGGGGTGATTGCCACGCTAGAAGGCGCAAGGAACAAGGATGTCGTCCTTGGCATCAGGGCTGATATTGACGCCCTCCCCCTAACGGAAGCCGCCCATCCGCCTTACGTGTCGCAAAATCAAGGATGCATGCACGCCTGCGGTCATGATACGCATATTGCCATGCTCCTTGTGACGGCCCGTCTCCTTGCGGAAAAAAAGGATGACCTTCCCCTGACCGTGCGGTTCCTCTTTCAGCCAGCCGAGGAATATATCGCCGACAGCGGCGCCCTTCGCATGAAAGAGGATCCTCTTGTAAAAGCGATTACCCGCATGATTGCCATCCATATCCAAGGCATGCTGCCCTATGGGATGGCTAATCTTCAGGAAGGACCCATCATGGCGGCGTCCGATACCTTCGATATTTTCATCAAAGGCAGGGGTGGTCATGGGGCCCATCCGGAAGAAGCCATAGACCCTATAGCGGCTGGTGTTGCCTACTATAATGCTGTCCAGACCTTGGTGAGCAGGGAAACCAAGGCCCTTGATGCTGCCGTCATTGGCATTACATCTTTCCAAAGCGGTGAGACGAGCAATGTCATCCCCGAAACGGCCCGTCTTATGGGAACCTGCCGTACCTTCAGTCCTACTCTTAGGGAACATTTCCCTAAGCAGCTGGAACGGCTCGCCCGTGGAATCGGGGAGGCGACACGTACGACCATTGAAGCTTGTTATCATTATGGAACGCCGGTCATGGTGAACGATCCGTCTGTCACGCAGACAGGTCTTGCGGCAGCGGCTGCAATCTTTGGGCGGGATAAGGTCATTACGGAAGAACCTCGGATGGGCGGTGAGGATTTTGCCAAATATGACGCGCCTAAGGCGATGCTTTGCCTAGGTGGTGGGTTTGAGGATGAAAAGAGGCGCAAAGCTCAGCACAACCCTCAGTTTGATATTGATGAACGGGCCCTGCCCCTAGGTGTGGCCTATTTTCTGGAGTATGTGGATGAGTATGGCAGAAAGCTTGATGGGACTGCCATCTAGTAGGAGGCGGCCGCCTTTCATGATATAATAAAAAGAAAAACCAGAGGTGGAATCATGGAAGACCTGAAACTGAAAAACAAGATCGATGCCTATATTGATGCCCATCAAGCGGATTATGTCAGTCTTCTTTTTGCGATCGCGTCCCTGCCGTCACCGACGGGAAACGAAGCAAAAAAGGCAGCCTTTATCCTCAAGACGTTGAAGGACATGGGGGCTGAGGCTGCCCATCTCGATGCGGTTGGGAATGTGGTCTATCCCTACCAGCTGGAAAAAGCCAAGGAAAAACCCCTTCTCTACACAGCTCATATGGATACGGTCTTTGAAGGCGTAGATGAGATTGTGCCTGAAATCGACGGTCATATCATGAAGGCCCCCTCCATCGGCGATAATAGTTCCAATGTGGCGGCCCTCCTTTTTCTCATCAGGATGTTCCATGAGCTTAAGCTGCAGGTCCCTGCCATCTTTTGTTTCAACGTTGGGGAGGAAGGCTTGGGCAATCTTCGAGGTGCCCATCATCTGATGGAAACCTGGCAGGAGAAGATCCGCGCTTTCATTGCCGTTGATGGAGATAGTGAACGCTTTGTCAATGAAGCCGTCGGCTCCCATCGCTATGCCGTCCATGTCGTGACGCCCGGCGGTCATAGCTTTGCCAATTTTGGTGAGAAGAACGCGATTGCAGCAGCAAGTGCCATTATTGAGGAATTCTATGGCCTGCGCGTTCCCCATACGCCGAAGACAACGTATAACGTGGGTACCATCCAAGGGGGACGCACGGTCAATGCCATTGCGGCGGATGTGGAATTTACCGTCGATATGCGCTCTGTTTCCATGACGGAACTCCAAAAGTTGGACGCAGCCTTTATGGACATCCTGAAGCGTCATGAGGCAACGGACGTCACTCTTGAAACCCTGCTCCTGGGCAAGCGCCCCTGTGGTGACGGGCCCCTTCGGGATGAAATCTACGAACGAATCATGCGCATCCGCCGCCGGGAAGGAAAAATGACGAAATGGGCGGCAAGTTCGACCGATGCCAACATTGCCCTTTCCCGAGGACTGCCGGCCATGGCCTTTGGTGTAGGCCACGAAAAAGGCGTCCATACCTTGGATGAGGAACTGGATCTATCGAGCCTTGCGCCGGGCCTCAAACAGCTCGCGTCCTTTATCCTTGATATCTAAATTGTAACGAATGATACAGGGTGTAACAAGGTGCGCTCCGATTCTCGTTGGTTTTGCTTTTTTTGTTGACAAGAAGGAAAACAGGGCGTATGATGACACCATCAATTAAATAACCCTATCAGAAACCAGTGATGTGGAGATAACGTCAGAAGATGTGCGCAAAGAGAGTCCGGGACGGTGGAATCCGGATCGTGGCAGTCTGGCAAATGGACCACTGAGGGTGCGTAGAAATCTTCGGAGAGTATGGCGCAACGTGCCAGCCGCGTTAAGGCTGAGGAATGTGTTGGCATTCTGCAATGAGGTGCACGGCTTTTGCTGTGCAGCAAGGTGGTACCGCAGGTCTTTCGCCTGTCCTTGTAAGAGGACAGGCGTTTTTGTTTTATCAGGACCTTTTGGGCGGGTATCTGGCGTTTGTCAACCAGATGCCCGCTGTTTTTTATGTGAAGGAGGAAATCATCGTGAAAGAGACAAGTTTGACTGAGGCAAGATGCCTTGCTGAAAGTGGGGGCGCCGTCCCCATCGTCCGGCAGCTTTTGGCGGACATGGTGACGCCCCTGGGGCTCATGAGTCTTATCCGAAAGGACCATGACCGCTATTTTCTCCTTGAAAGCCTGGAGGGCATCGATGCTCGGGGCCGCTACTCCTTTATCGGCTATGACCCGCTGCTGCGCCTGTCGGCCAAGGATTTTGCCGTTACTGTGGAAACCCGTAAGGGCACTCAAAAAAGCGGCAAGGCGCCCCTTGACCTCATCCGGAACTATCTGAAGGAATATCAGAATCCGAAGGTCCCTGGCCTGCCGCCTTTTACAGGAGGCTTTGTGGGGTACTTTTCCTACGATTTCATTCAGTACTGTGAACCGAGCCTGCGCTTTGATCCGAAAAAGGCCACGGATTTTCCCGATTTTGACCTCCTGCTCTTTGATAAGGTCATCGTCTTTGATGCTTTTAAACAGACTCTCTTTCTCATTGTAAACGCCAAGGCTGACGCAATCGACGAGACGTACAAGAAGGCCATAAGGGACCTTGATGCCATGGAAGCCCTCGTGAAAACCCCTGTCCTAGCGCCTCAGGAAGGAACAGCCCACTTGGGCCCCATTTCTTCCAACCAGACGCGGGAACTGTACAACGAAAACATCGCCCGCATCAAGCACTTCATCCGTGAAGGCGACATTTTCCAAGCCGTTTATTCCCAGTGCTTTTCTGCTTCCTATGATAAGGACCTCTTTTCCTTTTACCGCGTCCTTAGACGGACCAACCCCTCCCAGTACATGATGCTCATGAAGCTGGGAGATACGGAAATTGCAGGCTCCTCACCGGAAACACTCATCCGTCTTGAAGGGCACACCATTACGAGCATGCCCATTGCAGGAACGCGGCGCCGAGGAAGGACGGAGAAAGAGGACAAGGCGCTGGAAGAGGATCTGACACACGATGCGAAGGAACTGGCCGAACATAATATGCTCGTTGACCTTGCCCGCAATGATGTGGGGAAGGTGAGTGAATTTGGCAGCGTCAAGGTTCATGACCTGCATCATGTCAAACGTTTCTCCCATGTCATGCATCTGACAAGCCGTGTGACAGGACGGCTCAAAAAGGGTCTTGACGCCATTGATACGCTCTGTGCGGCCCTTCCGGCAGGGACCTTATCCGGAGCTCCGAAAATCCGGGCTTGTGAGATCTTGGACGGTCTTGAACCGCGGCGTCGCGGTCCTTATGGCGGCGGTATCGGCTATCTTGATTTTTCAGGGAATATGGATATCTGCATCACCATCCGGACAGCCGTCAAACGGGGAGATATCGTTTATTTCCAATCGGGCGGCGGTATTGTGGCAGATTCCGTAACGGAAAATGAATTCCAGGAAACCCTCAACAAATCAGGCGCCGTAAAAGACGCACTTATGAAAACAACGGAGGCAGAATGATGATCCTAATCATAGATAACTACGATAGTTTCACGTATAACCTCTACCAAGCGGTAGGAACCCTGACCCCTTCCGTTCAGGTTGTACGGAATGATTCCCTGACTGTTTCCGAGGCAGCTGCTCTTCAGCCCCAGGCCATCATCCTTTCCCCTGGACCGGGAAAACCAAAAGAGGCCGGCATAACAGAAGCTGTCCTTGAGGAACTGAAAGGACAGGTCCCTATCCTAGGGGTCTGCTTGGGTCATCAGGCCATGGGAGAAGTCTTTGGCGGGACCGTGACCCTGGCTCCGCATCTTGTCCACGGAAAGGCGGACGACATCAAACTTGACCGCTCCTGTCCGCTTTTTAAGAATCTTCCGCCCGTCATCAAGGGAGCTCGTTATCATTCCCTAATTGTGGAAAGGGATAGCCTTCCACCGGAACTCCTAGTCACTGCGGAGACTCACGCTGGAGAAATCATGGGGCTGCGTCATAGGGATTATGAAATCTACGGACTTCAATTTCATCCCGAATCCATCATGACGCCCATGGGCGCCAGCATCATCGAAAATTTTCTGCGCCATGTCGGTGCGCTTTCCTAAGGAGGTTATATTATGATTAAGGAAGCCATCATTAAATTAGTGGGAAAAGGGGACCTAACTTACGAAGAGGCCCGTACCGTCATGCTTGAAATCATGGGCGGGAAGACGACGCCAACACAGAACGCCGCGTTTTTGGCAGCTCTTTCTACAAAGAGCACGAAAGCAGAGACCATTGATGAAATCTCCGGGTGTGCCGAAGCCATGCGAAGCCTGGCAACTCCGGTCCCCCATCCGGGGATGGAAGTCCTCGAGATTGTTGGAACCGGCGGGGACGGGGCCCATTCCTTCAATATTTCAACGACGTCAGCCATGGTTCTTGCCGCAGGCGGCGTGAAAGTAGCAAAACACGGCAATCGGGCTGCTTCTTCGCTGTGCGGCACAGCCGATTGCCTTGAGGCCTTGGGTGTCAAGATTGACATGACGGCGGAAAAGGCCCTTTCCATGCTGCAAAAGACGAACTTCTGCTTTCTCTTTGCCCAAAAATATCATAGTGCCATGAAATATGTAGGCCCCATCCGTAAGGAACTGGGATTCCGCACGGTCTTCAATATCCTGGGCCCCCTTACGAACCCGGCAAAGCCGGAAATGTTCCTTCTCGGTGTTTATGATGAATACCTTGTCGAACCGATTGCCAAGGTCCTTGCAAGTCTTGGCGTAAGACGCGGCATCGTCGCATATGGCAGGGAAAAACTGGATGAAATATCCCCAAATGGCCCGACCGTCATCTGTGAAATCAGGGATGGCTATTATCGCTCTTCCCTCATTCGTCCCGAGGATTTTGGCCTTGTGCCCGGCACGAAGAAAGACCTCCTTGGCGGGACGCCGGAAGAAAATGCCCGGGTTACGCGCGATATCCTTAGCGGCAGGATAGGGGGTACGAAACGCAATGCCGTACTCCTCAATGCCGGCGCAGCCTTCTTTGTGGCTCAAAAAGCAGAATCCATCAAGGAAGGGATCACCCTTGCAGCCTCCCTGATCAATAGCGGAAAGGCCCTTACGGCCCTTGAAAACATCATCAAGGAAAGTCAGCAGTAAAGGAGACCTCCATGATTCTTGATACCCTTGCTGACGCGGCCCGGGAACGGACGAGGGCGCGTCAAAAGAAAATCAGCTTTGCCAAGATGCGTCATCTGGCAGAATCCCTTCCCCAAAAACGGGCGGGATGCTTTCAAAAGGCACTGCAGGCCCCGGGTCTTCACATCATTGCGGAAGTAAAAAAAGCGTCTCCGTCAAAGGGACTGATTGCTCCGTTCTTCCCCTATGAAACCATTGCCGAGACCTACGAAAAAAGCGGCGCTTCTGCTATTTCTGTCCTGACGGAACCGACTCGGTTCTTGGGAAAGGATGCCTATCTTGAAGCTATCCGACGCCGCGTCAAGGTACCTATTTTGCGCAAGGATTTTACCGTCGATCCCTACATGGTGTATGAGGCACGCTGCCTTGGTGCGGATGCGGTCCTTCTGATTGCCGCTCTCTTATCGGATAGGGAGCTGTCCGAATACAGACAGATGGCGGAGAGCCTTGGCATGGATGCCCTTGTCGAAGCCCATGACGAAAGGGAAGTGACGCGGGCTCTTAAGAGCGGGGCTAAAATCCTTGGTGTCAATAACCGGAATCTTAAGGATTTTACTGTCGATGTGGGAAACAGTCTTCGTCTGCGGCCCCTTGTTCCACCGGAAATCCCTTTCATCGCGGAAAGCGGGATCCATGATGGAGCGGCTGTTAAGCTTCTTGCAGAGCATGGTGTCAGCGGTGTTCTCATTGGGGAACTCCTCATGAGGAGTCCTTCCATTGAGGCCAAGATGAAGGAACTTTTGGAGGCGGCATCATGACCGTCATCAAGATTTGCGGTCTTCGCCGTCTTGAGGATGCCTTCATCTTGAACCGGGAAAAGGTGGACGCGGCTGGGTTTGTCTTTTATCCTCCAAGCCGCCGATTTGTAAGGCCGGAGCTTGCTGGGAAAATCAAAAAGCTCCTCTACCCGTCGATAAGGACTGTCGGCGTCTTTGTCAAGGAAGACCCTGAAAGGGTAGCCGCCCTTCATGAAGCGGGCATCATCGATATGGCCCAGCTTCACGGGGATGAATCCCCCGATGACCTTGCTTTCCTCCGCAGCCTGACTGATATGCCCCTTATCAAGGCCATCCGTGTAAGAAGCCGGGAGAGCCTCCAAAACCTTGACCAATATGATTGTGACTATTTTCTCCTTGATGCCTTTACAAAAGACTACGGGGGAAAGGGCAAACGCTTCGATTTGTCCCTGCTTGAGGGGATAACGATGCCCAAACCTTTTTTTCTTGCCGGCGGGCTTACGGCAGGCAATGTAGCAGCCCTTATGACAAGTGTCCACCCTTACGGGGTTGATGTCAGCAGTGCGGTAGAAACGGATGGCATCAAGGATGCTAAAAAGATTCATGCTTTTATCAAAGCAGTCAGAAGAAAGGATGAAGAAGATGAGTAATGGAAGATATGGAACCCACGGCGGGCAGTATGTACCGGAAACCCTGATGAATGCTGTCCTGGAACTCCAGAAAGCGTACGAAACCTATAAGAAAGATCCCCAGTTCATCAAGGAATTGCAGCAGCTCTATCATGACTACGCCAATCGGCCGAGTCTCCTTTACTATGCGGAACGGATGACCCAGGACCTTGGCGGCGCCAAGATCTATCTCAAACGGGAAGACCTGAACCATACGGGGGCCCACAAGATCAATAATGCTTTGGGCCAGTGCCTCCTTGCAAAGAAAATGGGCAAAAAGCGCATCATTGCGGAAACGGGCGCCGGTCAGCACGGCGTGGCAACCGCTACGGTCGCTGCTTTATTGGGCCTTGAATGTGTGGTCTACATGGGAAAGCTGGATACGGAGCGTCAGGCCCTCAACGTGTATCGCATGAAACTGCTTGGTGCTGATGTCGTTCCCGTTGAAACAGGGACAAAGAGCCTCAAGGACGCCGTCAACGAAGCCCTGCGAGAGTGGAGTGCTCGCTGCGAAGACACGGCTTACTGCATTGGCTCTGTCATGGGGCCCCATCCCTATCCCATGATGGTCCGCGATTTCCAAAAAGTCATTGGCGAGGAAGTGCGCCAGCAGATGCTGGAAAAAGAGGGGCGCCTGCCCGACGTGGCCATGGCCTGCGTAGGCGGCGGCAGCAATGCCATGGGGCTTTTTTATGATTTTATCCCCGATCCGTCGGTCCAGCTCATCGGGGTGGAGGCAGCTGGACGCGGCATCGATACGGCTGAAACGGCAGCGACCATTTCCTGCGGCCGGCCAGGTATCTTCCATGGCATGGAATCCTATTTCCTGCAGGATGATGACGGCCAAATTGCACCGGTTTATTCCATCTCCGCTGGTCTTGATTATCCGGGCATTGGACCGGAACACGCCCATCTTTACGATACAGGGCGCGCCCAGTATGTTGCTATTACAGACGATGAAGCGGTTGCTGCCTTTGAATACCTGTCCCGCATGGAGGGCGTCATCCCAGCTATTGAAAGTGCCCATGCCGTGGCCTACGCTATGAAATTGGCACCGACCCTTCCTAAGGACAAAATCATCGTCATTTGCTTATCGGGCCGCGGAGATAAGGACGTTGCGGCCATTGCCAGATATAAGGGGGTTGATCTCCATGACTAGACTAACCGATGCATTCAAGAATAAAAAAGCCTTCATTCCTTTTGTGACCGCCGGTGACCCGGACCTATCCACGACGGAAGCCCTCATATATGCCATGGAAGAAGCAGGGGCCAGTGTCATTGAGCTGGGAATCCCTTTCAGTGATCCCGTTGCGGAAGGGCCTGTGATCCAAGAAGCGGATAACCGTGCTCTTGCCGCGGGCTTCCGCATTGATGCCCTTTTCGATCTGCTTGAAAAGGTACGGGAAAAGACAGAGATCCCCCTTGTATTTTTGACCTATGCCAATCCGATCTTTACCTACGGACGTGAGGCTTTCTTTACGCGCTGTGCCAAGGCCAGCATTGACGGCGTCATTGTACCGGACGTCCCCTTTGAGGAAAGGGCAACTCTGCTGCCGTTTGCCCGGGAAAAGGGGATTGCGCTCATTTCCCTGATTGCGCCAACTTCTCATGAGCGCGTTCAGATGCTTGCCCGTGAAGCAGAAGGCTATATCTACCTCGTTTCCAGTATGGGAGTTACAGGTGTTCGGGAGAAAATCACGACTGACCTAAAGGAAATTGTTGAAAAGATCCGGGAAGTATCAAACCAGCCTGTTGCTGTTGGCTTTGGGATTGCTCGCCCCGAACAGGCGGCGCAAATGGCGGACATCAGTGATGGGGCCATCGTGGGGAGCGCCATCGTAAAACTTGTGGCAAAGTACGGCAAAACGGCCGTCGGACCTGTTCGCGATTATGTCCTTTCCATGGTGGAAGCGGTCAGGGTGTGAGGGGCATGGAAGGAGGAAAGCCCCCTCCTTCTTTTTGGATTTAAGATAAAATAAGAAAATAGGAAAAAATCTGAAAATAGTCTTGCACATTGTATACAAAGATGCTATAATGCATTCGTAAGTTAAATTTACCCCTCATTTGGCCCTTGTTTTTCAAGGGCTATTTTTTTGCGCTTTTGAGGAAAATCAAGAAAAAATGGAGGGAAATCGCTCCCATGAAGCAATGGAGTGGGTGAAAAAAGTGATTTTCTTTGAATTAAAGAAATTGTGAAAAAATATTGACCTAAAAAATATGAAAAAGTATAATAACGATACAACGGAATTTATCATGTCTGTAAAAATAGACATTTGTGTTTTGTGGAGAGAAATTCCACGTGGCCTTGTGCCTGGAACGGCTGCCCCTTCCCAGACCCTTTCCCGCGTTTTTTATAATCATAGCTGCTTTTTTGTCCTCATGTTCGCTGTTTGGAAAGGAGAAGGAATCCTTATGGAAGATCAATCATTCCACCCTTACATTCCCGCTGACCGCGTTGCTCCGGAAATGACGGCCGTTTCCGTCTTATTGGGGGCCGTGCTTGCGATTGTCTTTGGCGCGGCTAATGCTTATTTGGGACTTCGTGTAGGCATGACCATCTCAGCTTCGATTCCGGCCGCTGTACTCAGTATGGGCCTCACTCGGTTCATCCTGAAACGGGATTCCATTTTGGAAAACAATATGGTCCAAACCATTGGCTCAGCCGGTGAATCGGTTGCAGCTGGTGCCATTTTCACTTTGCCTGCCCTTTTTATGTGGGCTCAGGAAGGCCTCGTTGCTGAGCCTTCCATGCTTGAAATTGGCCTGATTGCCCTATTTGGCGGTGTCCTCGGAATCTTGTTCATGATTCCCTTGCGCCGCGCCCTGATTGTCAAGGAACATGGCGTCCTTGCCTATCCAGAAGGCCAGGCCTGTGCGGAAGTCCTCATTGCTGGGGAAGAAGGCGGCACCAAGGCGTCCACCGTTTTTGCCGGCCTTGGGATTGCAGCCTTCTATAAGTTCATTGCCGATGGCCTCAAGTGGTTTCCCAGCGAGGTCCATACGGAAGTCCCAGGGTATAAAGGAGCAGGCTTTGGCCTTGATATCCTGCCAGCCCTAGCCGGTGTGGGGTATATTTGCGGCTTTAAGGTTTCGTCCTACATGTTTGCTGGCGGCGTGCTGGCCTGGTTTGTCATCATGCCGATGATTGCCGTATTTGGCGGCAGCGCAGTGCTTTTCCCTGCCAAGGTGACCGTGACGGAGCTATTTGCCGAGGGCGGTTCCTTTGCCCTGTGGAGCACCTATATCCGTTATATTGGGGCCGGTGCGGTCTTAACGGGCGGACTCATTGGGCTTTTGGAATCACTGCCCCTTATCATCCGAACCTTCCACGATGCGTTAGGTGACTTTGGACAGAATGGGGCATCAACCCTGCGTACGGAACAGAACCTGTCCATGAAGACCTTGATTGGAGGAATTCTCTTCATCATTGCTGCCTTGTGGGCCCTTCCCATGATTCCTCTCAATGCTTTTGGAGCTCTGCTGGTTGCTGTTTTTGGCTTTTTCTTTGCAACCGTCTCTTCCCGCATGGTCGGGCTGATCGGATCGTCCAACAACCCTGTTTCCGGAATGGCCATTGCTACCCTCCTGGTTTCCACCTTACTGCTCAAGAATACGGGCAATGACGGTGCCATGGGAATGGTCACGGCCATTTCCATCGGCGGCATCATCTGTGTCGTGGCTGCCATTGCCGGGGATATTTCCCAAGACCTCAAAACGGGTTTTCTTGTGGGTGCAACGCCTAAGAAGCAGCAGATTGGAGAAATCCTAGGGGTTATTTGTTCAGCCATTGCTATTGGCAGCATCATGTATCTGTTGAATTCTGCCTGGGGCTATGGTTCTGCTGAGCTGCCCGCTCCGCAGGCCATGCTCATGAAAATGGTGGTTGAAGGTGTCATGCTGGGGAACCTGCCTTGGAATCTCGTCCTTATCGGTGTATTCCTTTCCCTTGCCATGTGGATCCTTGGTATCCCTGTTCTGGCAGTGGCCATTGGAGTTTACCTTCCCATCCATCTGTCGGCTCCCATTATGGTGGGCGGGCTGCTGCGCCGGTATATGGAATCCCGTAACTTTGCTGATGCCGCGGAAAGAACAAATTGTGTTCAGTCCGGCGTACTCTATAGTTCCGGTCTGATTGCCGGGGAAGGCCTGATCGGAATCTTGCTCGCCATCCTTGCCGTCATGGATTTGGACCTTGATATGTCAAAAACCATCAATCTGGGGAATGTGGGAGGCCTTGTCGTCTTTGCCCTTCTTGTGGCGACCATCTACGCAGCTTGCCAGAAGGGCCGGAAATCCCGTCCCTAATCCTGTCTGTAGGGTGTCAGGCTGCAGATTACAGAAACCAATCCCTTGATTTTGGAGAAAGCACATGAAAAAGGAAAAAGAAAACTACTTGGACCGGATTCCTTGCCATACCAGCGGGTATCGATGGACCCGGGATGAAGGGGGCCTTGTTACGATTCATGTCGTGCATCGTGGCTTTTTCGCCCGCTTGGCCCAGGATTTTTTTAACCGGCCTTCTGTTAGCCATATTGACCTTGATGCGTTTGGCAGTGCCCTTTGGCTAAGCATGGATGGGAAAAAGAACGTCGGGGACCTTGCTCAGATGATGGAAAGCCGGTTTGGGAAGCAGGTTTATCCCCTTTATGAGCGCTTGATCGTTTTTTTGCAGATGTTGGTCCAGCAGCAATTCATTACGTGGAAAAAAATCTGATTGGCTCTTGCTTCAGTTTGCGTCTGAAGGCTAGAAAAAGACACGGGGCGCTCCTTAAAAGGCGGCTCCCTGCACTCAAATGGGAAATCTTGTTCTTTTGGGAAAGGCTGCAGGCTTTTCTTTGGCCCTTCCCGCCAGCAGAGCAGCTGATTTTTGATAGAAACCGGATATCGCTTTTTCCAGCTGAATCTTTTATGTAGGAATGCCCCTCATGGCGTCTTAAAAACAGCCCTTCTATCTTTTGCTGGATAGGGGATTGGGACGACAGGGGGCCTTTCTTTTGTTATCGGCACACAGTGCCTGACTGCGATGGAAAAACATCAGGTAGATTCTGAATTGTAAATGATTTGACATTCCGCCCTCATATGACTATGATAGAAAACGCTCTTGAATTAATCATAATTTAAGGTAAAGTCTATTCAAAATAGACGGAAAGAAGAAATGTAAAGGAGAATGAGAGTTTATGTCAAATGAGAAAGTCAAGTCATTTCGCCCTTTTGGGCTCACCTGGCCCCTTTGCTTAGGGTTTATTGTCATCATTTTTGCTGGGGTATGGACTGGATCCTTGACGACAGACCTTGCCGGCGGTTTTGCCTTGACGCTTGCCATGGGTATTGTTTTCAATGAAATCGGGGAACGGATTCCCTTCTGGAATTCTTACGTAGGGGGCGGGCTTGTCCTGTCGTTCCTGGCATCGGCCTATTTGTTTACCAACCATCTGATTCCCGAACAATATGCGAAATCCGTTTCCTACTTGATGAATGAATCAGACTTTCTGAGCTTTTTTATCGTCTTTTTGATCTGCGGTTCCATTTTGGGGCTGGAAAAGAAATTGCTCATTAAATCTTTTGCCGGCTATCTTCCCGCTATCTTCGGCGGCCTTATCGGCGCCGCTTGTTTAGGCATTGTAGGGGGCTTTTTCTTTGGCATCTCTCCATCCATGATTGTCCTCAACTACGTGCTTCCCATCATGGGCGGCGGCAATGGCGCAGGGGCTGTACCGCTTTCCCAGATCTATGAAAGCGTGACCGGTCATAAGGCTTCTGATTATTATGCATTTGCCATTACGGTCCTTACCATTGCCAATATCTTTGCCATCCTTTCGGCTGCCGTATTGGATCAAATCGGCCGCAAACATCCTTCCTGGACGGGTGACGGATCAACCTTGATCCGGAAGGGCCTTGATATCGAAGCGGAAAAAAATGATGCCGTACCTTCCATCAAGGAAATCGGCGGGGCTTTCTTTATGGCCATCAGCCTGTATGCAGCTGGCACCCTCCTTGGTAAATCCCTTTTGCCAACGGTCTTTGGGGTGGCCATCCATCCTTTTGCTTGGATGATTGTCGTTGTGACAATCCTGGCCATGCTTGGCTGGGTTCCCCAAGAGACCAAGGCCGCTGCAAAACGCCTGCAGTCTTTCATGAGCTCCTGCCTTGTTCTGACCATCATGGTCGGCGTTGGGGCGGATACGGACCTCAACCAATTGATGGCGGCCATTACGCTGAGTAACGTCGTCATTTCTTTCCTTATCGTTGTTGGCGCCATTTTGGGTTCTGCCATTGTCGGACAGTGGGTTGGTTTTTATCCGATTGATTCAGCCATCACGGCTGGCCTTTGCATGGCAAACCGCGGCGGATCAGGAGACCTTGCCGTATTGGGGGCCTCCCACCGGATGGGACTGATTGCTTATTCCCAACTTTCTTCCCGTCTTGGCGGCGGGATTGTCCTCATCTTGGGATCCGTCCTGTTTGGCTCCATGATTGGAAAATAACGGGTTTTGTTGAGCCCTAGGCACCTGGCTTTTGCCGGGTGCCTTCTTCATTTCCCGGGCAGTGTCCTTTTTCCTAGGAAAATGATACAATAGGCAGTATCGACTTGAGTCAATCTATTTTTTGGGAGGCACCGCCATGAAAAAACGCTACTGGGTCATTTTTTGGCTCGCTGCTGTACTGCTCTTATACTACCTCAATGGAACCTTGCCCCTGACAGACAGTGTGGAAGGAAACTATGCCCTTACGGCCAAGGAAATGGTTGTAAGTGGAGACTTTTTATCCCCCCAGATTTATGGCAGGTATTGGTTTGATAAACCAGTTTTTGCCTATTGGATGATTGCCTTGGGCTTTAAACTTTTTGGCTTTACGGAATTTGGGGCTCGTTTTTTCCCTTCTCTTTATGGTCTTTTGGGCCTTTATCTGGTGACTTGGGGCGGCAGGAAACTCTACGGGGAAAAAGTGGGATTCTTCAGTGGTGTCTTTCTGCTCATGACGCTTCAATTTTTTACCATTTCGAAGTCGGTCCTTACAGATGGCATGCTCTTCCTATTTTTGAATGGAGCCCTTCTTTTTTACTACTTGGGCTATAGCACGCCGCAGAAAAAGTATTACTACGGGATGTATGTCTGCGCAGCCCTAGCCACCCTCACCAAGGGCCCTATCGGTTTTTTGCTTCCTGGCCTGATTTTCCTGCTCTTTCTTATCTGGCGCCGGGATTTTGCCTCACTTAAATCGGCAAAACTGGGAAGCGGCATCCTTTTGTTTCTTCTTGTAGGGGCCCCTTGGTATGTGACCATGGCCATAAAGCATCCAGACTTTCTTTCTGGGTTCATTGGTACGCAGAATTTCCTGCGAGCTACGGTATCGGAGCATCCTCGGGATAACGTCATTTGGTATTATACGGCAGTGAATCTGTTGAATGCATATGCTTGGATTGGCCTGCTGCCAGGGGCGCTGAAGGCCTATTTGTGGAAGGATCACCATCTTGTCCGGCCTTCTGCGCGGGAAGGCTACCTGCTGCTCTGGATTGGGACAATCTTTATTTTCTTCCAGTGCATGGCAACGAAATACATTACCTATACCTATCCCATCTTGATGCCGCTCAGTATTTTTACGGCCTCCTATTTTGTCGAAAAAGGAGAAGCCCTCTCCCTTAAAGGCGTCCTTGGGGGGAACCTCCTTTTTTATGGAGCCTTGGCGGCAGCTGCCTACCATCTGCCGAAACTGGCACCGGGGCTGCTTTCCCATCCAAAGGATATCTTTTACTTTGTCAGCATCTTCTTAGGCTGCTTTTTGGTCCTTTCCATCCACCGCTTCCGAGGTAAATCTGTACGGGAAGTGATGACCATGACCATTCTTTTGACTTATCTTTTCTTCTTCTGCATTACCAAGATGCTGGCCCTGCCGCTTATGAGCGGAGTGACCGGAAAATGGGTGGGACTTTATATCAATACCATGATTCCCGAAAATGTGCCTATTTACGTACGGGGCGGCGGATATCCAACGTCGACATGGTTCTATACGGATCGGACCCTGACCATGCTTGTTCCAGATGAGCAGACGGAAGCCTTTGCTCCCAAGGATTACAGCTGGTCGGCCAAGAATATCATGCCATGGACCACGTACAGCAAGGTCCAGAATGTACCTGAAGCGGTCGTGCTCGTTGACACGAATACACGGAAAATCAAGACGAAACTCGAAGAAGATTGGCCCGGTGCATGGGAAAAAATCAAGTTCTATGGCCAATGGACCATGATGATCAAACATCGCTAGGAGGAAATTCCATGGAAGAAAATGACATCAAATCCTATCTTGACAGTCATGAAACCATTCAGTTCCAAGTGACGCGGGAAGAATTGGATGATCCAAAGAAGAGTGCCCGCTATTTTGCCCTGTTGGATTACTTTGGAGCCCATCCACAGGAAGCTGGGAAATTCTGCAGCCGTCTCCTTTTGGTCTTTCATCCAAGCTGCGGTACAGACTTATGGGAAAATGAAGC
Organism: Acidaminococcus sp. AM33-14BH; assembly: GCF_003603525.1. Lineage (NCBI taxonomy): Bacteria > Bacillati > Bacillota > Negativicutes > Acidaminococcales > Acidaminococcaceae > Acidaminococcus > Acidaminococcus sp. AM33-14BH. The sequence continues at coordinate 94,580 of NZ_QTNG01000008.1, read as the reverse complement.
CGCCGCAGCCTTCGTCAAACGGCTTACTGCCTATCCCTATCTTTTCTTTCTTGCCGAAAAGGAAGGGGAGACCTTGAAGTTCCTGACGGCGCTTAGCTGCCGTAAGGGGGGGCTTGTCGGCGATAATCTTTCCCTTGATAAGGACCTTTTCAATGAACTTCTTCAAAAACAAATGAAGGGCATCCTTGTCATGAGCCAGGCGGCCCATTTTAGCCCGGAAAATGCCAAGAGCATCATGGACAGCGTCTTCACCTATTTCGGTATGGATAATTAGCTGTCACAAACTGTTCAAATCTGTGCCCTTTCTTTGACAAGAATTTGGGCTATACTTCTTCTTGTAGCAGGGATCACCCCTCCTTGCTGCAATCTTCCCCATCAAATCATCATAAACAACTTCCTTTCTGGAAAAGGCCTCCGCCGGAATCGGCAGGGGCCTTTTTCCGCAGGAGATTTTCTTCCTCTGCGTCCCATATCTTAGACCGAAATGAATCGAGGAAAACTTCTCTTTTCCCTATTGCTTAATAAAATAAATCATCGTGATAAATTAAATTCAGGAAAGAATGTGAATAATAGGGAATGATCTTATTTCATATTGATTTCATAAGGATTTATGTCATTCCTTTTGACTTGCGAGTCAAATTCACAAATAGTTCATTCTTTCTTTATTGCTTTTTAAGAAAGAATCTTATATACTGGGCATGTAGCAAGGATTACCCCTCCTTGCTGCAATCTTCCCCATCAAATCATCATAAACAACTTCCTTTCAAGAAAAGGCACCCGTTTCCCCGACGGGTGCTTTTTCTTGTGTCAGGAAGCTTTTTTTATTTTTCGGCAACGGCGTGACCTGGCGCATGACGGGTCCTTCGCCCGTCACAACACTCACAGGGAAGGGCGACGTCTACTTTGAAAACGGCGGTGACGCCCTGTGCATCGGCACGTTGGGGAATGATTCCCGGACTTTCTACATGGATCTTGACGGCGATGACGGCGTGAGCAGCGACATGCTCTACATCGGCGAAGAACCGGAAGCAGAGCAGAACCTCGTCGTCAAGAACCTTGCTGCGCTCGACAAGCAGGTGGAAGATGGCGAAGCCGTCCGCTTTGCTACCGCTAGAAATGGCAGAAATGCTTTCCGAGACGGCAAGACCGTGGGCTACACGATAAACGGCATCTACCGCGACGCCTTCAAAGTCGACTGCCGCGACGTGGCGGACGATCCCCAAGCGACTGACGAATACAACAAGGCCTACAACGGCGACACGTCGGATGGCATCCGGAAACCGACGACAGCGGACGTGGCTTCGATGTATCTTAGTGGCGAGAATTCGCAGAACGTGTATCTCGTCAAATCCATCGACAGCATCAACGACGGCGCGAAAACGCCGGCTAAATCCGATGAAATCGTTCTGCGCTACGTGGCGGATCTTGATACCTTCACCAAGCGTTCGGGCAATACGACATACTTCACGCCCGGCGCGGACCAGGGCGGTTGGATCCGCTTCGGGTACCGCAATCTCGGGGTCGACGGCATTGGCAAAGTAAACGGCAACACGTACGAACTGGGTTACACAAAGGTCCTGGACGACAAGGAGAACTACAAGCATCGCTTCAGCCTCTCTGGTGCCTGCGGCAAGGAAAGCGGAAGCTGGGAAGGTCTTGGCGGCTATGACTTTACGGACTCCCAGGGCATCCATGTGTCGGCGGACCATGATTGGAGCCTCATTGGCCGCGTCGGCTTTGACCTTGTAGATGAAATGGATAAGGAAAAGAACACCAAGCTATACCTGAAAGCAAGTCTTCTCCGCGAATTTATCGACGGTTATGATGTTGTGGCAGAAAGCCTCGCCCAAGGTGGGACTGTGGCTGGTACCTACCGTACGGCGGGCAGCCGCCGCGGGACTTGGGGGGTCATCGGTCTTGGTTACAGCACGGTCATTGGAAAGAACCAGACCTTCTATGTCGATGCCGAACGGTATGTGGGCAACGACTTTAGCCGGACCTACGATATCCGTGCTGGAATCAACTGGAAATTCTAAAAGTAAAAAGGCGGAGCGCAGGGGCGTTCCGCCTTTTTGCTTTTTCCAAAGGAGGGAAGAGGGGAAGCTCTTTTTTTGTAAAAAATATTTCAAAAAAGGGGTTGCATTTTATTTTATCTTTGCTATAATAATGACTGTTCCTTCCGGGATGGTGTAATGGTAGCACAGGAGATTCTGGATCTTCTTGTCTGGGTTCGAGTCCTAGTCCCGGAGCCATATGGAAGCTAAGCTGTCACTTTAGTGGCAGCTTTTTTGTTACAAAAAATCATACTTGACAGGAACCCTACCATCCAATATGATGTATATACAACAAATAAAAGGAGATTCCCATGGAAATCTGTCATTGCTGGCGCCTTAAACGGGCGGCTCACCATTTAAATGAATTCTATGACAAAGCCCTTGCGCCGTCGGGCGTCACCATCAGTCAGTATGGGATGCTCCGGGAAATCAACCAGCATGGAGGCTGCAGCGTCATGGATCTAGCCGGATATCTGGATCTGGAACGGTCCACGCTGACGCGCAGCTTAAAACCCCTCATGCAAAAAGGATTTGTTTCGGACTGCCGGGAATGTCACATGAGAAACTGCCGGCTTGTCCTGACAGCTGAAGGTCACAAGGCCTTTGAAGAGGCCCATCTGCTTTGGCAAAAAGCCCAGGCTGCTTATGAAGCGGCCTTGGGAACAGAGGGTGTAAGAACCCTGGAAACGCTGCTTGCCGCGATCCAGCAGGCAACCTGATTTTGTGATAAGGAGAAAACCATGAAAAAATATGATGTTATCCTCATTGGAACGGGCGCGGCCAATATCATCGCCGACGCGGCGCAGCTGGCCGGAAAGAAAGTGGCCCTTATTGAACGCGGTGCCTATGGTGGGACCTGCCTGAACAGGGGCTGCATTCCGACGAAGATCCTTGTGAGTGCGGCAAATGCTGTTCTTTCCATCAAAGAGGCCGCCCGCATTGGCGTCAAGGCAGAACAAGTAACGCTTGATTGGAAAACCGTTTCTCGCCGCCTGCAGGCTAAACTTTCCGAGAGCCCGGAAATCAAGACGTATTATGAAGCCTTTCCCAATGTGGATACCTTTGACGGAACGGCTTCCTTTACGGGGAAAAAGACCCTTTCCATTGCTATGAATGACGGTACGACGGAAGAACTGGAAGGGAAGATGATCGTTATCGGAACCGGGGGCAGGACCAATATTCCTAAGTTTCCTGGCCTTGAAGACGTAGGGTATATTACGTCCGAATCCTTCTTTACAGACGCCTTCCCTCAAAGGCCTTACAAGAGCCTGATCATTCTTGGCGGTGGTCCCATTGGCTGTGAATTTGCCCATATCTTTGACGCTGCAGGAACGGACGTGACCATCGTTCAGCATAATGTGCGCCTGCTTCCTAAAGAAGATGCCGATGTATCGACTTTTCTCCTGAAACAGTTCCAAAACCGCGGTCTTCATGTGGCCCTTAACAAGGAAACCCTTTCCGCCCGCATCGAAAATGGGGAAAAGGTTGTTGTCCTTGAAGACCGTGGAACTGGTGAGAAAACGGAAGTACGGGGAGAGGAAATCCTTGTCGCCCCGGGCATCCGTCCTATGACGGACCTGCTCCATCTGGAAAACACGGACGTCACGGTTGATAAACGGGGCTATATTGAAACCAATGAATTTCTCGAAACCGCGGCAGAAGGCATTTGGGCCATTGGCGACGTGAACGGGCGGGCCCCTTTCCGTCATAAGGCCAACTACGAAGCCGAAATCCTTGCGGACAATCTTTTTGGCACGGCGGCACCTGCTCATTGGCGCTGGGCTGAATATGGCGTTGTACCTGCCGTGACCTATACCTATCCAGAAGCGGCCCATGTGGGCCTGACAGCGGATGCGGCCCAAAAATTGGGATACCGTACAAAAGTGGCCGTGAATCACTTTTCTCACTCGGCGAAAGGATACGCCCTCGGGTATGAAGAGGGGGCTGATGACGATGGGTTCATTAAATTGGTCCTTGATGCTGATACGGGAAAAATCCTAGGGGCCCATATCATTGGCCCAGAAGCTTCCATCCTGATCCAGCCTTTCATTGATCTTATGAACAGCGGTACTCATGTCATTGCGCCGCTTCATCCGGAAATTGCGTCAGAAACGGTGAAACATCTGCGTGCCATGCCCCTTACAAGGATCCTTGACCCGCATAATGTCAGGACCCTCAATGAGACCATGACCCCTCATCCGTCCCTTAGTGAAGTGACCATGTGGACGCGGTATTATGTGATGCCTTAAGTATTTGATCGGCGCAATAATCGTGCCGATTCGATGAAGTTACGTGTCATCATTGGCTTTAAAAAGATATATCTGATGCTAATGATGGCATGTCCCGTCGCAAGAAGATACGTACCATAATCTC
>NZ_QTNG01000008.1:0-90143 GCF_003603525.1 Acidaminococcus sp. AM33-14BH | reverse complement strand
TAATCTCATTTCTAAGACGCCCGAAATATGCCTTCGTCGATCCCTTTTGAGTCAGCCCAAAAATCGGTCTGATTTGATGAAGTGTGTGAGGCCACTTTTTAAAAAGGTTTTGTGGAAACAATGGCCTCATGGCCTATCGTACGATGGACCGTCCCACGTTTGGGGGTAGCTTACGCCTGGGCGCTTCCTTTCCTAACCATGTGTCGTCACTTCCAGCACCCAGCTTATCAAAACGGAAGCTTTTTGCAATCTTCAGTCCATATGGACCCATCTACTTTGTCGCCCGCGCACCCAACCTCCTCAACGTACTGGCCTCTGGCCGCAAGGAAACTCACGCGTCGCCAATTTATTTTTGGTGGCGCCGCTTCGGAGAACCTCCACGCAACAGCTCCCGCGACGCTGCGCTAGCGGATTGCTGGCGACTCAGATCCACCGTCGTCGCTGAGGCCGGGGTCTCCTCGCAATTGGGCCCATCCGAGCCAAATTTACAAAAAAGCAAATGGAAGGTAATAAACGAAGGGAAAAGGAGGGGAATGGGGCTGATTTAAAGGTGCTGTGAGTTTATGAGTGGTGAGTTGTGAGAAAAACCACGAAGGTGCGGGACCAAACAGACTCTCTTCTTTTTCCCTTTTCCCCGCCAGCTGGTGATTTTCCTTGACAATCAGGGAAAAAGCGCCTATACTTACAACGTACTAACAGTTTTGCTAGTCATGGCGCCATGGTCAAGCGGCTAAGACGTTGCCCTCTCAAGGCAAAATCACGAGTTCGATTCTCGTTGGCGCTACCAATTTGGAACAAGGCAGCTTCTGCTGCAGTTGAGACGCTCCTTGGGAGCGTCTTTTTTTTGTCTTGGAAAGGAGGGGCATGATGCGGGAAAAAGGGTTGGGACGGGTTTATGCAGTCCTTTTCATCCTGCTTTGGCTGATTTTTTTGGGTAGCCTTTTGACGGGCCTGATTCCTGTCAACGTCCAGCATCTTCTTATGGGCACACTCACGGACGAGGAAAAGACGGTCCTTACCGTCATTCGCCTGCCACGCTTTTGTTATGGGGCTCTCATTGGATCGGCCCTGGCAGCAAGCGGAGCCGCGCTTCAGGGAGTTTTTGGCAACCCTCTTGCAGACCCTGGACTTTTAGGTATTTCGAGCGGTGCTTCCCTGGGTGCTGTGCTTGTCCTTATCCTGAACCTAGCTGTCCTGTCACCGCTCATGGTCCCGTTGGGGGCTTTTATGGGCGCAGCCTTGATCTCTTTTTTTGTTGCCCTCTTGGGGCGCCGCTCCTTTAAGGCTTCCGTCACGTATCTTCTTTTGGGCGGCGTGGCAGTGAGCTTTTTTTGTGCGGCCCTTGTGTCAGGACTCCTTAGCTTTGCACCAGCGCCCATCATGCAGCAGTACTTCTTCTGGACCTTAGGGAGCCTCGGTACGGCTTCCCTCAAGGCATGGCCTCTTGCGGGGCTGATTCTTGTCCTTTTGCCCGGCGTCTTTATTTGGGGGCGGCCTCTGAATCTCTTATCTCTTGGTGGGGAGCAGGCAGCTGCCCTGGGACTTGATGTTGCATTTTGGCGTAAGCTCATCCTTTTCTGGACGGCCCTTTTGACCAGCCTTGCTGTTTGTCTTGGCGGCAATATCGGTTTTGTTGGGCTCATCGTTCCCCATATGGGACGTTTTTTGAGCGGGGCCGACCACCATCGTCTCCTGCCTTTTGCCGCCCTGATTGGGGCTGTATTCCTCACGTTCTGTGACCTTATGGGGCGATGGATCCTTCCCGGCAGCGAGATCCGGACAGGAATCATAACTGCCCTTTTGGGCTCGCCCTATTTTCTCTATCTGCTTCATCAGAAGAAAGGGGCCTGATCCTTCTTTTTCTCTATGCCAAGTGCGGTGCCTGTGCTACAATAAAGAAAACTGGTTCTTACAGGATGATCCTTTTTCTGGAGGTTGATATGATGGAACGTTCAGTTTGGAAAAATCGTCTGGCATCCGCTGTCTTAGCAGGTGTCATGGGGCTTGGTCTTTCCTTTACAGCCCTTCCCATGCCTAGGGCCCATGCTGATGTGTTAGGTGCCATCCTTGCTGGGGTACAGGGCGTCGCGGTTTATGGACAGGTTGATAAGGCCCTTAATTACTACAATAACACGGAAGAGGGACGGCAGAAACTTTTCTCGTCGTACAAGGAAAAATATGGTGTCAATTACGATGGTTATTTAAATGGTCAGCTTACGGACATGATGGGGCAGCTGACCAGCGCCATTGGGGCTGTAGATCCTACTATCCATCAAAAACCTTATCTTTATTTCATCAATAATGATAAATCTTTCAATGCGTTCTGCAGTATGGGCCATGTCATGAGCGTCAATACAGGGCTTTATTCCATGACGAGCAATCCTGATGAAATTGCCGTTGTCCTGCTTCATGAAATGGGGCATGGACAGAAGAACCATGTGGTCTCAAGTACGCGCAAAAAGATGCAGGTGGCCGTGGCAGCCGGCGTCGTAAGCGGCGCTGCGGGAAGCGGAATGGCGGATCTGGCCCTTAATATCCTTGTGAACCAGATTGATAATGTTCAGATTGGCAAAAGTGATGAATGGGAAGCTGATAACCTGGCATTGACCTATTTGCTTAACTCCAATTATAACCCGGGTGCGTCAGCCGCCATGTGGCAGCGAGTTATGGACCGGTCAAAGACGTATAAATCCAGTTTTGTTGGTGAAATCTTCTCGCCATCTGATCATCCGACCCATGAGCAGCGCCGCGATAATTATGCCAAGCGCCTGACTGATCTGTCCGGCGGCAACGTGACCATCGATGCGGATAAGGGCATGGTCAAAGTAGGGGGAAAGGATTTTGTCGCGCCTCATGCCTATGGCGATATGTCCGCAAAGGAACGCTCCTATTTTGTCATGGGCAACCTCGCCGCTGCTTTTCTGCATAAACAAAACCTTAAGGACGCTTCTTCTCAAGGCAGTACCGTATATTTGGGCAATCAGCCCATCATGGTCTCCGTAAATGGCGATCCAAGCGCGGCTGAACTTGCTCAGAAACTCAATGCAATCAAGAGCAGCAAGGAGAGCAAAGTCGCGTCTCGGGAACTTAAGCTGCAGAAAAAAGCAGCCCCTAAAAAATAAAAGACGGTGAAAGGCCCTGTGCTTACGCACAGGGCCTTTTTAGATGGCAGAATTGACGGAAGGGGAAGTTTATGATAATATAAATGCGTGCACTTGCAAATAAATACAGTGCTTCAAGAAACAGTCATCCAACAAGGAGGAATATGAATGAGAAAAGAATTTGCTGTTAAACCCATTGCGCTTCCCCAGCCCGTCTTTATCATCGGAACCTATGACAAGGACGGGACGCCCAATGCGATGAACGCAGCCTGGGGCTGCCATAACGGAATGGACCAAATGATGTTTGCCCTCGCAAAAGGGCATAAGACGGTTAAGAATCTTTTGGAGACGAAAGCCTTTACTGTCAGCATGGGAACAGTGGAGCAGCTTGCTGCCTGTGACTATGTGGGTCTTGTAAGCGGCAGCAAGGAACCGCGGAAAGTGGAAAAGGCCGGCTTTCACGCGAAAAAAGCCCTTCACGTCAACGCCCCGTACTTTGAGGAACTGCCCATGACGCTTGAGTGCGAAGTCCTTTCCTATAACGAAGAAACGGAAATCCTTACAGGGCGGATTGTTGGCATTAGTGCTGATGAAAGCATCCTGACCGGGGGAAACATCGATCCAAAGAAACTGCGTCCTCTTGTCTTTGATATGGCCAACATGAAGTACCTTGTCGCCGAAGAGACGGTGGGAAATGCGTTTAGTGAGGGGAAGAAGTTATTTTAGTCAGCGCACAAATCGCGCTGATTTGATGGAGTTACGTGCTCCCATTGCCTTATAAAAATCTATGGTAACAATGGGACCATGACCTATCGTACGATGGATCGTCTCACGTTTGGGGATCGCTTACGCCTGGGCGCTTCCTTTCCTAACTATGTGTCGTCACCTCCCGCGCCCAGCTTATGAAAGCGGAAGCTTTTTGCAATCTTCGGCCCATATGGGCCCATCTACTTTGCCGCCCGCGCCCCAACCTCCTCAACGTACCGGCCTCTGGCCGCAAGGAAACTCACGCGTCGCCGATTTGTTTTTGGCGGCGCCGCTTCGGAGAATCTTTGCGCAACAGCCCCCGCGTCGCTGCGCTAGCAGATTGCTGGCGTCTCAGGTTTGCCGTCGCCGGTGGAATCGGAGGCTCCTTGCAATCGGACCCATCTGAACTGAATTCGCAAAAAGCAATTGGAAGAAAAGAACGAAAGGGGACATTCGTTGTACGACGTCGTTAGCTTGTAGCTTTTTTCCTAGCATTTGAACCAATCTGAGCCCCATTCGAATCATGTAAATAGAAGAAAGACCAGAACGTCGACATCAAACTGCCCCTTTTCATCCACCCCCACCAAGCCTGCTTGGTGGATACTCCTGCCTTGGTAAGGCGGAACGGCATTCGCCGTCTCTAAGGCAAAAGATCAAACCAGTTAGTGCTGATAAGAAGAAAATACTTTTTGATTCCATGTTGCGAAAAATTTTAAGACCAAATAAGAAAGAAAATTTTGTTGGACTAGCGAAAAAGCCTCAACCCGAAAACGTGCTTTGATTCGGTTTGAGGCTCTCTTTATATTCTTTTTCTTTAGGTACAATGCTGGATACATCGTACCGTCCCTCATGCGGTCTTTTGCCTTAGAACTCGGCTCGAAGAGTCGATCCGCCCCGCCAGGGCGGGGGACTGAAAATCGCATATTGCCTCATTATAATGAGGCAGGCGTGCCCTTTCGGTGGTGGATGAAGAGCGCAGCGACGTTTCTTTATGAGCGCTAGCGAGGAACATCACATGATGGTCCAAAACCGCTGTAGATGGAGCAAATTTGCTCCATTGTCGGTTGCGGGACCGTGTTATCGTGTGATTTAATCCGTGCCCAGTCCCGCAGGGACACGGTTTTGGGTCGGCCTTGAATTGCCATGGAACGCCTGAAAGACTTTCTCCTTGATGGGGGAGACGAGAGGAACGATATATTGTTGGAGCGATTTTTGCTCCGAGTAAAAATAAGAATATAATCCCTCTTCTGCACCAATTTTTACACCTTTTCCTCTTCATGACGCCCTTTCTTCCTTTCATTTCCCTTTCCATCCTCTTGGTACTATACTGAATGTGTACCAACTTTACTACGGTACCAATCTATATTCGGAAAGCGGGTGTCTTTCATGACTGGTCAAGCGGCAGATGGGCGCAAGGCCGCGCTCACAAAGTTCATCGTATTCAGTCTATTTGGCGTTTTTATGTTCTTCTTCGATCTCCAGTGGATCAGTCCAGCAATGAAAAGTGTGCCTGTAGACTTCATCGTCATAAGTCTCCAGAAATACGCCATGCCCCTCGTACGCATCTTCATCCTGGGCGTCATGTATGTCGGGGCTATTCGGCCTTTTCTCACAAAGACCTGGAACAAGTCCTTTATGGACGTCTTTATGTCCATCGCAAAGATCTGCGGCGCCATCATCGGGACTATCCTTTACTTTGGCCTCATAAAGGACAACACCTGGCTGTGGCGCGGCGATATCGGCCCTTTCCTTTTCAATAAGCTTGCCATTCCTGTCGGCCTCGTCATCCCCATCGGGTCCTTCTTCCTTGCGTTTCTCGCAAGCTTTGGCCTCATGGAATTCATCGGTGTCCTCGTCGATGCCTTCATGCGCCCTGTCTTCCGGACGCCGGGCCGCTCCGCCATTGACGCCGTGGCCTCCTTTGTCGGGAGCTATTCCATCGCCCTTATCATCACAAACGGTGTCTACCGTTCAGGCCGCTATACGGCCCGCGAAGCTGCCATCATTGCAACGGGTTTTTCGACCGTGTCCGTGACCTTCCTCCTCGTTGTGGCCCGCACCTTGGGGCTCATGGACCTGTGGACGACCTATTTCTTCGTCTCCATGCTCGTCACTTTCATCGTAACGGCCCTTACGGCCCGCATCTGGCCCCTTTCGGCCATTCCTGACACGTACTTTACGGGCGAAAAGGCCACTGTTCCTAAAGAAGAGGGAAGCCGCCTCGAGCGGGCTTGGAAGCTCGGCCTTGAAACGGCTGCGGCCCAGCCCCCTGTTTTGAAGCTCTGCACGGATAACCTCATGAGCGGTCTCAAGATGGCCTTTGGCGTCATTCCTTCCATTACGTCCATTGGGCTCTTGGGCCTCTTCCTTGCGGAATTTACACCCATCTTTGATTATTTCGGCTATCTCTTCGTTCCCTTCTTCAAACTCTTCGGTGTGTCCCAAGCGGTCCTTGCCGGTAAGGCAGCGGCCTTGAGCCTTCCGGAAATGTTCCTGCCGGCCATTCTCATCAAGGGGTCGGGGACCATGCTTTTGAAGTTCGTCATCGCTGTGGTCAGCATTTCCGAAATCCTTTTCTTCTCGGCCAGCATCCCCTGCATCATGGGGACGGATATTCCGCTCAAGATGCGGGACATTGTCATCATCTGGTTCGAACGGGTGGTCTTTTCCATCATCATCACGATCTCCATTGCCATGTTCTTGGGGCTGCCTGATTAATAGTGTACACTAATTAAAAGTCCTATCCTTTTCTGCTATCGGGAGGGGTGGGACTTCTTTTTGAGTAAAAACAAGGCTGTATGCGCCTTGCCGCCTCTTTTCTGGATTTCTGAAAAAGAGGGTTGAATATGCGTCATAATGGTGATATAGTGTATACTAAATTGAGACGATGTTTTCAAGTTTTGCTGAAAAGGAGCCCAACATGGATAAATCAAATGCTTATTTGCTGTGGTTTGAACAACTGGAAAGAAAAGACGTCGACATTGTCGGCGGCAAATCCTCTTCTCTTGGGGAAATGACGTCCAAGACCGATGTTCCTGTGCCGTATGGCTTTGCTACGACGGCCCATGCTTATCGGTATTTCATTGACCAGACGGGCCTGCGCGAAAAGATGCGCAGCATCCTTGCGGAACTGACGGATGTGGAAAATAGTGAACTTCTCTCCTCGGTCTGCGTGCGCCTGCGCGGAGCCATCATGGAACAGGAAATGCCCCAGGATCTTCAGGATGCCATCCGCAGAGCCTATGAAGAGCTGGCTCACAAGATGAATGAAGATGAACCCTATGTAGCCGTTCGTTCCAGTGCCACGGCTGAAGACCTGCCTGACGCCAGCTTTGCCGGCCAGCAGGATACGTATCTTAATGTCCATGGTGCCGATCAGGTCATCCGCAAGGTCAAGGAATGTTACGCTTCCTGCTTTACGGACCGCGCTGTCTACTATCGGGAAAAACAGGGTTATGACCATCTGTCCCTTGCTCTTTCTGCAGTTGTCCAGATGATGGTCTTTTCCAAAGCCGCCGGCGTTATGTTCACGGTAAATGTGGCTAACGGTGATGACAAGAACATCATGATCGAAGGGGCCTACGGCCTTGGTGAATATGTGGTTGGCGGCATTGTAACGCCGGACAGCTACGTCGTTTCCAAAGACGAAATGAAGCTCATTTCAGTATCGGTCAATGAACAGGATAAGATGCTCATCCGCAAGCCCGGCGGCGATACCATGGAAGTGCCTGTTCCTGAAGCAGACCGCAGGAAACAGACCCTGACAAACGCACAGATCCTGGAACTTGCAGGATACGCAAAAAAGATTGAAGCCCATTATGGCTGTTATATGGATATGGAATGGGGCATTGATGAAAGGGATGGAAAGATCTGGATTCTTCAGGCTCGTCCGGAAACTGTTTGGTCCCGTCGCAACAAGGAAAAGAAGACCGAAGAAGAACAGACGGCCGGATCCATGGAAGGGGCCAAGGTTCTTTTGAAGGGCCTTCCCGCAAGCCCGGGTCAGGGCTATGGCAAAGCCCATGTCATCCGCGACCCGAAGGATATTGACGAATTCAAGGATGGAGAAATCCTCGTTACGGAAATGACGGCTCCGGACTGGGTGCCTGCCATGAAAAAGGCACAGGCCATTGTCACGGACAGTGGCGGCATGACCTGCCATGCTTCCATTGTCAGCCGCGAACTGGGTATCCCCTGCATCGTTGGCACCAAATCCCGCGGTGAAGCGGCTACGGAAGTCCTCAAAGGCGGCGAAGAAATCACGGTCGATGCGTCAAACGGCGTTGTTTTTGCAGGCAACCTTCAGGTAAAGAAGGCGGAAGCTGCCGCCGCGCCGGCGCAAGCTGCTGCTGTTGCGGAAACCTTCCCTGTAACGGGAACCAAGATCTACATGAATTTGGGTGATCCGTCCCTTGCCGATAAATACGCCAGCCTGCCCTGCGACGGCATTGGCCTCATGCGTGAGGAATTCATCTGGACGACCTATATCCATGAACATCCGCTTTATCTTCTGAAGACGGGTCATCCGGAAAAGGTTGTCGAAGCCCTTGCCGAAGGGTTCCGCAAGGTGGCTCAGGCCATGGCTCCGCGCCCTGTTACCCTGCGCTTCAGCGATTTCAAGTCCAGCGAATACCGCGACCTTAAGGGTGGGGAAGAATTTGAACCCCATGAACCGAGTGCCCTCCTTGGCTGGAGAGGGGCTTCCCGTTACTACGATCCGAAATACACGGCTGCTTTTCGTCTGGAAGTCCAGGCGGTCCGCAAGGTTCGTGAAGAATACGGCCTCAAGAACCTCAACGTCATGATTCCTTTCTGCCGCACCGTGGACGAATGTGCCAAGGTCGTATCCATCATGGAAGAAGAAGGACTCCATCGCGGACCGGACTTCAAGGTCTGGCTCATGGCGGAAATCCCGGCAAATATCATCCTTGCCGACAAATTTAATCAATATGTCGACGGCTATTCCATCGGTTCCAACGACCTTACGATGCTGACGTTGGGCTGTGACCGTGACAACGATGTCATTTCCCACCTTTTTGATGAACGCAATCTGGCTGTACGCCGCGCGGTACGCCACCTTATCGAAGTGGCCCACCGGGATGGCAAGACGGTCTCCCTCTGTGGGCAGGCTGCCAGCGTCTATCCGGAATTTGCCGAATTCCTTGTGGAAAGCGGCATTGATAGTATGTCTGTCAACCCTGACGCTGTGAAATTCACGAAAAAGATGGTGGCCCAGGTCGAGCAGCGGATCATCCTTGATAAACTGACGGGCCGCGGTCGCAATAAGAACGACGAAGAACTGGCTTGGTAATAGTCCCCTGCAGGAAAGGCTGCTGCCGTGCGGCAGCAGCCTTTTCCTGCAAGAGGGAAGAATGCAGGGAAATGTTCTTGACGGATGCACGAAAATTAGGTACGCTTTTTTCGTAATGTGGAAGAAAGGGGGTGAATCCCATTCCACTAAGTGATAGACAGAAAAAAATTGCCGAGATTGTTCGCCGGAGCGGCCCCATTACGGGAACGGAAATTGCCGGAGAACTAGGTCTTACGCGGGCCGCCCTGCGCAGTGACCTTGCCATCCTCACCATGGGCGGGATTCTTGATGCCCGGCCTCGCGTTGGTTATTTCTACACGGGGAAAAGCACCTTGGGTATGCTGGTGGAGGAATTGTCTTCCATTACAATTGAGGATATCATGAGTGTCCCCATTGTCGTCAGTGCCAGCAAAAGTGCCTATGATGCTGTCGTCACCATGTTTTTGGAAGATGTAGGAACCCTCTTTGTTGTGGATGGAAAGGGATGCCTTTTTGGGGTCATTTCCCGTAAGGATCTTCTTAAGGCGTCGCTCAGCCAAGGCGCGGACCTACATAATCTGCCCCTTGCAATGGTCATGACAGGACTATCCAAGATTGTCCTTTCTAAGCCCCATGAACCAGCTGCTGCGGCGGCTAGACGTCTTATCGAAAGGGAAGTGGACTGCTTGCCCGTAGTTCTTCCTTTTGACGAAAAAAAGGGCAAATGGAAACTCGTCGGACGCGTCTCCAAGACCAATATGACGAGACTTCTGGCAGAACTTGCCGAAGGAAAGGGAGGGACCTATCATAGCTAATCAACCCATCATCTATGCCATTTCCGACTCCATTGGGGAGACCAGTGAATCGGTTGTCCGTGCTACAACGAGCCAGTTTGTGCAGGAAAAGTTTGATATCATCCGTGTGCCCTATGTCAACAGCATTGAACAGATTGATAAGATTGTCCAAGAAGCAAAGGAATCCAATGCGGTTATCTGCTATACCATCGTATCTCCGGAAATCAGGGCCGAAGTCGCCCGCAAGACCCAGGAACTGAATGTGACTGCCGTTGATATCTTGGGGCCGGTCCTGACGGCCATTGAAAAGACCAGCGGGCTTACACCAAAAAATCAGCCTGGCCTCATCCATGCCTTGGATCATGAATATTTCAAACGCGTTGCCGCCGTGGAATTTGCCATCAAGTATGATGACGGGAAAAATCCTTGGGGCCTTACGAAAGCGGACCTTGTCATCATTGGGGTATCCCGTACTTCGAAGACGCCCCTTTCCATGTATCTTGCCAATAAGCAGCTCAAAGTGGCCAACGTTCCCCTTGTGCCGGAGATTCCGCCGCCTGAGGAACTTTTCAAGGTCCCGAATAACCGCATCATTGGTCTTCTCATCGATCCACACAAGCTCAATGAGATCCGTATTGCCCGTCTTAAGGCGATGGGGCTTGGGGATACAGCAAACTATGCGGACCTGCGTCGTATTGAAGAGGAACTCGATTATGCGCGAGCCATTATGCAGCGGCTCCACTGTATGATCATCAATGTTTCGAATCGGGCCATTGAAGAAACGGCAAGTCTCATTTTGGAGTATCTGCGCAAAAACTTTGATTTTGAATATTAAAAAACTGGGGAAAAGCGTTCAGGCTTTTCCCCGGTTTTTCGATTTACTGCACGATTTTCTTCGTCTTCACATTATAGGTAAGCGTGTCCTTTTCAACGCGATCCCCGGTCTTATGATTTACGTAGACCGCATCTCCCGTAAAGGTGGCAAGTTTCGTCTCCCAGTCAAAACGCCCCTGCTGGGCCCGGATGTCCGCATCTCCCTCTTCAAAGATGACGGGGCCTTCTACCTCGGCCGAATGATCACTATGCCGGACGATGGTGGATGTTCCCCGAAAGGTAATGTCTCCATCGACGAGGCTGATGTTTCCCCAAGCCCGTACTTCGTTGGTAAGAAGCGAAACTTCAGCTCGGTCAGCCGTAATGGTGCGGTTCCCTGTTTTTACGGCGACATGGCCGGAAAGACGGTAAGTCAGCGTATCAGGATCAAATTCCTGATGATCATACGTAATTTCTGGTGCTGCTGACGCCAAAGGAGCAGAAAGAAAAGTCATAAGAAGACAACAGCATAAGAAAATTTTTTTCAGCATCGGCGACGCCTCCTCAAGAAAAAGTCCAGCAGAAAAATGGCTTTTCCACGATTCTTCCATAAAAAATAACACTTAATTATACGCTATCTTGAAGAAAATTTCATTATAAAAAAGGAAATTCGTCACTTGTGTAGAATAAGATAAATAGCGAAGGAAAATTGAGGGAAGGCGTCTGCGGAGGTTTTCCCTTATTTTTATGATAGACAAGGGACTTTTTTAGGAAAGGCGGTGACGGTATGGGAGATCTCAAGGAAAAATATGAGAGCTTCAAGGAACAGGTCCGTCAGGCCGCTGATATTGTGAGCGTTGTTTCCGAAACGGTGGACCTCAAGAAAAAAGGCCGCCGTTTCTGGGGATGCTGCCCTTTCCACTCGGAAAAAACGCCTTCTTTTACCGTGAATCCAGAAAAGGGCTTTTTTCACTGCTTTGGCTGCGGCGCCGGCGGTGATGTCTTCACCTTCGTCATGAAGCGGGACCACGTTTCCTTTGTTGAGGCGGAACGGATCCTAGCCAATAAGTACGGAATTCCCATTCCGGAACCTGAAAAGACGGCTGAGGAAATCCGTCGGGAGCAGGAGGAAAAAGAAATCGTCGGGACCAATGAGCTGGCAGCCCGGTTCTTCCATGCGTGCCTGACAAAGACTCAATACGGAAAGGAAGGATTGACATATCTTGCCAGCCGCGGCATTGGTATGGATATTGTCGAGTCCTTTGAGTTGGGGCTTGCTCCACCGGATGCCCAGACCTTTCATAAGGCCCTTGAAAAGAGAGGAATCCCTGAAAAGACGCTCCTTAAGGCCGGGCTTATAGGCCAGTCCGATTCCGGTCGGATCTATGACAAATTCCGTGAGCGGATCATGATCCCCATCAAGAACCCTCGGGGGAAAGTCGTTGGCTTTACGGGCCGCATCCTGCGCAAGGAGGCTTCGCCGGCCAAATACATGAATACACCGGAGACAAGCTGGTTCCATAAAGGACGCCTGCTCTTTGGGATGGACCGGGCGCTTCCAAGCATCAGGAAGCGGCGCCAGGCACTCATTGTCGAAGGCCATATGGATGCCATCAGTCTCCATGCGGCAGGTATCACTTGGGCTGTGGCGTCCATGGGAACGGCCTTTACGGAATATCAGGCGAAGCTTCTAAAGCGCGTCACACCGGAAGTCATCTTCTGCTTTGACAGCGATAACGCCGGACGCAATGCAGCCATGCGGTCCATTCCCATTGCCCTTGCCGTGGGCCTTGAATGCCGCGTCATGCACGTTACAGACGGCAAGGACCCCGATGAATTCATCCGCAAGGACGGGCAGGAAGCCTTCCTTTCCCTCTTGGACCAGGCCAAGGGCGGCATTGATTACGAAGTCGACACGGTGCTCTCCCGAAGCGATGTAACGACTCTTTCAGGAAAGGTGGGGGCCGTTTCGGAAATCCTGCCCTTTTTCAAGGACTGCCGCTCTGATGTGGAAGTGGGTGAACGTATCCGCGATCTTTCAAGGCGCCTTGTCCTTGATGAGGGTGAAATCCGGAGTGAGTACCAAAAGCTTGTCCGCCCCAATGGGAGCGGACGCCCCTTCAATCCCGAATGGCTGCTGCAAAAGAAGGTTGCAATCAAAAGCCCGACCCAACAGGCTGAGCGGGGCGTGCTCTATGCACTTCTCATGGGCTTGGAAATCGATCCTGATCAGGCAGGTTTTGCTCATACGGATGCGTTTTCAACCGCTGCAAGACGGGCCATCTTTACCTCTTATTGTGCTCGCAAGGGAGCCGGCACTTTTCATGATGGACGGGACCTTTTTGAGGATGTAAATGAAGAAGGAGCCGCGGAACTATCGACCATCCTTGCTTCGTCAATCCCTCAAGAAACGCTCCCAGAAGTGCTCCGGGACTGTCTTTTCCGGCTGCAGACAGCAACGCTTGAAAAAGAATATGAACGGCACAGTGAACTGGCCCAGCGCTATGAAAAAGAAGGTAATGAAAAATTTTTAGAGGAATTACAGGAATGCCGACGAATAAGAATGGAGATACGAAATTTAAGAAGTGCGGTACCCACCCGGTGACCGCAGTACTTTTGATGATGAGGGGAAGGAGGGAACGCTCAAATGACTGATCAAAAAATAAAGGAGCTGGAAACTAAAAAGGTGAAGGAAACCAAAGAAACCGAAAAGAAACCGGCTGCAAAGAAGAAGACGGCGGCTAAATCGTCCGCTAAATCAGCCACGGCTAAAACAAAGACCAGTGGTAAGAAAGCTGCTCCCAAGAAAGATGCAGCACCGCAAAAGACCACCGCTGAGTGGATTACTGAATTCGAAGCCTTGGCAAAAAAGAATTCAGGCGTTCTCACTTATAAGGAAATCCAGGATCGCATGCAGAATACAGATTCCATTTCCGTTGATGAAATGGATGAAATTTATTCAAAACTGGCAGAAAAGAATATCGAAGTTGTTGATGACCATGCCGAAGAGGAAGAACCGGAAAACATGGACGATGAGGAACTGACCATTGAAGAGTCGGAACTGTCCAACCTGTCTGTCCCAGAAGGGGTCATCGTCGATGATCCTGTCCGTATGTATCTTAAGGAAATCGGCCGCGTGCCCCTGCTTTCAGGAAATGATGAAATCAAGCTGGCTAAACGGACCGATAAAGGCAATCAGGCCGCCGTCATTTTGGACGGTCAGTCCCCGGAAGTTGAACGGGAACCTGTCAATAAGCGCCTGAGCGCGGCAAAGCTCCTCGATACGATCGAGCAATACCTCAAGGAAGAGGAAATTTGGTGTGACAGCAGGACTGTATCCATCGTTTATCGCTTTATCCTAGCGGAAACGCAGGATAATCCAAGCCTTGATGAAGCGGCTATTGAAGCCTACAGCCCGGCCTTTACCGTAGATGAACGCAAGCGCCTGCAGCGGTTGCTTCTTGAAAAAGGGTATCATCTGACCCGTTCGCCCAAGACTGGCAGCGGAGATGAGGAAGTTGACGACAAGTCCTATCTGCCTGAGCTCTATGATCTGTTTGCCGCTGTTTCTGAAAAAGTTGAAACAAAACCGGACGAATCACTGAGCATCCGTCTTGAAGAGGACCGTAAGCGTTTTAACCGTGTCCTGCATCGGGCCGCTATGTGCGGTGAAAAAGCGAAGAAGGCTCTTTCGGAAGCCAACCTGCGGCTTGTTGTCTCCATTGCCAAACGGTATGTAGGCCGTGGCATGCTTTTCCTTGATTTGATCCAAGAGGGCAACCTGGGCCTCATTAAGGCTGTTGAAAAATTTGACTATAATAAGGGATTCAAGTTCAGTACCTATGCTACTTGGTGGATCCGTCAGGCCATTACCCGTGCCATCGCTGACCAGGCCCGTACAATTCGTATTCCTGTACATATGGTTGAAACCATCAATAAACTGGTTCGCGTTTCCCGCCAGCTCCTGCAGGAACTGGGCCGTGAACCGACTCCGGAAGAAATCGCCCAGGAAATGGATGTGCCTGTTGAACGGGTCCGGGAAATCCAGAAGATCGCCCAGGAACCGGTTTCCCTTGAAACGCCGATTGGCGAAGAAGAAGATTCCCATCTGGGAGACTTCATTGAGGATCAAGAAGCTCCCTCACCAGCAGAAGCCGCTTCCTATACATTGCTTCAGGAACAGCTGGGAAAAGTCCTTCAGGAGCATTTGAGCCCCCGCGAACGGCGTGTCCTCGAATTGCGCTTTGGTCTTCTCGATGGACGTACGCGTACCCTCGAAGAAGTCGGTCAGTACTTTGGTGTGACCCGTGAACGGATTCGTCAGATCGAAGCCAAGGCCCTGCGCAAGCTGAGAAGTCCGAAACGGAGCAAACCCCTCAAGGAATTCCTCGAGTAAGAAACGTTGACAGCGCATCTTTTTCTGGGGTATAATTCCTACATTGGGCCTATAGCTCAGCGGTAGAGCCCCCGGCTCATAACCGGTTGGTCCTAGGTTCGAATCCTAGTGGGCCCACCAACTTCACTCTATGCGAACCCTCTGTCTTTGGACAGGGGGTTTGTTTTATACATAATTATTTATCCAAACACCTTCCCTCGGGAGGGTGTTTTTGCATGCAATGAAATCAGCATTCGTGATGAATTTTTACATGAATTTACTAAACAAAATCAATAAAAGTTTTTCAATTATTACAGTTTGCATCCAAATTAGCAGTTAGATGGTGAATGAATTTACAAGCCATGACGAATGTGGTAAAACTAAAACAATAAAGGCGAATAAAAGGAGTAATATTCGAGTTGTCTCGAATATTAAAAAACTTAACGTTAATTACATGCGGGAAATAAAGGGATACCCGATTTTTACCGAATCTGGATCCGTATGCTTACCAGTTCCCGATGCTTCAACATAAAGAAAGGGGGAGTATTTTTTAGTCGCCTGTATTTAATCCACATAAAGAAAGGAAGAATGACTATGGAAACAAAGAAAAAGACATTTATGGATCGGTTTCTTAACTTTGTAGAAACTGTTGGAAATGCCCTTCCCGATCCAGCCTCTCTTTTTATTATCCTCGCACTTATTACCTTGGTCCTATCGGCCATCTTTGGAAGTATGGGAGCTTCTGCCGTTCACCCTGGTACGGGAAAAACCATCAAGGTCCTCAATCTTATGACTCTTGATGGCTTCCGGATGATTTGGAGCCAAGCTGTCAATAACTTTGCAAGTTTTGCACCCTTGGCCATGGTTCTTGTCTGTGTCATCGGCGCAGGCCTTGCTGAACGAAGTGGCTTTTTGGCCACCTTTATGCAGGTAGCCCTTGGCAAAGCCGCTCCGGCTGTTGTTACCTTTGCCATTATTTTTATTGGAATTAATGGCAATGTGGCCGGCGACTCTGCTTTTGTTGTCCTGCCGCCTGTAGCGGGTGTTGTGTTCCTTAGTTTGGGAAGGAATCCCTTGGTTGGTGTATTCTGCGCTTTTGCTAGTGTTGCTGCTGGCTTTTGTGCTAACATGATGCTCGGTATGTCTGATTCCTTGGCGTATGGCTTTACGGAAGCGGCCGCTCGTCTCATCGATCCAAATTATCAAGCTTCTCCTGCCATCAACTATTATTTCATGGTTGCATCCTGTATTGTTCTTAGTCTAGTTGGAACTTTTGTAACGGAGCGTTTCATGATTCCCCGCTTTGCTGGGGAAGATCTGAGTCAGTACGAACTTGATAAGGATCTGACAAACATCACGCCGGGAAAGGTGTCAGCTGTCAAAAAAGCCTGTATTGGTGCGCTCCTTACGATTATCGTCATTGGCCTCATGTGCGTCGGTGAGGATCCGATTTTAGGAAACCCAAAGACTCATTCCGTCCTTGACCCTAAATCGCCTTTCATGACGGGCATCATCCTCATGGTTACGTTGGTTCTTTTCGTTCCTGGTGCTGTCTTTGGCTTTGCCAGCGGGAAATACAAGAATGATAAGGATATGTTCGCCGATATCTCCATGGGCTTCAAAGATGTATCATCTTACATTTTACTTTGCTTCTTCTGTGCACAGTTTACGAAGTTCTTTGCTTGGTCGAATCTTGGCGTAGTCCTTGCTATCAATGGGGCAAATCTTTTGAAGACTTGGAACTTTACGGGTGTTCCGCTTATCATCGGTCTTATTATTGTGTCCTGTATTGTCAACATTTTCATTGGTTCTGCTTCAGCAAAATGGGCAATCTTGGCCCCAGTCATGGTGCCCATGATGATGCTCTTAGGCTACGATCCTGCTCTAACCCAGGCGGCCTATCGTATTGGGGATTCCATTACGAACCCCCTTTCTCCGCTCTTTTACTACTTCCCTTTAATCCTTGGCTTTGTCCGGAAGTATCAAAAGGATGCAGGCATGGGAACCATCATCGCCAATATGATCCCTTATTCCCTGTTCTTTGCTATTAGCTGGATTGTCCTCATCGCCATTTGGGTCATCTTCAATATTCCTCTTGGCCCTGGCGGTCCTATTCTCCTTTCTCATTGAGTTGAAGCAATGGTCCTGCCGATTTTGGCAGGACCCTCTTTGGCTGTTTATAAACGTTAAGAAAAAGGTGATTATATGGATTTACGTAAGGCAATCTGTGAGCTTTCAGAAACGCTCACAAGAGACAGACATGAACTTCACGAGCATCCAGAACTTTCCTTTAAAGAAGCAAAAACGACGGAATATATTGCTAAAAGACTGGAAAGCATGGGAATTTCTGTGATGCGCTATCCCTCCTATTATGGTCTAGTCGGGACCATTGCCGGCAAAGCACAGGGCAAGACCGTTCTTTTGCGGGCCGATATTGATGCCCTTCCCATAAAAGAAGCAAGCGGCGTATCCTTTGCTTCCCAAAATATAGGTGTTATGCATGCCTGCGGTCATGATGCCCATACGGCGATGCTTCTTGGCGCAGCAAAGGTACTTAAAGAGGAGTCTAAAAATTTTTTGGGGACCGTGAAGCTCCTTTTTCAGTCGGCTGAGGAATCGGGTAATGGGGCGCCCTTTTACATTAAAAACGGCATCTTAAAGGATGTCGATGCGGCTTTTGCAATCCATGTGCAGCCTGGACTGCCTCTTGGAACCATCTCTCTTGATGCAGGTCTCCGCTCCACGTCCTGCACCAACTTTAACCTGACCATTACGGGAACTTCGGCTCATGGATCAACGCCTCATCTCGGTCACGATGCAATCGTGGCCGCAAGCGCAGTGATCATGGATATCCAAACCCTTGTGAGTCGGATCAGCGATCCCTTGAATCCCCTTGTTGTGACAATCGGAAAGGTGGAGGCTGGAAAACAGTTCAATATCATCTGTGACGAGGTGAAACTGGAAGGCACCATCCGGACTTATGACCGTGACCTTTTTGAAGGGATTCCCAAAAAGTTGGAAGCCTTGGCACAAGGCACGGCGGAAGCCATGGACTGCCATGCAAAGATGGACGTTGTCACCCACGAACCACTGTGCAGCAATGATGATCCAGCGCTCCTCGACGCAGCTTCCAAAGCTGCTGTTTCCCTCTGGGGTGAGGAAGCCCTTGTCACTATGCCGGCCATGATGGCGTCTGAAGACTTTGCTTTTATCATGGATGAAGTTCCCAGCGTAATCGCCTATTTGGGGACGGGTACAGACACCGATAAGTCCCCACTTCACAGCAATACGTTCCGTATTGATGATGCGGTCCTTCCTCGCGGGGCTGGAATTTATGCCGGTTTTGCACTGAATGTATTGGGAAAGGAAGGCTGACTTATGGATGAACTGAAAAAAGACGCCCTTGCCTTGAAGGACTATATCATCAAGGAACGCCGTTATTTCCATAGCCATCCGGAACTGGGCTGTCACGAACTGGGAACGACGGCGCACATCAAAGAAGCCTTGGAGACTATTGGCGTTGAAGTGCAAACTTTCTCCGGAATGACGGGCTGTGTGGGCATCATCCGGGGCAAACAATCTGGAAAGACAGTTATGCTCCGCGCTGATATTGATGCGCTCCCCATTACGGAACATGCGAACGGAAGGGACTATGCTTCGCAGAACCCTGGGGTCATGCATGCCTGCGGACACGATGCCCATATGGCCATGCTCCTCGGTGCCGCCCGTCTCCTTGTAGAGCGGCGGGAAGAAATCTGTGGTACCGTCAAACTGCTTTTCCAGATGGGAGAGGAAATCGGCACCGAATCGCGCCATTATGTAGAAGCGGGCGCCTTGGATGATGTGGACGCCATTTTTGGTCAGCATATTTGGGCACTCCTTCCCGTTGGGACTGCCAATCTCGAAGACGGTCCCCGCATGGCGTCCAGTGACCGTTTTACCATTACGATCCATGGAAAGGCCGCGCATGGGAGCGCACCGCAAAATGGCCATGATACCATCGTCGCTGCAGCAGCCACTGTCATGGGCCTTCAGACCCTTGTAAGCCGTGTCAATGATCCGAAGAATACCTTTGTCCTTACTGTAGGAATGATGAATGGGGGGACCCAAAGCAACATCATTGCTGATAAAACGGTACTTGTGGGGACTACGAGGGCTCTTGTTAACGACTTCCGCAAAAAGATCCCCGGTCTCATTGAGAACCTTTCAAAGAATCTTGTCAAAGCCTATGGTTGTACGGCAGATTTGACCTATTTCTTTGGCCCTGATCCCCTCGATAACAGTCATCACGAGCTCAATGAAATCGGCCGGGCGGCTTATCGCTATATGCTGGGGGGCGATGCCCTTGTTCCCATGCGAAAACAGATGGGTGCAGAGGATTTTTCCGTCTACATGGCAAAGACCGCCGGCGTTTTTGGCTTCTTGGGGACCCGCAATGAAGCAAAGGGCTCTGTTTATCCTCATCATCATCCGGATTTTTGTGTTGACGAGGACTCCCTGCCCTATGGAGCTGGTGTGTACGCATATTTTGCCCTCCATTATTTGGCTGGGAAATAATAACTAAGGGACTATAAAAGCCGCAAGGGCAGCGCTAAACCGCTCTACGGGAGGGCGGTGAATTGTTTTTTAACACGGTCCGTGAATCAAATCGCTGCGACAGGAGTCTTGCGATTAGCGGTTTTGGCCCGTCGAAAAATGTTCCTCGCTAGTCGCTCGGAGGGAGACGTCGGGCTCCCCTTTTATTTCTACTCCGAGAAAAAATAGAGGGAGAGGGGATTTTGTCCACTCAGCATGCATAATTAACCACGCAGACCCGAATGAAGCAAGGATTAGGTCTTTCAATTCACACCAAGCTCCAAATGCATACACGGTTTTGAAGAAAAAGTAGTTGCACCATGCATAATCGTGGAGTAAAATGTATTTATATTCATTTCGCAAAATTGACACAGTGAGGAAAGGGATAACTATGGAAAATTTACAAGAAACCATTCAAAATAAAGTATCCTTCTACCGTGACGATATGATTACCTACTGGAAAGACCTTGTTAACTACCAAGCAGGCAGCAAGGAAGCAGAACTCATCACCGCCCTCCTACAAAAGGTGGCGGACCGTTTCACCAAGGAAGGCTTTACGGCGACAATGCTTGATACGGGCTGCGCCATCCCCATGCTGCGGGCAACCTTGGGTGATGATCGACAGGGAAAACCCATTCTTTTCTGTGGTCATGTCGATACGGTATTCCCCAGTGGGTCCTATCCTGATCAACCTTTCCGTATTGAAGACGGAAAGGTCTATGGACCGGGCTGCGCCGACATGAAGGGCGGCGTCGTGATGCTTTTATATGTCATCAAGATCCTGACGGATCTGGGATATAAGGACCATCCTTTCAAGGTTGTCCTTGTCGGCGATGAGGAAACGACCCATGTGGGATCTCGGGCCGACCAGATGCTTGCCGAAGAAGCGAAAGGTTGTCTCTGTGCCTTCAATATGGAAACGGGCCGCATGAATCACGTCCTTACCGTCGCCCGTAAGGGGTGCATGGATGTGTGGGTCAAGGTCCACGGCAAAAGCGGCCACGTCGGTAATGCCTATACGACGTCGGCAAATGCCATTGAAGCTATGGCCGGTATTATCACCAAGATGCGGGCGCTGACGGACCTTGAAAAAGGACGCATCGTCAGTACCGATGTCATTTCTGGCGGCGTGGTCTCAAACGCTGTCCCCGATTTTTGTCGCATCGAAGCGGATTGCCGTGTCGACTACAATAAGGATTTGGAAGAACTTAAAACGGCCATTCGAGCCATTTGTGAGCATCTTGACGTGCCGAACACAAGGGCGGAGGTGGAATTTCCAACAGAAATGCCTGTTTTTGAAAAAACCGAAGGAAATCTCAACCTCCTTGCTCTCTACAACGAATCTGCAGCGGAATTTGGCATTGAGCCCTTTGGTCCTTACCATCCAGGCGGCTGTTCTGACGCCTCGTACCTTGCCAAGGCAGGAATCCCCATCCTCGATTCCTTGGGCCCCGAAGGGGATCATGCCCATACCATGCAGGAATATGCCGTTCTTGACAGCCTCTTTACCCGTACAGCCATGCTGGTCCGTACCATCTTGAAACTTACGGACGTTACCCTATAAGAAAAAAGGAGAACTCACGATGAGCGAAAATCCTCAGCAGGCGGCAAAGCCCGTCCAGAACAAAAAAGTCTCGGTCCCAAGTCCTATTATGATCATTGCGGTCATCCTCGTCTTAAGTGCCATTGCTACGTATATTGTACCGGCTGGTGAATTTGTCCGCATCAAGGACGCAGCCAGCGGCCGTATGATTGTTGATCCGAACTCGTTCCATTTCATTGCCCAGAAACCAACGAAGATCCTGGATTTCTTGATGTCTATTCCAAAGGGCATCAAAGGCGCGGCCAGTATTGTTGGCTTCCTTATGATCATTGGCGGTGCCCTGAACGTCATGGCGGAAACAGGCGCCATCCACGCTTTCATGGGCCACGTTGTCAAAAAGATGGAAGGTCACGAAACGCTGATCATTCCTGTCCTTCTGCCAATTTTTATCTGCCTCAGCGCAACGGCTGGCTGCAGCGAAGAATACATTGCTTTTATTCCGCTCATGACCGCCGTGTGCTACGCTTTGGGGTTCGACTCCATTGTAGCGGCTGGTATGTTCCTCTGTGCTGTTGGCGCAGGCTATGGTGCCGGTGTGACGAATCCTTTCACGGTTGGTGTAGCGCAGAGCATTTCAGGGCTGCCCATGTTCTCAGGGATCCAGATCCGTCTTGTCATGCTTGTAACCCTCATCATTGTTACGGTGATTCCACTCTACCTTTATGCCCGTATGGTCAAGAAGCATCCGGAAAAGAGCTTCATGTATGACTATGACCAGATCTACAAGGAAAAGATGAACATCGAATCCATTATGGGTGAAACGGGCACTATGACCCGAACCCATAAGCTTGTCCTTTTTGGTTTCTGTCTTGTTGTAGCCGGTATCCTTATTGGCGTTTTGAAGTTTGATTTCTATATGGATGAAATTGCGGCTCTTTTCATTGCCCTCATCATTTACACCGGCATTGTGTCCCGCATGAATGCGAACAAGGTCGCCAATGCTTTCATCAAGGGCGTTGCCGGTATGGCGCTTCCTTGCATGATGGTCGGTATGTGCAAAGGCGTGACCATTTTGTTGGATAATGGCCATATCCTTGATACCATCATCTACTACCTAGCAAACTCCCTGAACGCCGTGCCGAAATCCATGCTTGGCATTGGGATGTTCATTGTTCAGGATATCTTCAACATGGTGGTTCCTTCCGGTTCCGGTCAGGCCGCCATCACGATGCCAATCATGGCGCCGTTGGCTGACCTCGTCGGCATTACCCGTCAGACCGCTGTCCTTGCCTTTCAAATGGGCGATGCCTTCACCAACAGTGTCACTCCTGCAAGCGGTACGACCATGACCATCCTCAGCATTGCTGGCATTCCCCTGCGCCGCTGGTGGAAATTTGCTATCCCCATGCTGGGCATTTGGTGGATTGTAGCCTTTGTGGTTCTCTTTTATGCAACGGCCGTTCAGATCGGTCCCTTCTGATTATGGAATAAAAGCCCTTTCCTGCTGTTTTGCGGCAGGGGAGGGACTTTTTCTTTTGTGCGAAAACAAGATTTTTATGCTTTTTCTTGCAGTTCACGCAAAGAACCGATAAACTAAGAGCAGATAGAAGCAAAGGAGCTCATTATGTTCAGTCAATTTTTTGCGTCCCTGCAGCAGGATGCCAAACTTTTTTTATTTTTCCCCATCCTATGCGCCCTCTTTCGGGCTATTTTCATCAAGGTCTACAGCCCGTACCCCAATTTTGCGGGGAAGGGAAAGATTCTCTGGCACACCTTTCGTTACGGTTTTTGGTGGGGCATGGACTTTAACGCCTATGTTTTCCTGATTTCCCTGGTCCTTGTGAGCCTGCCCGGCGCCTTTTTTCCTGCCTATTTTGCCCTGGGCAATACACTGCGTCTTGTGGGCGGCCTGCTTTATGCCCTTGTCCTTTATCTTGCTTTCATGGGAAAGATGCTCTATTACAGCCATTTTCATGACATCTACAACCAGACCATGAAGCTTGGCGCCCATGCGGAAAAGCACAACCTCGTTGATATTTTCTTCCATCAGGACCATGGTGCTTGGATCCTTCTTGGCATTGTGCCCTATCTGTACCTGTGCCGCCTTGCACTCTTGGCGTTTTTAGGTCTTCCCAGTCTTTCCTATCCAGCTATTGCCTCGCCTTTTCTTCGCTGCGCCTTCAATACAGTTGTTTTTCTTTTGTGTATTGCTGCGTTTTACTGGTTCCGGTATGGCGGGACCTTCTGGCATGACGATAAGCCCGAATGGGATACGATTCCGAGTCTTGTGAAAAAGGATATCTTTTTTGCCAAAGCGACCGTGGATGACCTTGTCGCCTTGGAACAGGTGATGAAGCATGACCTCAATGAAGCCTATGAGCACACGGACGAAGAGGACCTTGCCGCCATTGCGCCGCTGGTGCCGGTAAAAATGCCCCTTTCCGATTTTCCCAATCCTGTCTATGCCTTTCGCCGTGCGGCAAAGGGCGCGCGCATCACAAAACCGCGCCATATCTTCCTTCTTGTGGGGGAGACCTATCTTCAGCAGTTCTTTGACCCGGCCTTTGCCTCGCTGAACCTTGTCTCGGGCGGACGGTTTCTCAAGGATGATCCCCACACAGCCCAGCTTACGAGTGCCCTTTCAGCCGGCATCATTTCCAGGCCATCCATCGTGAGCCTCATGAGCGGCATCTATGACGCTGGTCTTGAACTCAACGAAAAAGAAAGCTTCTGGACGAACAAACTTCCTACGGCCCTGCCACGACAGCTGAAGAAACTTGGCTATCACGCGACCTATTGGTATGGCGGCAATGTCACATATGGAAACTTTAACCAGTTTGCTCCCAGCTGCGGCTTTGACGAAGTGGAAACGGCAACGGATTTTTGCGGCCCTGACGCGCCAAAGACCTGGGTCGGCGTCTATGACAACCTCTTTCTGGAAAAAGCAGCGGACATGATTCTTTCCGGGGACGAAGAGCGCGGGGAATATCAGTTCCATTTCCTTTATACGACAAGTTATCACGGGCCCTTCAAGATTCCTCTTGAAAAATATGGCTATGATACGGAGCGTGTCATGCCGGATGCTCCGGAAGACATCAAAAACAGCAAGAGTTTGCAAAAGAATCTCGGGACCTTCTGGTTCTCAGACCAGGCGATTGGAAAGTTCCTGCGCACCATGAAGGAAGCCTATCCAGACAGTCTTTTCATCGTGACAGGCGACCATTCCTATGACATGAGTGCCGTCCTTGGGAAAACAAGCCTCATGAAACGAGACGCGAACCTGCGGGAACGCCATAGTCCGGTTCTATTCTTCCATCATCCTGAAATCGACCAGTCCCTTTTCGGGGAAAATACCATTGGCGGTCATATGAATATCCTGCCGACGATTTTTGAACTCATTGCGCCAAAGGACTTTACGTACTATTCCCTTATGACGAGCCTCATGGATCCCATCGACCATGTCGTGTCGCCTTACCACTGGCTGCGAAAGGATGCTTACGGGACCTACAGCAACGACTTTTATCAGCCCTTAGGGGACGGCTTTGGACCGCAGGCTCTTCGGGAAGGCCCTCAGCCGTACCGTGAGGAAAGGGAAGGGTATATGGATCTTACGGGGTACCTTGTGCGCCATCCGGAACTTTTAGGAAAGGAAGAATAGTCATGGGTAGCATAACCTGCATCATCCTCACTAAAAATGAAGAAAAAAATCTTCCCAGCGCCCTTCAAAATGCTGCGTCCTGGGCCGATGAGATTCTTGTCGTTGACTCTGGAAGTGACGATGGGACCGTGGAAATCGCAAAAAAAAGCGGTGCTTCTGTGATTTACCGGGCTTGGGACGGGGACTTTGCCGCCCAGCGCAATTTTGCCCTGACGGGTGCCCATGGTGACTGGGTACTTTATCTTGATGCCGACGAACGGCTTACAGCAGGGGCCATCCAAAAGGTCCTTGCCATCAAAAAGGGAGCGCCCAACCACCATTACTCCTTCCGCAGGGAAAATATTGCCTTCGGTCATCATTTTCATCATGGGGCGTTCGGACCGGATCGGGTCGTGCGCCTTTTCCCAAAAGCGGCGGTCCACTGGGAGGGAAAGGTCCACGAACACGCCGTTTGCACCGTGCCTCTTGAGGCCCTTTCAGAAAGGATGGACCATTATACCTATGCGGCCTTTGCCGATTGGTGGCGCAAAGCCGGCCAGTACACGACCATTTGGGCCGATGATGCCTACGCCCGAGGAAAAAGGGCAAGCTATGGAAAAGCAGCCAGCCATGCCCTTTTGGGCATGCTTAAGGTCTATCTTCTCCAAGGAGGATTTCTTGAAGGAAGTATGGGCATCATTGCCACACTCCAGCACGGTATCTATACGGCCATAAAATATGCAAAACTGGCGGAAAAAAATAATTGAAGAAGTGATAATTCCCTCAAATTGGGGTTCCCTGTTTGAGGGATTTTTTATATTTCAAAAATAGAGGCTTATTTTACAGGTTCTTTCTTACGTGGATAAAAAGCCATCAAATGATTCATTGTAAGTTTCTTTAGTGTGGACAGCTTGTTCTTCAGATGCGGACTTTTTTCTTAACAAAAAAGGTTCCTAACTGCGACTTATCCTTTATTCCTTCACCGGTTGGTTTCATTCATAGGCCTGTTTAAAAAATTTCAAGTTGATTTGTGATGGCTGGATAACACGATATTGCGATGCTTTCTTCAAAAATGGTTCACTTTTTTTATATTTCGAATAATACGATGAAAATGTTACAGTGAACGTTCGGGATTGTCCTTAATATAAAGACAATAGCGAAAAGTCCTTATTTTCTGTCTTTTATGGAAGAACAAATCTTGTTATAATACGTGTAACAAATGTTGCACTTTAAACCAATTAGGGGGTATCGAAATGAGCAGCAACACAAATTCAAAAAACAAAGCCATGACTTGGCAAGCTCTGTGCCTAATGGCCTACACGGTCGTGTGGGGATTTGGCAATACGGTCAATGGCTTTGCCAACCAAGGTCTGAAAGTCGTCGTTTCCTGGATGATTCTCTTCCTCTTCTACTTCATTCCGTACACGTTGATGGTGGGGGAAATGGGCGCGACCTTTGAAAATGGTGCTGGCGGTGTCAGCTCCTGGATCAAAGAAACCATGAGTTCCAAATTGGCCTTCTTTGCTGGCTGGACCTTCTGGGTAGTCAATATTCCTTATCTAGCCCAGAAACCGCAGAATATCCTTATTGCTATGGGGTGGGCCATTTTCCAGAATGACCAACTGACAACCATGATTTCGCCTATGATGCTTCAGCTTATCAGCCTTGGCATTTTCATGTTCTTCATGTGGTATGCCGCTCAGGGTGTATCGGCTTTGAAGCGCATTGGTTCCATTGCCGGTTCCTTTATGTTTATCATGAGCATCCTTTATGTGCTTCTCGTTCTCGCTGCGCCTTACATCACGGAAGCAAAGACCTTCTCCTACAGCCTCAGCTGGGATACGTTCATGCCGAACTTCAACTTTGAATACATGACGACCCTCAGCATCCTCGTCTTTGCTGTCGGTGGCTGTGAACGCATTGCACCGTATGTCACGAACCTCCAGAATCCGGATAAGGAGTTCCCGCGTGCCATGATTGTCATGACCGCAATGGTGGCTGTTACGGCTGTTCTTGGTACCTTTGCCATGGGTCTTATGTTTGACCCCAACAATGTGCCGAAGGACCTGATGATGAATGGAGCTTACTACTGCTTCGCCAAGCTCGGCGCTTATTATGGCGTGGGCCGCGCTTTCGTCATCCTCTATGCTATTTGCCAGTTCTTTGGCCAGGCAGCAACCCTTGCCATCTCCATTGACGCACCCATCAAGTTCCTCTTAAGTGATGTTGATCCGAAATTCGTACCTCATTCCTTCACGAAGATCAACGAAAAGGGCATCCCTGTGAGCGGTTACAAACTGACGGGCATCCTTGTCAGCATTCTTATCATCGTACCGGCCCTTGGCATTGGCGACATGACAACGCTCTACATCTGGCTCCTGCGCCTGAATGCCATCTGCATGCCGCTGTCCTACCTGTGGGTCTTCCTGGCTTATATGGCGCTCAAACGGGCGAAAAAGGCTTACAGCTCTTCCTACTACCTTACAAAGAGCAAAGGCACCGGCTTTATGATTGGTTTCTGGTGCTTTGCCCTGACGACCTTTGCTTCGCTCATGGGTATGGTTCCTTACGGTGTAGAAATGTATTCTTCCACCTGGTGGTTCCAGATGATCATGAACGTCGTAACGCCGGTCATCCTTCTTGGTATCGGCCTTATTTTCCCTATCCTTGCACGCCGCGAACGGGAAAGATTGGGCGAGACGGCATAACCTTAATAATTTAATCGGCGTGGACATCGCTCCGATTTGATGGAAAACATGAGCCCATTGCTTCAGAAACATATCCGAAGCAATGGGCTCATGGCATATTGGAAGAAGGAACGTACTGCGATTGGGAAAAACGTAAAAGGGGCCATCATGCTGTCATGACTCTTCGGCGCTGGCTGTCGAGTTAAAAGATAAAAAGGCAGCTGTGATGCTGCAGGGACATGTTTCCAGGTGAATGTAATTCCGACCCATCCCCCGCAGGGGGGCGGTTTGGGTCCGTGTCTCACGGTCTTTTAGCATCACATCTCGACCGCCTTTTTCCACCGCTGCCTTGACAATCTTTCCCAATTTTGCTATATTGTTCGGAGCGCAATGAGGGGGTTGGCATCCCTGAGCGACTGTACCACAAGAGAGGCTGCCTTGGCAGCAAACAGGGTGGAACCGCGGAAGTCACTCCCGTCCCTGTAATGTAGATGATTCTCGTCTATATTGCAGAGACGGGAGTTTTTGTTTAGGAGGAGAAAACCATGAATTTCCAAGACATCATTTCGGCGCTGAGTGCCTATTGGGGGCGTCAGCAATGCATCAACTTCCATCCTTATGACGTAGAAAAAGGAGCTGGGACCATGAACCCGGCAACTTTCCTTCGCGTCTTGGGACCGGAGCCGTGGAACGTATGCTATGTGGAACCGTCCCGCCGCCCGGCTGACGGACGTTATGGCGATAACCCTAACCGCCTTTATCAGCATCATCAGTTCCAGGTCATCATGAAACCGTCTCCGGATAACATTCAGGAACTGTATCTTGAAAGCCTGCGCGAACTAGGGATCCATCCCGAAGAACACGATATCCGTTTTGTTGAAGACAATTGGGAATCGCCGACCCTGGGTGCCTGGGGCATGGGCTGGGAGGTCTGGCTCGACGGGATGGAAGTGACGCAGTTCACCTACTTCCAACAAGTTGGCAGCCTTGATATCAAACCTGTTGCCGTTGAAATCACGTACGGCCTCGAACGCCTTGCCATGTATATCCAAGGTGTGGAAAATGTCTACGACATCAAATGGGTGGGCGATGTGACCTACGGCGATGTGTATCACACAAACGAGGTGGAACAGTCCTGCTACAGCTTTGATATTGCCGATACGGATCTGCTCTTTGACCTCTTTGATAAATATGAAAAGGAAGCCAAAAGGGTCCTGTTAACGGGGAACATCCATCCAGCTTATGATTATGTGCTCAAGTGCTCCCATACGTTCAACCTTTTGGACGCCCGAGGTGCCATCAGCGTTGACGAACGGACCAACTACATCGGCCGTGTCCGCGCCCTGGCCCGCCTGTGCGCCGCGGCGTATGTGGAACAGCGTGAAAAGATGGGATTTCCTATGCTGAAGAGAGGGAACAACTAATGGCTACGTTATTATATGAAATCGGAACGGAAGAAATGCCGGCCCAATACATGCCGGGTATCTTGAAAAACTATAAGGAACTGGCAGAAACAAAACTCAAGGAAGCCCGTATTCCTTTTGAAAAAGTCAGCGTCTACGGAACGCCGCGCCGCATGGCCTTTGTGGCTGAAGGCATTGCTGACCGTCAGGAAGATATGACGGCAGAGAGCAAAGGTCCATCCCTCAAGATTGCCTTTGACGCAGACGGCAACCCGACGAAAGCCGTCCAGGGCTTTGCCCGCGGTCAGGGTGTGGAAGTCTCTGCCCTTGAAAAACGGGATGGTTACGTTTATGCCATCAAACACACAAAGGGCGGTGAAACCAAGGTCCTGCTGCCTGCCTTGTTGGATGATATTCTCCACAGCCTGTCCTTCCCAAAGACCATGCGCTGGGCTGACTATGACTTCGGGTTTGTCCGTCCTTTCCACTGGATGGTGGCCCTTCTTGACAGTGAAGTCATTCCTGTTGAAGCAAACGATGTCAAAAGCGGCAATGTGACCCGCGGCCATCGCTTCCTGGGCAGTCAGACCATTACGATTCCTTCGGCCGAGGCTTATGTAAAAACCCTCGAAGAAAACTTCATCATTGTCGACGTGGAAAAACGCCGTGCCCTCATCCGGGAACAGATTGAAGCGTTGGGCAAAAAAGCCGGCGGCCATACGGCCATTTCTGAAGACCTGCTCGATGAAGTCACTTATCTTGTCGAATATCCGACGGCCCTTTGCGGTTCCATTGATGATAAGTACCTGAAGCTCCCGAAAGAAGCTGTCATTACTCCCATGCGCGACCATCAGCGCTACTTCCCTGTCCTTGATGACAGCGGCAAGCTTTTGCCTTATTTCATTACGGTCCGCAACGGCAACAGTGAACATCTTGACATCGTGACCCACGGCAACGAACGCGTCCTTCGTGCCCGTCTTGACGACGCGGTCTTCTTCTTTGAAAACGACCGGAAAAAGAGCCTTGAAGCACATCGGGAGGCCCTGCATGATGTAGCCTTCCAGCGCGGCATGGGGAATATGTATGAAAAGACGGAACGCCTCGAAGCCCTTACGAGCTGCCTCCTCAAGGAATCGGGCGTTGCCGCTGATGAAAAGGCTCTTGTTCGCGCAGCCCGCCTCAGCAAGGCCGATCTTGTGACCGGCATGGTTACGGAATTTACGGAACTGCAGGGCACCATGGGCCGTGAATATGCCCTTCTTGACGGCGAAGGCGATACGGTCTCGACGGCTATTGGAGAGCAGTACATGCCGCGCTTTGCCGGCGATGAACTGCCTCAGACGAATGAAGGCCGTCTCCTTGCTATTGCCGATAAACTGGATAATATCACAGCAACCTTCAGCCGCGGGGAAGCTCCAACCGGTTCCCAGGATCCCTATGCCCTGCGCCGCCAGGCCCTGGGTATCCTCAATATCGTCACCGATGGAAACATCCACTTTGCCCTTACAAGCGCCATCAAGGAAACCTTGAGCCGCCTGCCCAAAACGGATCAAAGTGAAGACAAACTTGTGGCTGATATTGTTGAATTCTTCGCCCAGCGTTCCAAGAACATGATGCTTGACCGCGGCGTTCGGTACGATATCGTCGATGCCGTCCTTGGTGCTGAAGGCCGGGATGACCTGTGCGACGCTTTTGCTGCCGCTGATGCCCTGACGGCCTATCTCGGTACGGATAAGGCGCCAGAAACGCTTCAGGCCTTTACCCGCGTGGAAAATATTACCAAGAAAAGTCGCGTTGACGCACCTGTTTCCGAGGCCCTTTTGAGAGAAGACGCTGAAAAAGCCCTCTTTGAAGCTGTGGAAAAGGCTGCTGAAAACGTACATGGAATGCTTCTTTCCCGTGATTTTGCCGGCGTCCTTACCGCTTGCGACAGCCTTTCTGCACCCATCAACCATTTCTTTGATGACGTCATGGTCATGGATAAGGATGAAGCCGTAAAGCAAAACCGCCTTGCCCTTTTGACAAAGATCCGCAGTCTCATTGGCTGTGTGGGTGATGTCTCTCTTCTTGTCATGAAATAAAAACGTCATACTAAAAAGCCGGAAGATCCGATGTTAATAGGTTCTTCCGGCTTTTTGCATGCTGACGTCATGGTTAGAGATTGGCGTTTACTTCGTCGTATTTATGATCCTTCTTAAAAAGGCTCACGGCGTAGGAACACATGGGCAGGATCTTGACGCGGCTGTCCCGGGCTCCCATGACAACAGCGTCCACGAGACGGCGGGCCAGGCCTCTTCCTCCATAGGCGGGATCGACGACGGTGTGTTCAATGACCCAGACATCTCCATCAAGGGTGTAAGAACAGTACCCTACTTCTTGGTCTCCATCGTAAGCTGCGGAACGGTTATTATTTTCTTCAAAGCGTACACTGATGCAATCGTCCATGCCGTACTCCTTTCCTTGTCTAACGTTTCTAAGTGTTTTACGGCTTAGGATATTTTACACTATTTCCTCTTATTTGGATAGAGGCAAGGTATGAAAAAAGAGCTGCCGCCCCATATGGCGGGGAGCAGCCCAGAAACTGTTTTAGAGATTTTTGAAGACGGACAAAAGGTCTTCCTTGAGGTCTTCTACATCTTCAAGACCTACGGAAAAGCGCAGAAGCGTATCCGTAATTCCCTTTTCTTTTGCTTCTTCCGGCGTCAAGTCCGCGTGAGTCTGGGTGCGGGGATAGGTCATGAGGCTTTCGGCACCGCCCAAACTTTCAGCAAACTGGATGAGGGAAATCCCTTCAAGGATTTTCTTGGCCCGCTCCGGTGTATCAACATAAAACGAAATCATGCCGCCAAACCCGGTGGCCTGTTTTTTCTGGATCTCATACCCCGGATGTTCGGGAAGGCCTGGATAGAGGACCTTTTGCACATAGGGCTGGGTCTTTAGGAAAGCAACCAGCGTTTCTGCATTTTTTTCGTGCTGGCGCATACGCAGGGGGAGGGTGCGGAGGCTGCGCAGCATGAGCCAGGCGTCAAAAACGCTCAGGCAGGCTCCTGTCGTTTTGTAGATGGAACGAAGTTTTTCCGCGATGGATTTTTCCCGGCTGATTACAAAGCCTGCGAGGATATCGTTGTGACCGGCCAGGTACTTCGTCCCGCTGTGCAGGACAATATCGCAGCCAAGTTCCAGAGGGCGTTGGAAATATGGGGTGAGGAACGTATTGTCAACGATGACCAGAAGACCCTTTTTGTGGGCAAGTTCTGCCAGGGCGCGTAGGTCGGTGATTTCCATGGTGGGATTTGTCGGTGTTTCCAGATAGATGGCCTTTGTTTTAGGTGTAATGGCTCTTTCCACGGCTTCAAGGTCGCTTGTATGGACGGCGGAAAAGGTTAGACCGTACGGTTCGTAGACGGAACGGAAGAGACGGAAGGAGCCGCCATAAAGATCAAAACCTGTAAGGATATGGTCTCCGGATACAAAAAGACGCATCACCGCATCAATGGCAGCCATACCGGACGAAAAGGCGAGGGAATCGACGCCGCTTTCAAGGGCGGACATGACTTTTTCCAAACGGGCATGGGTGGGATTGGATTCCCGGGTGTAGTTGAAGCCTGTTGACTCTCCTACATGAGGATGGGAAAAGGTGGACGTACAGTAAATCGCCGGTGAAACGGCACCCGTTGCATCGTTGGGCCCGTCTCCATGGATACAGGTTGTTTGAAACTTCATGGAAACCCCTCCTAAAACATAGAAAATTGATAGGATTAAAAAGCATAAAAGAAATCACATCAATGATTTTCTACTACTTTACGATGAAAAAAAGCGGCTGTCAATAGAAATGCCCATGATTGATTGGAAGACAGCCTCTTCTTTCAGTATAAGAAAATGCGCGAGGCGTTTTTGATCGGGCCTGAGGGAAGTTCTCTGCCGATTGAGTGAGGATAAAGGCGGGGCGGGGGATGTTCACACGTCCTTTCATGTGATATAATCATTAGATGTTAAAAGTATAGACAGGCGGTGAGACCATGAGTATTACAGCGAAAGATGTCAAACATATCGCAACTCTGTCGAGACTCAATGTGCCGGCAGATGAGCTGGAAAAATTCGAGGACCAGTTCAACCAGATCCTCAATTATGCGGAAATCCTGAAACAAGTCGATACGACGGGAATTGAACCTTCTCCTTATGTCCTTCCGACGAGCAATGTCTTCCGTGAAGATGTGCCCCAAGAAGGGCTCTCCCACGAGGACGCCATGAAAAATGCACCGGAAGAACATGATGGCGGCTTTAAGGTACCCCGCGTCATCGAATAAGAGGAGGAAGCACTGTGACGTTATATAATGAAACTGTTCACGATCTCCATGAGAAGCTGACCAAAAAAGAAATCAGCTCCGTGGAACTGACCGAAAAAGTCTTTGACCGCATTGACAAAGTCGAAGACAGTGTCAAGGCATACATTACCTTGGATAAAGAAGGGGCCCTGAAGAAAGCTCGCGAAGTCGACCAGAAGATTGCCGCGGGTGAGGCCATAAAGCCGCTGACGGGGATTCCCGGCGCCATCAAGGACAATATCAGCCTCAAAGGTATGCGCCTGACGTGTGCTTCAAAGATCCTGGAAAACTTCCAGCCCGTCTACGATGCCCACGTCATTGAAAATCTCCGTAGGGATGATACGGTCTTTATCGGTAAGACCAACATGGATGAATTTGCCATGGGTTCCACGACGGAAACAAGTTATTTCAAGGCCACGTCGAACCCTTGGGATCTTACCCGCGTACCGGGCGGTTCTTCCGGCGGCAGTGCCGCTGCTATCGCAGCCGGCGAAGCTATTTGGTCCCTGGGCAGTGATACGGGCGGATCCATCCGTCAGCCTGCTTCCTTTAATGGCTGTGTCGGGATCAAACCGACCTATGGCCGTGTCTCCCGTTATGGCTGCATTGCCTTTGCTTCTTCCCTTGACCAGATTGGGCCCATCACGAAGGATGTGACCGATGCGGCGATTGTCCTCAACACAATCTGCGGCGTAGACGCCCATGATTCGACTAGTGCAAATGTCCCTGTGCCCGACTTCACGAAAGCCTTGAAACAGGACGTAAAGGACATAGTCATCGGCCTTCCGAAGGAGTTTTTTGGCAAGGGGACCGATCCCAAAGTCGCTGAACAGATCAAATTGACGGCGAAAAAATATGAGGAGCTGGGCGCAAAAGTCGTTGAAGTTTCCCTGCCTCATACGGAATATGCCGTCATTACGTACTACATCATCGCACCGGCAGAAGCGTCGGCCAATCTTGGCCGTTTTGACGGTGTTCGTTACGGCTTCCGTGACCTTTCTGCCAAATCGGCCCCGGAAATGATGGCCGCCACCCGTACGGAAGGCTTTGGCGAGGAAGTGCGCCGCCGCATCATGCTTGGGACCTACGTCTTAAGCTCTGGTTATTACGACGCTTACTACAACAAAGCCATGCAGGTCCGTACCCTCATCCGTCAGGACTACCAGAAGGCCTTTGAGACCTGTGACCTCCTGCTTACCCCGACGAGCCCGGTCGTGGCCTACTCACTCGATGCCAAGATGGATCCCCTGACGGTCTATATGCTTGATGTGACGACCATTCCTGTCAACATGGCCGGCCTGCCCGGTATGTCCATCCCCTGCGGATTTGTGGATGGCATGCCCGTTGGTGCCCAGCTCATCGGCAAACCGCTTGGCGAGGAAACCCTGCTGCGCGCC
This sequence comes from Acidaminococcus sp. AM33-14BH, assembly GCF_003603525.1. Lineage (NCBI taxonomy): Bacteria > Bacillati > Bacillota > Negativicutes > Acidaminococcales > Acidaminococcaceae > Acidaminococcus > Acidaminococcus sp. AM33-14BH. The sequence goes on along the minus strand of NZ_QTNG01000008.1, from coordinate 55,456 downwards.
GCTTACACCTTTGAACAGGCTACGGAATTCCACAAAGCCGTGGCGCCCCTGGGAGGTAAGAAATAATGACTGAATATACTACTGTAATTGGTCTTGAAGTCCATGCCGAACTAAAGACGAAGACCAAAGCTTTCTGCTCCTGCTCCACTGCCTTTGGCAGCGAACCGAACACCCATGTCTGCCCTGTCTGCCTTGGTATGCCTGGCGCCCTGCCGGTCATGAACAAGCAAATGGTTGAATTTGCCCTGCGGTTTGCCCTGGCTGTCAATTGTGATATCCAGCACTACAGCAAGTTTGACCGGAAAAACTATTACTATCCAGATCTTGCCAAAGCCTACCAGATTTCCCAGTTCTATCAGCCTATCGCCTTGGGCGGTCATGTTGATGTCAACGTAAATGGTGAAACCAAGCGCATTGGCATTACGAGAATTCATATGGAAGAAGATGCTGGTAAGCTCGTCCATTCCGGTGCCACCATTTCAACGAGCGACTCTTCCGCCGTTGACTATAACCGTGCCGGTGTGCCCCTTATCGAAATCGTTTCCGAACCGGATATGAGAAGTGCGGCAGAAGCCCGTGCTTATATGGAAAAACTCCGTTCCTACCTGCAGTACACGGAAGTCTGCGATGGAAAAATGGAAGAAGGATCCATGCGCTGCGATGCCAATATCTCCATCATGCCTGTAGGCAGCAAGGAATATGGCACCCGTGCAGAAATCAAGAACCTGAACTCCTTCAAAGCCTTGGAACGGGCCATTGAGTATGAAGTCCAGCGTCAGAAAGAGATACTCGAAGACGGCGGGCACGTCGTCCAGGAAACCCGTACGTGGGATGATGCCCAGGGCATGACCTTCTCCATGCGTTCCAAGGAAGAGGCTCATGACTATCGCTATTTCCCGGAACCGGATCTTGCGCCCATCATCATTGATGACGCGTGGATCGAAAAGGCCAAGAGCGAACTGCCTGAACTCCCTGATGCGAAGAAAGACCGCCTCATGAAGGAAAAAGGCCTCGATGAATACAATGCTGAACTCATTGTATCAGACAAGAAATTTGCCGCTTACTTTGATGAAGCCGCTAAATCAACGGAAGACGCCAAGAGTGTCGCCAACTGGATGCTCGGTGACGTATCGGCTTATCTTAATGCCAATAGCGTGACCATTGGCGAATTCCCCGTTTCCCCGACCCATCTTGGGGAAATGGTCAACCTCATCAATAAAGGCGTCCTTTCGAGCAAGCTTGCCAAGAAAGTCTTTGCGGAAATGCTCAAGACCGACAAAGCTCCGGCTGCCCTTGTTAAGGAACTGGGCCTTGAACAGGTGAGCGACGCTGGCGCTATCCAAGCCATGGTCGACGAAGTCCTTGCTGCCAATCCGCAGTCTGTTGCGGATATCAAAGCGGGTAAGGATAAAGCCATTGGCTTCCTTGTAGGACAGATCATGAAAAAATCCCGCGGCAAAGCCAACCCGGGCATGGTCAACCAGATGATCAAGAAGAGCATTCTCGGCTAAGAAAAATGAAAGGAACGGCATCCCAAGCAATTGGGATGCCGTTTTTGTATTTTTGCGATGGACAGTCTCAAATGTATTGCCTTTTGAGAGGTGAAAAAGACCAAACGCACGGCCAGAAACCGTTACTTCTTCGAAGGGTGGGAATCAAACTTAATTTGGCTTCAAACAAGTTTCTCGGACTTCTGTTATCACTCCAAAGGCACCCTTCGAAACTCCGGGCGAATGGTCCCTCACTACCGTTCGTATGAAAATGTCGCTGTGCGTTCTCATCCACTGCCAAGACGGGGAAATGGCAATGGAACGACTTATGGCCCTCCTGCGATACGTCATGAATCCATTGCCTTAGAAGAATCTTTTCTAAAGCAATGGGCTCAAGTTCTACATCAATTCGGAGCGATTCTTGCTTTGAATAAAAATCAACCATGCGTCGTCAGGTATACCCCTACAAAAATCACACTGGCTCCGACAATCTGGAGCGGTCCGATGGGATCTGCAAAAATGAGATACCCGGCAACCATTCCCATGACGGGCGTGAAATTCAAAAAGACGGAACTGACGCTGGGGCCGACATTCTTGACGCCGATGTTCCAAAAGACATTGGCGGCAATCCCGCCGAAAAGGGTGATATAAAGATAGGAAAGAAAGGGAACAGGCGGCAAGGGAGAAAGGACAAGGGTGTTTGAAAAAATCCCATAAATAGCGGTTCCGGCTGTCCCGCAGAGACTGCACCAGCCAAGGGCCGTAAGGACGTCCATGTGGCCTGTCAGCTTTCGTGAGGCCAGGCTGTAAAAGGCCCAGGCAAGCTGGGATGCAATACAGAAAACGTCGCCTACATTGAAGCTTATGGTGCGGATCATGTCAAAATTCCCTTTGGTAATGACTGCAAGGACGCCGCTAAAGGAGAGCAGGATGCCCAGCCACTGCTTCTTGGAAAAGGCTTCGTGAAGGATCAGGTAGGCGCAGACCGACGTAATGGCAGGGGTCGTCGCCGTAATCAGGGGGCTGTTTGTCACCGTCGTGAACTGGAGACCGTGGAACTGGAGCACGGAATTGAGCATCTGTCCATTGATTCCCATAAAAACAATCCACGGCCAATCTGTCTTGCGGGGGAGAAGCTTTGCCATGTCCCGACCGAGACGGAAGTATTGGTAAAAGAGGATCACCATGCCGACGACGAGGAATCGGAAGGTCGTAATGGTTGCTGGCGTCCAATAAGGGAGCAGCCATTTGAGCGTAATGGGCTGGAATCCCCACAAAAGCCCGATGAGGGACAAAAGGATGTATGTTGCATTCGTGCTGATGATCATCGCCCCCTTTAGTATCATAGATGCATTATATCATAGAAGGCGTCAAAAAAACGGATGGGGCCATTTATCTTTTCGCTAAGCTGGCGGCAGCGTGAATCGGTTCCATTCATTGAAAAACATGGAGAGAAAGCCCAAAATGGCTTGACTTTTCCCTTTTCATATAGTAAATTTATAGGGCTGAAGCTAATTTTAGCACTACCGCCCGGAGAGGTTCCGAAAACTCCGGAAGGAGTACCGTATTCGGCGAGTCTTGGAATGAGGGAGGTGCATCTGAATGTACGCTATTATCCGTACTGGTGGTAAACAGTATCGTGTCAGCGAAGGGGATGTCCTGGAAGTTGAAAAACTGAACGTCCAGGAAGGCGACGAAGTCGTTTTCGATGACGTCCTGACCGTTGTAAGCGATGGGGATGTCAAGGTTGGCAAACCGACTGTAGAAGGCGCTAAAGTCACTGCAAAGGTTGCTGCTCAAGGCAAAGCTGATAAGATCTTTGTTTTCAAATACAAAGCAAAGAGCAACTATCGCAAACGCCAGGGTCATCGTCAGCCCTTCACCCGCGTTGAAATTACTTCTATCGAAGCATAAGCCATGATCAAAGTCGATATTTACGAAGATGATCAAGGAAAGATCAGGGAGTACCGTGTAGCCGGTCATGCCGATTCGAATCCCGAGGGATTCGATGAAGTGTGTGCCATGGTTTCCCTCACAACCCAGGTCCCGGTACTTGGGATGGAGCAGGTCCTTTCCCGTACGCTGGATTACAGCGTCGATGAAGAAGACGGATTGCTCTGTGTCAGACTGGTCGATGCGCCCGATGATAAAACCGAAGTCCTCCTGCGGACCATGGTCCTGGGACTGAAGGGCATCCAAAAGGCATATTCCGACTATCTGGCTATCGAGGAACACAGGAGGTGAGTTTAGTGTTCGAATTAATCCTGCAATTACACGCTCATAAAAAAGGTTCTGGTTCCACTCACAACGGTCGTGACTCCAACGCTCAGCGTCTGGGCACGAAAGCTCATGATGGTCAGTTTGTAACGGCTGGTTCCATCATTGTCCGTCAGCGTGGTACCCGTTTCCATATGGGGAAAAACGTTGGGATGGGTAAGGATTACACCATTTTCGCAAAAGTTGACGGTAAAGTCGCTTTTGAAAGATGGGGTAAGGATCGCCGCATCATCAGTATTGTTCCTGTTGAGGCGGAAGCTTAATTCCAAAATAAAAAGACTGCTGCTTAGGCGGCAGTCTTTTTTTATTCTTGGGAATGTTGGGCGCCTGAAGCGGAACACTTGATGAGGGAATACCGATGGCGTCAAAGAAAGTTTCTAGTGTTCCCCATGAAGAAGTGCAGCTGCGGCTTCCTTGTTTCCGGACTTACTGGCACGAGCGTACCAATAACGGGCTATTGAAAGATTCCTTGCCGTGCCTTCTCCCTTTTCATAGAGGCGTCCCAAGGCAAGCTGACTGGGGGCTGAAACATGGTCGCTGCGGTATGCGGACTGCAGGTAAAGGTCCATGGCTTTTTGTATGTCTTGAGGAACGCCTTTGCCTTTTTCGTAAAGCGTACCCAATAGATAAGTAGCAGTCACATCTCCTCTAAGGGAGGCTGCTTGGTACCAATGGGCGGCTAACTGGGCATCAGGAGCCACACCATCTCCATTTTCAAAGCAAAGACCGATATATCGTCCTGCCTTCATGTCGCCTCGGTCAAAGGCAATTTGTAAAATCTTGAGTGCGCTTTCATAATGCCCCTCGGTGTATAAGCGGATTCCATCTTTTAAGAAGAGACGACCTGAAAGGGAATGTGTGGCTGTTTTTTCATAAGCTGGATGAATTATGATTCCTTCCGTTTTCGTCTTAGCCTGAGCTGGAGCAAGAGGCAGTAAGAAAAGGCAGGAAAGCAGAAAGGATCCTGCCATGGCAGCAAATTTCATAGGAATGCCTTCTTTCGTAAATCATTGATTGCGGTCATTATAGCATATAAATCTAGTATGAATCATGAATTTTCGATAAGTTGATTTTACTTTCTACTAATATGACGCGATTCGATGATTTACTAGATATTTATGATATAATATAAAATATAGATAGAGAAATAAAAATAATTAGCATTAAATATACTGATTTACTGGGAAAAGGGGATGCGGAGTTGATGAAACCTACGTATTGTTCTTGCCGGAGCATACTTGCTTTTTTTGTTTTATTGAGCCTTCAGACGGGAATCACCCATGCGGAAACCCATACGTACGGTACCATTGCGGGTCCGGATCATGTCAGCGCGACTGATGATGGTGACATCACGGCCGAAGGTATCAATGGCTGGCATTGGAAATGGACAGATCCCGCGACAGGCGAAGTTTATGAAAATACGTACACAGGAGACTTGCTTGTCGGCAACCGCACGGGAACGGATACGGTTACTATCCAAAAGGGAATCAGTACCCAGCAATCCGACGTGGCCGTCCACGGGAAGAACGTGACCGTTGGGTTTGACATTTCCAGCGGTTCCCGCAACTCCGTCTATTCTGAAAGTAAAAAGATTACCCTCGGCGACGCGGGGGTTACGGAATCCATCACCTTGAACCAGGTTTCACTGACAAAGGGCGCCACATTTGACGCCAAGGCCACTGGCAACATGACGCTAGAAGGACTCGGGGCCTATCCCAATGGCGGCGGTGCGATAAAGGCCACCATCGATGCAGGAACGGTGACGGTCGCGCCGGTCACGGGCGGTCAATCGGCTGTCCAGATTTTTGGGGGTTCATCCGTCAATATCCACGCCAAAGAAGGGATGGACTTCAAGAACCCCAGTGACGGAAGCAGCAATAAGACCATACTCTATGTCCAGGGCGGGAGTGCATCATTTACGACGGACGGCGGCACTGTATCCATGGACGGCTGGACAATCCGACCGCTCGATGGGTATAATTCCGAGACCGGAACAAATTGTCCGTCCCGTGTTGTCATTGACGGCGCGGCCCAGTTTGATGTCAAAAATACAGTTATTTCCACCAAAGACAGCGATGTGACTTTTGGCTCCAAGGCAACGGGCGGCACCATGCAGCTTGACGGCGTCTATACTTTAGGAAAGAGTGATAGCACCATTGGCAGTGCCGCTGTGGAGACCCTTTCCGTTGACATTTTAAATACGGACCAAACTGGTTCGGCACTTACCCTGCGGGCAAAGGACATGACTCTTGGCAAAGAGGGAGAAGAAAGTAAGAGCTACATCGGCGGTTCAGGAAGACTGACCGTGGAAGCAGGCAATGACGTAACTGTCCACGGAACGGTGATGACGAATCAGCCGTCCTATTACAGCAATGCGGCTCGTGTTTCCATTACAGCCGGCGGCGATGTGACCATTGACGCACCGAAATCCGCCTATGGTTCGCAAACCGTCATTTCCGCCAACGGCGGGTCCATCTCCATCGTTTCCGGCGGGAACCTTACGGCATCGGGAGATATTGTAAGCTCCTATGATTCTTCCATGAAATATCAAGGAGCTAACATTTCCGCAGGAGAAGTAAAAGCAGGGAACGCGGATATTGTCATGAAGGCCATTGATCAAGACGGAAACGAAGGAGCAATCAATCTCAAAACAATCAGCACGTATCGCAACACGGCAAGTGACAAGACGACAACCATCCAAATGGAAGGGAAAACAGTCAATGTCCAAAATGCCGCACCGGACAATCCTACTGTCCGGGCCATCATGCTCAATGATGGCAGCAGCCTTTCCGTCAAGGCGGATACCATTACAGCCGAAGGCTATTCTGCAACAGGCGGCTCCAGCGGGGAACTCCTTGCGACGAAAAAAATCGTCATTACGCGGGGCAGCGAGAATAGTATTGACAACTTGGATCAGCGGGCCGCCATCATTGCGGTAGATGGAGCCCATACCTTTGGAACGGAAACGGCGGACGTGAGTGTCGAAGGAGTGACGAAAATCAATGAGAACGCGACGGTGGCCCTTGACGGGAAGAGCGTGACCCTTACGGCAACCGGCGAAGACGCTGCACTTTATTCCCAAGGAAGTACGCGGGTTGGTTCCGATCAAACGGAAAAGACCACGCTTAAAGGACGGGTCGATTCGCTTGGTTCTAACGGAACGGCCGTTTTGGGACAAAAAATCACGATGGAAGATACGGTCAATGCGTACGGAAAAGTCGATGTTGGTTCTGCGGTGACAAGGCTCCTCACTCTTCAAAAAGAAGCAGCTTCCCTCAATGAAGACGCGGTGCTTACCCTTACGGGGGAGACTGTCGATGCGGCAGAAGGCATTGCGGCAAAAAATGGCGGCTTGACCGATGTTAGCGCAAGGAACCTCAAGGGAACCCTGAAGACGGTAGCAGAAGGGACTCTTTCTGCCAGCGTAACGGGCACCTTTACGGGAAAGACGGAAGACGAAGCCGGCACGATGACGGTCACTCTCAACCCGGGCGCTCTTTGGAAGAATACGGGGACGAGCACGGTCGCGACCGTCCATGCCGAGAACGGCATCATTCGTCCTGATGGAGGAGCGGCTCTTACTATTGGCACCTACGACGGGAAGAACGGTGCTCTGGACCTGAAAGACGGCAAAGGCGGCGAGACGGTAACTATTGGGACCTATAGCAATGAGAACGGCACGGTTCTCCTTGATGTGGACCCAACAAAAAATTATGGCGCCGATACGCTCACCGTTACGGAGGGCTTTACCCAAAAGGCCATCATTTCCCTTGAAAAGACAGACCCCAATGTGTACTGGACAAATGCCGTTCAAGGGACGGTCATTGCCCATACGATGGGCGCCAGTCTTTCTTCCGTCAGCTTACTTTCTGATACGGAAGAGCAGCCCCTGCACTTTGTTACGCTTCATTTGGGCGAAAAGGCCACGAATGATGGAAGCGACATCTATATTGATTGGCTAGAGAAAAAGGAAACCATGAATGGGCATCACACGTCGACCGTGGATGGCCTTGCTGGTGCAAGAACGACGGACTATCTGCTGTGGCGAGGGGAAATGGATGCCCTGACGCGCCGATTGGGAGGCGCTGCAGCAGAACCCAAAACCCTTCATGGCATTTGGGCCCGTACGGGCGGAAGCAAGCTCAGCCATGATGGCGAATTTGGGAGTGCTGTCAAAACCAATCGGTATGAAGTGGGCTGTGATATCTACGATCACGAAACGGAGAAGGGCCGCCAGCTGCAGGGCATTGGCTTTTCCTACCTTAAAGGTGATGCGTCCTATGACTACGGCACAAGTGATCTTAAGGGCTATACCTTGGGCCTTTATGATACGGTCCTTAAAAAGGATGGCGAGTATTGGGACTTCAGTTTCAAACTGCAGCGCTTTGCCAATGACTATCGCTACACTGGCCTTGATGCGCATCATACAGGTTCCTATGATGCCACAGGTGCCCTTTTGGGAGCGGAATATGGCGTGAAAAAAGCCTTGGGTAAAGGATTCTTCCTGGCGCCGGAAGTGCAGCTTACTGCAGGCTGGCTGAAACGGGAGTCCTTTACCGATGAAAGCGGTGTCAGTGTCGAGTCTGATACGGTCCGCACGGCTGTGAGCCGTCTCGGGATCCGGACGGGTTATGAAGATGAAAAAATAAGTGCGTACGTGAGGGCTGATTGGTACCATGATTTTGGCGGGGCCTTACAGGATACCTTCGCTTATGGCAGGGACCGCCTCACCATCCATGATGACTACCGTGATACATGGTTTGAATATGGACTTGGCGCCAGCGTCAAAGTGACGGACGCCTTGGACCTTTATGGCGAAGTCACTCGCGGTTCCGGTGCTAGCTTTGATAAGGAATGGAACTGGAACGTGGGCCTACAATATCATTTCTAATGAAGAAAAAGAGACGGAGAGAGGGGAGACCCTTTTTAACCGTCTCTTCCTGTCTTGATAAGACCATAAGACACGGCGCCAAACCTTGTCCTTTGGAGTGGGCGCCGAATTGATTTTTCGATAACACGGTCCTGCGACCGGCTATGGAGCAGGAGCTCCACACGCAGCGGCATGTTTCCGGGCGAATGAAGTTCCACCCCTCCAGTAGGGAGGCTTGGGGCGGCGCACCATGGTCTTTCCTCCATCTTTCACAAAAATATTTTTCTTTAAAACTCCTTGCAATAACCTAAAATACATGGTACAATATCAATCCATGAAATTTTATTTACTAGCAGGATTATAAGGTTTCGCGAGTGCTCAGTGGTTGGACATCGCGTTCCGATCGTTTGGTTGAGAGGAGCACGAAATGCTGACTGAGGGAACTTGGTTTTTACAAGGCTAATCAAAGATTCATTTTGATTGTGGGCCTTGTTTTTTTGTGTTAAAAAACCTGCAGGATGTAAAGGAGTGAGAACCCATATGTTGTTCAAGCCGGTTCATAATGGCAACCGTAAAAGGTACAGCTATGCCAGAATCAAAGAAGTCCTGAAGATGCCGCATCTGATTGACTTGCAGAGAAAATCCTATGAGTGGTTCATCAGGGAAGGACTTCATGACGCGTTCCAGGACGTATCGCCTATCAAGGATGCTACAAACAGCCTGGAACTGAGTTTCGAGAATTTTACCATCGGCGATCCGAAGTATGATATCGAAACTTGCAAGGAAAAAGATGCAACCTATGCGGCTCCTTTGAACGTAGACGTCCGTCTGCTTTATAAAGATACGGGCGAAATCAAGGAATCGACTGTCTTTATGGGCGATTTCCCCCTTATGACCGATACGGGGACCTTCGTCATCAATGGGGCAGAACGTGTCATTGTCAGTCAGCTTGTCCGCAGCCCTGGCGTCTATTATGCCAAGGACATGGATCCAATGGGTAAGTTCCTCTACGGGACCACAGTCATCCCGAACCGCGGGGCCTGGATTGAATATGAGTCCGACCTTAACAGCATCATTTATGCCCGTGTGGACCGGACGCGCAAACTGTCTGCTACGGCCCTCCTGCGTGTCATGGGTCTGCCGACAAATGATGATATCATCAGCGTCTTTGGTGAGCATCCTTACCTGGTTGCTACCCTTGCCAAGGACACAACGAAAAATGAAGATGATGCCCTTCTGGAAATCTATCGGAAGCTGCGTCCGGGTGAACCTGCTAACCTTGAAAACGCTGAACAGCTCATCTATAACCTTTTCTCCGACAATCGCCGCTATGATCTGGCAAATGTCGGTCGTTACAAAATCAATAAGAAATTGGGCTGGCGTCATCGTCTTCATGGCAAGACCCTTGCTGAAGACCTGTGCGCTGAAAACCCCGATGGCACGAAAGGTGCCGTGGTCCTTCCTGCAGGGACGAAGATTGGCGATGCCGAAATCGATACCATCGAAAAGAGCGGTATCTTTGCCGATGAGGGCTATGCCATCGTCTATGTCAAGTTCCAGGAACATGCAGAACGCATGATTGTAACGAAGGATATTGAAGCGTCCGTACGCACCATCACGCCGGCTGATGTCATTGCTTCCTTTGGCTATCTCCTGAATGTCATTGATGGCATGGAAGGCAAGGATGATATCGACCATCTGGGCAACCGTCGTGTCCGCTGCGTTGGCGAACTCCTGCAGAACCAGTTCCGCATTGGACTGTCCCGTATGGAACGCGTCATCCGTGAACGCATGACCATCCAGGATGCTGACGTCATCACCCCGCAGGCCCTTATCAACATTCGTCCGGTCGTAGCGGCTGTGAAGGAATTTTTCGGCAGCAGCCAGCTGTCCCAGTTCATGGACCAAAACAACCCGCTTGCCGAACTGACGCATAAACGCCGTCTGTCCGCCTTGGGACCTGGCGGTCTTTCCCGTGAACGTGCCGGCTATGAAGTCCGTGACGTCCATCCTTCCCATTATGGCCGTATGTGCCCAATTGAGACCCCTGAAGGTCCGAACATCGGGCTCATCGGTTCCCTGGCTGCCTATGGCGTGATCAACCGGTATGGTTTCATTGAGACCCCATATCGCAAGGTCGATAAAGTCAATAAGCGTGTTACCGATGAAATCGTCTATCTGACCGCTGACGAAGAAGATAACTATGTTGTTGCCCAGGCCAACGAACCGCTGACCGAAGACAACCATTTTGTGAATACCCACGTCACCTGCCGCGATAAGAACGAAGTCCTTGCGATTCCGCCGGAACGTGTTGACTTCATGGACGTTTCGCCAAAACAGGTTATGTCCATTGCAGCTGCCCTGATTCCTTTCCTTGAAAACGACGACGCCAACCGTGCCCTCATGGGTGCGAACATGCAGCGTCAGGCTGTACCTCTGCTCAATCCGAAGGCGCCAGTCGTTGGTACGGGGATGGAATATAAGATCGCTGTTGACTCCGGTGTCTGCATCCTGGCTAAGCACGCTGGTACAGTCAAGTATGTCAGTGGTGACAAGATCCTCATCACTCGTGATGATGGAAAAGGCATCGATGAATACAATGTCCTGAAATTCAAACGTTCCAACCAGAGTACCTGTGTCAACCAGCGCCCCATTGTCTTTAAGGGCGATAAGGTCGAAGAAGGTCAGGTCCTTGCTGATGGACCGGCAACAGATCACGGCGAGCTTGCCCTTGGCCGCAACGCCATTGCTGCCTATATGCCTTGGGAAGGCTACAACTACGAAGACGCCGTCCTCCTCAGCGAAGACCTCGTCAAGGAAGATGTCTTTACCTCCATCCATATTGAAGAATATAACTGCGATGCCCGCGATACGAAACTGGGACCGGAAGAGATTACCCGCGATATCCCGAACGTTTCTGAAGATGCCCTGAAGGACCTCGACGAAGACGGAATCATTCGTGTCGGTGCTGAAGTCCGTCCTGGAGATATCCTCGTCGGTAAAGTCACGCCGAAAGGGGAAACGGAACTTTCTGCTGAAGAGCGCCTCATCCGTGCCATCTTTGCTGAAAAGGCACGGGAAGTCCGTGACAGCTCCCTCCGTGTTCCTCATGGGGAATTCGGGATCATTATTTCCGTCAAGGTCTTTACCCGTGAAAACGGCGATGAACTGCCGCCTGGCGTCAATAAGCAGGTTCGTGTCAGCATCGTTCAAAAACGTAAAATCGGCGAAGGCGATAAGATGGCAGGCCGTCACGGGAACAAAGGTGTTGTTTCCCGCATCCTGCCGCGCGAAGATATGCCGTTCCTGCCTAATGGCGAACCGGTCCAGATCGTACTGAACCCCTTGGGCGTACCGAGCCGTATGAATATTGGGCAGATTCTTGAAGCCCATCTGGGCTGGGCGGCAACCGCGCTGGGCATGCGTATTGACAACCATGACCCCAACGTCGAAGCAGACCTGCGCAAAGCGGGCTATGATTTCGATGAACTGGGCATGCCAGAAACGGTGGATGGCGCTGTTCCTGTCGCGGTCCCGGTCTTTGACTCGGCTCGCCAGGATGATATGGCCCGTACCCTCGAAGCGGCTGGCGTCGATCCCAGCGGCAAGACAGTCCTTTATGATGGCCGTACCGGGGAACCGTTTGATAACCCTGTTACCGTTGGCTGCATCTACTACCTCAAGCTTCACCATCTGGTTGCTGATAAGATCCATGCCCGTTCTACCGGTCCGTACTCCCTGGTTACCCAGCAGCCGCTTGGTGGTAAGGCGCAGTTCGGTGGACAGCGTTTCGGTGAAATGGAAGTGTGGGCCCTCGAGGCTTATGGCGCTGCCTATACCCTCCAGGAAATCCTGACCGTGAAGTCTGACGATGTTGTCGGACGTGTAAAGGCTTATGAATCCATCGTCAAGGGTGAAAATATCCCTGAACCGGGTGTCCCTGAATCTTTCAAGGTCCTTGTCAAGGAAATGCAGGCAATCGGTCTTGATGTAAGCGTCCTCGATGAAGATGATGAGGAAATCGATCTTGATGATGAGGATGAAGATATTGGAATGGGCGATATTGCCCGCGAGCTTGACATGGATATGTCCGGCAAGGTCTCCACGGCTGCCAACACCGGGGAACAAGCCCAAAACCGCGCCAATAGCGACGAAGAAGTGAGCCCCGATGAAGACCAGACGGAAGACAGCGATTTTGATGTCATTGCCGATATCGGCAACATGGGAATGGATGATTCCCAAGGCGATGACAACGGCTCTGATGAAGAGTAGGAAGGAGTGAGTGCTCTTGTTGGACGTAAATAAATTTCATTCTATGAGAATCGGCCTGGCTTCCCCGGAAAAGATCCGTTCCTGGTCCCACGGCGAAGTCACGAAGCCGGAAACGATTAACTATAGAACGCTGAAACCAGAACGGGACGGCCTTTTCTGCGAACGCATCTTTGGCCCGACCAAGGACTGGGAATGCCACTGCGGTAAGTACAAACGCATCCGCTATAAAGGTGTGGTCTGCGACAAGTGCGGCGTCGAAGTCACGCGGGCAAAAGTCCGTCGTGACCGCATGGGCTCCATTGAGCTTGCTGCTCCTGTCTCCCACATCTGGTATTTCAAGGGGATTCCCTGCCGCATGGGCGCCATCCTTGATATTGGTCAGCGCGCCCTTGAAAAGGTCCTCTATTTTGCAAGCTACATCGTCCTTGATCCGGGCGATACGAACCTGACAAAAAAGCAGCTCCTCACAGAAGCCGAATACCAGGAAAAACTGGATGAATTCGGGGATACTTTCCGCGTCGGCATTGGTGCCGAAGCCATCAAGGAACTGCTCCACGAAATCAATGTGGAAGAACTGACGAAGGAACTGCGGGCAGCACTCAAGACGGAGACGAGCCTCCAGAAAAAACGCAACATCGTGCGCCGTCTCGATGTCTGTGAAGCCTTCCTCAAGAGCGGCAACAAGCCAGAATGGATGATCATGGATGTCATTCCGGTCATTCCGCCGGATTTGCGTCCGATGGTTCAGCTCGATGGCGGCCGTTTTGCTACAAGCGACCTGAACGACCTCTATCGCCGTGTCATCAACCGTAACAATCGTTTGAAACGCCTTCAGGAACTGCAGGCTCCGGACATCATCGTCCGGAACGAAAAACGGATGCTCCAGGAAGCTGTCGATGCCCTTATCGATAACGGCCGCCGCGGCCGCGCCGTAACGGGCCCTGGCACGCGCCCCTTAAAGAGCCTTTCTGATATGCTCAAAGGGAAGCAGGGCCGTTTCCGTCAGAACCTTTTGGGTAAACGTGTCGACTACTCCGGTCGAAGCGTTATTGTCGTTGGTCCTGAAATGAAGATGCATCAGTGCGGCCTGCCGAAAGAAATGGCCCTTGAACTCTTCAAACCGTTCATCATGAAACGCCTTGTCGAAAACGGTACGGCAACGAACATCAAGAGCGCAAAGAGAATGGTCGAACGCGCGACGGATGCCGTTTGGGATGTCCTGGAAGAAGTCATCAAGGAACACCCTGTCATGCTGAACCGTGCCCCGACGCTGCACCGTCTGGGCATCCAGGCTTTTGAGCCGATTCTGTCCGAAGGCCGCGCCATTAAACTTCATCCGCTCGTCTGCACGCCTTTCAACGCCGACTTCGACGGTGACCAGATGGCTGTTCACCTGCCGCTGTCTGCTGAAGCCCAGGCTGAAGCCCGTGTGCTCATGATGAGTGTCAATAATATCCTGGCTCCAAAAGATGGGAAACCAATCACCGTTCCGACGCAGGATATGGTATTGGGCGCGTATTATCTCACCATTTTCCGCGAAGGGGCCAAAGGAGAAGGCCGTCGCTTCATCAGTTTTGACGAAGCAAGACTGGCATACTTCAATAAGGACATCGCCCTCCAGGCCAAGATCAAGGTTCGTGTCCCCAACTCCGAAATCTATCCTGAACCGTCCGATGTGGGTGAGAGCCTTGTCACGACGAGCATGGGCAATATCATCTACAACTGCGAACTGCCGCTTGAAATGCGCTATTATTCCAAGCAGGAAGATGGAACCTGGCTTCTTGGCAAGCTCATTGATAAGAAGGAACTGGGCCGTCTTGTCGCCAAGGCCCATAAGCTTTACGGGAACTTCGGCACGGCCCGCGTCCTTGATACGGTCAAGAAACTCGGTTATGACAACGCTTGTCTGTCCGGTCTGTCCATTGCCGCGTCGGATATCGAAATTCCGAAGGAAAAGGGCGAAATCCTTGCTGCTGCTGAAAAAGAAGTCGATAAGGTCGAACGCCTCTTCAGCCGTGGGTTGATGAGTGAAGACGAACGCTACCGCAAGGTCATTGATATTTGGAACAAAGCTACGGAAGATGTTGCTGATGCCCTGATGAAGAACACCATGGATCAGTTCAACCCGCTCTTCATGATGGCCAATTCCGGTGCCCGCGGTAACGTACAGCAGATCCGTCAGCTCGCTGGTATGCGTGGATTGATGGCTGACCCGTCGGGCCGTATCATCGACCGTCCGATTAAATCAAACTTCCGTGAAGGGCTGACCGTATTGGAATACTTTATTTCCACGCACGGTGCCCGTAAAGGTCTTGCCGATACGGCCCTTAGAACGGCTGACTCTGGGTATCTGACGCGCCGCCTTGTTGATGTTGCCCAAGATGTCATTGTACGTGAAGATGACTGCGACGTAACGACCATGAATCTCGTCCGCGAACGGGCTCGTTTCTGCAAGAACGTCCTCGGCTCCAGCCAGCGCAAGCTGAAGGAATACGCCGTGGGCCGTACCCTTGCTTCCAGCGTCCTTGCTGACGATGATTCCATCATTGCCGAAGCCGATACGGTGGTTACGGAAGACGTCTTTGACCGTCTTCTTGCTGCCAAGGTCCTGGAAATCCGTCTGTATCCTCTTGATGAAGAAAATGGCGAAGACGCCGAGACCCTTGCCATCAATGTCAGCGAAGATAAGGTCAAGACGGCTTTCCGTGAACATATGACCCATCACTTCCTCGATAAGGAAGTGGCGGAAGATATCCTTGATGGGGAAGGAACCGTCCTTGCCCATAAGGGAGATCATTTCACGGCAGAGCTCATTGAAACCATTCTTGATAATGGCACGGTTAAGGAACTGAGTATCCGCAACAACGAAGTTGACGGTATCTACGTTGAAGCCATTACGGCCGGCAAGAACAAGAGCACGGTCCTGGAATCCCTCCGCGACCGCCTCGTGGGCAGAACCCTTGCCGAAGAAATCGAAGACAAGGATGGCCACGTCCTTTATCACATCAATGACTACATTACGGAAGATATGGCTGATGTCATCGCCAGCCTCCGTGAAAAAGTCAAGATCCGCAGCGTTCTTACCTGCAAATCCCACTTTGGCGTCTGCCGCAAGTGCTATGGACGCAACCTCGCCACGGCCCGCAAGGTCGAAATCGGCGAAGCTGTCGGGACCATTGCCGCCCAGGCCATCGGGGAACCGGGCACCCAGCTCACGATGCGTACGTTCCATACGGGCGGCGTTGCCGGTGCTGACGATATTACCCAGGGTCTTCCTCGTGTCGAAGAGCTCTTTGAAGCACGGAAACCGAAACATCCGGGTATCCTCAGCGAATCGGCAGGAACCGTCAGCGTCCAGGAAAAGGAAGATGGCCGTTTTGTCATCATCACCCGCGAAGATGGCACGGAAGATTCCTACCATATTCCATATGGGGCCAAACTTCATATTGCTGACGGCGATCATGTGGAAGTGGGCGACCGCCTGACCGAAGGGTCCCTCAATCCGCACGATATCCTGCGTATCAGCGGGCCTGCCGCTACGCGTCACTACCTCGTGCAGCAGGTACTCAGTGTCTATAAATCCCAGGGCGTTGAAATCAACGATAAACACGTTGAAGTCATGGTCCGTCAGATGATGCGCAAATACCGCATCGACGATGCTGGAGATACAAAGATGCTGCCGGGCTCCGTTGTGGACATCGCACAATTTGAAGATGAAAACGATGAAGTCATGGCAGAAGGC
The DNA here is from genome assembly GCF_003603525.1 of Acidaminococcus sp. AM33-14BH. Taxonomy (NCBI): domain Bacteria; kingdom Bacillati; phylum Bacillota; class Negativicutes; order Acidaminococcales; family Acidaminococcaceae; genus Acidaminococcus; species Acidaminococcus sp. AM33-14BH. The sequence goes on along the minus strand of NZ_QTNG01000008.1, from coordinate 38,805 downwards.
AAGGAACCGGCACAAGGACATCCGATCCTCCTCGGGATCACCAAAGCTTCCCTGGCAACAGATTCCTTCCTGTCAGCTGCTTCCTTCCAGGAAACGACGAGAAACCTGACCGACGCCGCCATCAAAGGCAAAGTCGATCCGCTCCTTGGTCTTAAGGAAAACGTCATCATTGGTAAGCTGATCCCCGCAGGTACGGGCATGCCTAAATACCGCAATATCCAGCTCAAGCTTCATCGTCCCGATGAAGTTCAAGAGAGCACGGACAGCGAAAATGCTGATGAATAAGCTGTAAATAGAAAGCCGCGAAGAAACCTAGATTTCTTCGCGGCTTTTTGTGTTTGGTGGAGTAAAGAGACTGTACAGGCAGCGACGCTGCCTCCTATATGGGGGCGGTTTGGATCCGTTCCTTTGAGGCTTTTCTCATTATCCGAACATTACTCATTGTTTAGTTTTCCATTGACCACTTTTTATCCTGTTCTTATTCTCTTTTTTCGTCCTTTCTTTTTCAAACAATTCCATAATGATTACATATTGCATACAATATACTTTCAAATTGTCCCTAATATTTCTCCCAATCCCTTGACAATGACACTGCTTGTGTTGTATAAATAGACCAATGCTGATTATGAACGAAATAAATAAAGAGGCATTCAACGTTCATAATATAACAGCCTTTTCCATCAAAAAAGGGAGCCCCGCTCCCTTGTCATTGTGATTCTATTTTTTATCATTCATCTGCAGGTACATAGTGTTTCAGACAGGCACTCTTGAGTCCTTCCGATACCGGTGTCTTTTCTTCCTTCACAATCCTCTGGACTTCTTTTTTCAGCGTCTGCGTCGATGCCAAGTGGGGGAGGACGTCTTCCTCCGTAAAAAACGATGGCTCGGCGTAGTTATCAGCAAAGACGGCGATAGTTTCCACCTTTACGTGGTGGGCACCTTCTTTTGCCAGGGTTTCCTTAAAGACCGCTTCAGATTCCTCAAGGGCCCGTACAGGATTTTTTACAATGAGGCTTGACGCATTATCCGTCACACGCCATGTGGAATCCTGATTATGACCATAGATGCGGTAGCCCTTATGGATGACCCTAAGGAGCAGCGCCTTTCCGGGGAGAAGGGCAATGAGGTCGACGCCTGTAAGGCTGCCTTTTGGGGGCACAAAGAAATAGGTTTTTTTATGGGAACCTTCTCTGATGGCTTTTTTGACACGCTTCATGGCCATTTCCGGTGTGCGGGCTTTTTTCATCTGGAGCCATTTCCAGCGGAACACAACAAGGCCCGTAGCAAGTACGAGGAAAAAAATAAGGATTTCTTTGAAACTATGAAGCTTCCAGATTGTGAAATCAGGAAGGATTTTGATGACAACGTCTTCCATGACAAGACTCCTTTTTGTAGGGAGAAATTTTTACATGCTCCATTATATCAGCCTTTCGTAGTTTTTACTAGGCGAGGCCCCTTTCCAATGATATAATGGATATGTACTAAAATTCTGAAAAAAGATGATTTCCCCATCTGGGGTTTTCATACAGCGCACTCATTCTATTTAAAAGGGGGACCTATTATGGCTGCAACAAATGAAAAGGAACTGTCCCGGGTGGACCGGTTCCTCAACACGATTGAACGTGTCTGCAACAAATTGCCACCGCCTGCCATCCTATTTTGTATCCTGTTTCTTATCGTGGCTTTTGTCGGGATGTTCTTTACCTTCTCTGGTTTTGGCCTCGAAAATCCGGCGACCCATAAGGTCGTCTATTCCCAGAACCTCTTTACCAAAGAAGGTGTCCAGTGGCTTTTGACCAGCATGGTCAAGAACTTCACCGGTTTTGCACCTTTGGGACTTGTCATCACCATGACTATGGCCATTGGCTTCTGTGAAGAATCAGGCATGCTTGTTGCCATGCTCCGCCGCAGTATGAAGAATGTACCGCCTAATATCGTACCGTTTCTCATTGCTTTTCTTGGAACGGTCGGCAACATTGCCTCCGATACGGCCATGGTCGTCATTCCGCCTCTTGCTGCCCTCGTTTACATCGGCGTCAAGAAAAACCCGGTTGTAGGGATGATTGTCGGCTATGCCGGTGCCCAGGCTGGTTTTACGGCAAACCTCATGATTGCTGGTACGGACTCCCTGCTGCAGGGCCTTACGAACCAAGCCATTGATGCGTTTCTCGGTACACCTGGGAAATTTGTTGTTGATGTCACCTGTAACTGGTACTTCATGATTGCTTCTACCTTCCTGTGCTCCCTTGTGATTGGCCTTGTTTCAACTAGGATCGTGGAACCTCGGTTCCCCGTCTATCACAGCAAAGATGAAGACGAGACCATCCAGGAAGTGACCCCCCTTGAAGTAAAAGGACTTCATCGTGCCGGTTTTGCCGTTGTGCTCTATATTGCCATCCTCGCCATCGGTTTCTTTGCAGGCGTTCTTTCCAAAGACGGACATACCCTCGTCGGATCGTTGCTCCTCAAAGGTCTCATCCCGATTCTCTTTTTCCTCTTCAGTATTGCCGGCATCACGTATGGCATCACGACGGGCAGCTTTAAATCTGTCAAGGACGTCAACAAAGCCATGGTCAAGCAAATGAGCGGCATGGGCGCCTACGTTGTTTTCTGCTTTTTCTGCGGCCAGTTCCAAGCTCTTTTCAACTGGACCCATCTGGGCACGCTCATGGCGATTTCCGGTGCTGACTTCCTCAGAGGAATCGGCTTTACGGGCCTTCCCATGTGCATCGCCTTTATCCTCATTACGGCCCTCATCAACATCTTTGTTTCGAGCGGCTCTGCCAAGTGGGCCATCCTCGCTCCGATCTTCGTTCCGATGTTCATGCTCCTTGGCTACCATCCTGGATTTACCCAGCTCATCTATCGCTTGGGCGACTCTCCGGGGAACTGCTTTACCCCGATGTCTCCCTACATTTGGATGATCCTTTCTGTGGCCCAGGAAAAATACATGCCTGACATTGCCATTGGGACCCTCATTTCCAACATGATTCCTATTGCCATCGTCCTTCAGATTGCCTGGATTGTTTTCCTCATCGTTTGGGAAACCTTGGGCCTTCCCATTGGACCGGGCGTCGGCATGCAGCTGCCCCCGGGCATTCTCTGACTAAAACGACTTTCCTTTTAGGGAAAGGTAACCCGTACGCTCTCTAGTTTGAAAAAGCGCTGCGCTTTTTGAACATCCGGCGGGGCTTCGTGCCTTGCCGGATATTTTACTATCTAAGGAAGAAGTTGATTATGATGAAAATACAGAAAGTACCCCAGCAAAAAGGTACCCTTGCCGCTTTCATGAACCTTGTCGAACGGGTCTGCAACAGGCTGCCGCCTCCAGCTATTCTTTTTTGTCTGCTCTTTGTCCTGACCGCCCTGTTGGGCGCCCTCTTTACGGAAATGGGGGTACATCTTGAAAACCCCGCCACCCACCATATCGTCACGGCCCAGAACTTTTTCAGTAAGGCCGGTATCCAGTGGCTCCTCACAAATATGGTGAAGAACTTTACGGGCTTTGCGCCTTTGGGCCTTGTCATTACTATGACCATGGCCATCGGATTTTGTGAGGAATCAGGTCTCTTGGTTTCCCTTTTGAATCGATCCATGCGCCGCGTGCCGCCCGCTCTCGTGCCTTACCTCATCGCCTTTGTCGGGACCTTGGGGAACATTGCTTCTGATACCGCGGCCGTCGTTATCCCGCCCTTGGGTGCCCTTGTTTATCTTGGCGTCAAAAAGCATCCTGTGGCCGGGATGATCGTGGGCTACGCCGGTGCGAACGCTGGTTTTACGGCAAATCTCATGGTCGCTGGTACGGATTCTCTGCTGCAGGGCTTGACAAACGAAGCCATCAAAGGCTTTTTGGGAAATCAGGACTTTGCCGTTGATGTCACCTGCAACTGGTACTTTATGGTTGCCTCCACCTTCCTTGTCGCCCTCGTGATTGGGTGGCTCTCCCAAAAAATTGTAGAACCCCGTTTTGGGACCTATGAAGGGCCCGTGGAAGAGGAGACCGTCGCTGAAATCGGGCCTGCGGAAAAGCGCGGCATAAAAAACGCGGGACTTGTCGTCCTTGTCTTCATCCTCATCGTCGTGGCAGGTTTTTTTACGGGCATCCTTTCCAAAGATGGACATACCCTTGTGGGCTCCCTGCTCCTCAAAGGGCTCATTCCTATCCTCTTTTTTGTCCTCAGTGCGGCAGGCATTGCTTACGGTCTCACCACAGGAAAATTCATGAATCTAAAGGATATCAACAAAGCCATGGTCAAACAAATGAGTGCCATGGGTTCCTACGTTGTTTTCTGCTTTTTCTGCGGCCAGTTCCAGGCCCTTTTTAACTGGACCCATATGGGAACCCTCCTTTCTATCAAAGGGGCGGAGCTGCTCCGGGAAATTGGCTTTACTGGACTTCCCCTCAGCGTGGCCTTTATTCTCATCACGGCGCTCATCAACCTTTTTATGTCAAGTGGTTCTGCCAAATGGGCCATCTTCGCGCCGATCTTTGTCCCGATGTTCATGATGCTCGGGTATCATCCCGCTTATGCCCAGCTCCTTTATCGCCTGGGTGATTCACCGACCAACTGCTTTACTCCCGTCATGCCCTACCTGTGGATGGTCCTTGCCGTAGCCCAGGAAAAATACATGCCCGATATCGCCATCGGAACCCTCGTCTCGAGCCTCGTCCCCCTGGGCCTTGCCCTCCAGGTCATTTGGATCATTTTCCTCATCGCCTGGACCCTCCTGGGAATCCCCATCGGTCCTGGTGTCGGTGCGACGCTGCCGCCAGGAGTCTTGTAAGGGAAAAACAGTCCTAGATGGATTATCGTGTGTACTGCCTTGCGAACATTTTGCAGGGCAGTGTTTTTTTTAAGCCTTTTTCAGCGGTAATGAAAAGGCCCGTGAAAAGGGAATAAAGAAAGAAAAAAGGGGGTTCATAATTTACAGTGGTTACAATTATCGATAAAAGAATTTGGCAAAGCATATAAAATGAAACTATCATATAGTTAATCATGGCTAAATGGATATAAAAAGAAGGTTAGAAAAGACGAATAATTTTTGAGAAGAATTCCTATTATGTCTCTTTGAAATAGACAAATTAATAGAAAAATAAGGAAAATATGATATACAAAAATGAAAATCTGTTATAATAGATACAGAATCAAAAAACGAAATGACCCATCATTTCAGCATCATGCACTTATTTTTTGCAATGCGCAGACAATATGAAAGGTGCTGTCTTTCTTCAACCGACTGATTCGCCCTGTGATCTTGGAATCGCCATCGCGTTATTTCCCTGAACCCTTACCTTATGGATTCTTGTCAATCCAAGGAAATTTCGCCCTGGCCCTTACGGATCCTCCGCCGATGAAGCCATTGCCTGCGGATCCATCAAAGGAGGAACTCAAAAGACATGGAAAAGAAGCTGCAAGAAAAAGCAAGTCTCCTCGATCGTTTTCTGGATACGGTCGAACGGGTGTGCAATAAATTGCCACCTCCTGCCATCTTATTTGGCATTTTATTTGTGATTACGGCGATTGTTGGGGCTCTTTGCACCCAGGCCGGATTTGCACTGGAAAACCCGGCCTCTCACAAACTGGTGGCATCCCAGAACTTCTTTACTAAAGAAGGCATCCAATGGCTTCTCACGACGATGGTGAAGAACTTCACTGGATTTGCCCCCTTGGGCCTTGTTATCACCATGACCCTTGCCATTGGTTTTTGCGAAGAATCAGGCATGCTTTCCGCGCTGCTGCGCCGAAGCATGAAGAACGTACCGCCCTCTCTCGTCCCCTTTATTGTTGCCTTTCTTGGCGTCTGCGGAAACATTGCATCTGATACGGCCATGGTTGTCATTCCGCCCCTTGCGGCTGTTGCCTATATCGGTGTCAAGAAGCACCCTGTTGTTGGGATGATGGTCGGTTTTGCTGGTGCGGAAGCAGGTTTTGGCGCTAACCTCATGATTGCGGGGACCGATTCCCTGCTCCAAGGCCTTACGAACCAAGCCATTGATGGTTTCTTTGGCAAAGCGGGAGTTTTTGCTGTAGACGTGACGTGCAACTGGTACTTCATGTTTGTCTCTACTTTCCTCTGTGCCTTCATGATTGCCCTTGTTTCCATCAAAATCGTAGAGCCGCGCTTTGGCAAATACGAAGGCCCCGGTGCTGATGAGGAACTGGGCGGTGTTTCGGAACTTGAAATCAAAGGACTTAACCGTGCGGGTCTGGTCATTGTCCTTTATATTGCCATCTTGGCTGTTGGCTTTTTCTCGGGCATCCTGTCTAAGGACGGACATACTTTTGTAGGGTCTCCGCTTCTTAAGGGCCTCATTCCCCTTCTCTTTATCATGTTCAGTTTGGCCGGTATTACCTACGGCGTGACAACAAAATCTTTTACCTGCATCAAGGATGTCAACAAAGCGATGGTCCACCAAATGAGCGGGATGGGTGCGTTCGTCGTTTTCTGCTTCTTCTGCGGTCAATTCCAAGCCCTCTTCAGTTGGACCCATCTGGGAACCCTGCTTGCCATTTCAGGGGCTGATTTCCTTGAAACGGTAGGTTTTACGGGGCTTCCCATGTGTGTAGTCTTCATCATCATCACAAGTCTCGTTAATATCTTCATGTCTTCCGGCTCTGCCAAGTGGGCCATTTTCGCACCGATTTTCGTTCCTATGTTCATGCTTTTGGGATATCACCCTGGATTCACTCAATTGCTTTATCGACTGGGCGATTCACCAACAAACTGCTTTACCCCCATGAACCCTTATTTGTGGATGATTCTTTCCGTAGCCCAGGAAAAATATATGCCCAAAGCGGCCATTGGGACCCTTGTATCGAACCTCATTCCGATTGCTGTCTGCCTGCAGATTGCGTGGATTATTTTCCTGATTATTTGGATGACTTTGGGTCTTCCCATTGGACCTGGCGTTACGATGCAGCTGCCTTCTGGCATCCTGTAAGAGTTCGGTTTATTTCTGAGCGCTGGAGCTTTGGCTTCGGCGCTCTTTTCCTGTTGCCTGGAAAAAGTGGGGGAGGAAGGAATCTTTCTTCCTTTTCCCATATTTTTTTATAAAATCCGTTGACAAAAATGCCACTCTTCGATATAATAACGCTTGTGACCGCGTCCTAGGACGCACCAAGATTCCCCGATAGCTCAATGGTAGAGCACTCGACTGTTAATCGAGTTGTTGTAAGTTCGAGTCTTACTCGGGGAGCCAATGGCCGGATGGTCAAGCGGTTAAGACACCGCCCTTTCACGGCGGTATCGGGGGTTCGATTCCCCCTCCGGTCACCATTTTTTTTTGGGCGCTTAGCTCAGCTGGGAGAGCGTCTGCCTTACAAGCAGAATGTCAGCAGTTCGATCCTGTTAGCGCCCACCATCTTGTTGCTGTTTATAACGGGGCGTAGCTCAGTTTGGTAGAGCACCTGCCTTGGGAGCAGGGGGTCGTAGGTTCAAATCCTGTCGCTCCGACCAAATTTTTTTTGCGGGTGTAGCTCAATGGTAGAGCCCTAGCCTTCCAAGCTAGTTACGTGGGTTCGATTCCCATCACCCGCTCCATTTTATTTTGGCCCCGTAGCTCAGCTGGATAGAGCAACGGCCTTCTAAGCCGTGTGTCGAGTGTTCGAATCACTCCGGGGTCACCATGTCGAATCTTTAGCCTTCCTTTCGGGGAAGGCTTTTTTGTTTCACGGTGCGGTTCCTGATAGAAATCGCATTCTTTTTGGGCCCCAATATAATGAAATCAGACCACCACGAAAAAAGGGTCGGAATATGGGGCTTTTTCGATTCGATCAAGGCTGCGGCAGAAGAATGTGCAGTTTAGCAAAAGGCACAGATGCAGCTTAGCCCGGCCCGGGAATTTTTGGGGATGGAACGCTATGCCATTGACTGCTGCGGCGCCAATCTCTATGTTCATGATCATGCCGTTGTCATCGATAAGACGGGCGGCCTTTGGATCGTGGGGGACAACAATTTCAAGGTCATTCCTTTTAAGTCCATTGCTGCTATCCAGGTAAAGCTGCAGTCGACGATCATCAATGGGTACCTTGAATTTAAACCGGCAAACAGCCCCTTTACCATCGGCAGCGGTAAGGCCGAACAGACGCGTGAAAACAGTGTGATCCTAAGCGGAACGGATGAACGCTATGCCGAGGCAAAGGAAGCCCTGCCATACATCTTTGACAAAATCTGCAATCACTGAAAGGATTCTATCATAGCCATGACTAGGTAAGGTCGTGGCTTTTTTTGTTATTTTTGTTGCAAAGAAGGTGAGCATTTCGTATGATAGGAACGTGATAAATACGAAGTAAAATAGGGGAGATTAAAATATGGGTAAAAATCCCAGATCATGGGAAATGGAGAATGGACCGAGGGCGTTTTTTGCCTTTGTGGCAATGACCTCATTTTTTTTGACGGGAAGCACTGCGGCTGCAGCAGACGAGCCTATTCAGGAGATTGTTATTACGGCGACGAAGACCAAAAACGACCGCAAGCTGATTCCTCAATCAGTTGATGTATTGACGCAGAAAGACTTTGCCAAATGGGGAGCCCAGACCGTGGAAGATGTCCTGAAACGGGTGCCGAATCTTGACCTGACGCCGACTTCCATGCAGGGTCAGTCGTCACAAGTGACGCACCAGGTGTCGCTGCGCGGCATGGGCAATAAGGGAACACTGATCCTCGTCGATGGGCGGCGGCTAGCCGGTGAAGACGCACCGGAAACAATCAATGGCTACGAATTGCGGCGCATCAACCTTCATGATGTGGACCGCATTGAAGTGCTCCGCGGGGCAGCCTCCGCCCTTTATGGCAGTGATGCTGTAGGCGGCGTAATCCAGATCTTTATGAAAAAGCCCGAGGGGGCATCGTCTTATGCCGGCGTCACGACGGGGTCCAGCGAAACTTCCTTGTATGGCGGCTTGAATACGGATAAGCTGGGAAAACTGAGCCTTGGCATGAGCTACGACCTCACCAAGGTCCGTAAGGATGAAAGTGAAGGCTGGACCAATATGTTTGGGCCCCGGCGCCATTTTTCTTTTGAAGGAACCTATGAGATGACGGATGAAGATAGTGTCCGCTTTGGAGCGTCTTTTATGCGCGAATCCCTGCGGCAAAGCGTCCAAAGCCGCGGCACCACTTGGTATGACAATAATCGTCAGGACTATCACTTGGCCTATGAAGGGACGCACGGAAAAAATGAGTACGATCTCAAGGTGTACCACAACCGCTTAGGAAAACACTCTTATTTGGGTGCAGGAACTGGGTACAATTTTGACCGGGCCGAGTATGCGACGAGTGCCGTCGAAGGGCGCGTGACGTACCGCGCCGATGAAAGCCATACCTTTACTTACGGGACAGAATACCGTCATCTAGAGGCGGGCAGCACGCGTTATGGCGGAAGCCGTACGGACCGTTTTCAGAGCGAGGGAGGCCTCACCAAGGGATATAGCGAACGGGGCACGGATCAGTATGCTTTTTACGGTGCCGATGAATGGAAAATCGGGAAGAAACTGCTTTTTGTGCCTAGTATCCGCTGGGACCATCATGAAGACTTTGGCAGTGAGTGGTCACCGCGGGCTGGACTGACCTACCTTATGGATGACCATAACCGTTTCAAGGTGAATTATGGCTTTGCCTACCGTGCACCATCCCTTTTTGAACGCTATGGTGATATGGAAGAAACGCCCGTACTCTATATGACGGTCATCGTCTACGGAAACGAGGACCTGCGCCCCGAAAAGACCCGCACTTTTGATGCCGGTTACGAAGGGGAGTGGGGCAAAGCAAAAGGCCGCGTGACCTACTTTTATAATCAGGCAAGAGACCTTATTGTCAGCAAGGTCATAGGCAGGATCCCGGGCCGCGGCCATATGACGCTCATCAACTCCTATGCAAATGTTGACCGCGCCACCATTCAAGGCATCGAAGGTGACTTCCATTATGACTTTGATGACCATTACGGTATCCGGGCCGCCTATACCTATATGGATGGGCGTGACGACGAAACCCATGAACCGCTTTCGGGGATGGCCCGAGCCACGGGGCTAATGGAAGTTTTCTACACGGATGGTAAGAAAGCCCCCTTTACTGTGAGCCTTGCCGCTAGATGGAACGACCGTTACCGCATCGAAAGCGCCAGGACCGGATTAGCAAGCCTTTATAGCTACAGCACGATGGATCTATCGCTTACTAAACAACTGGGTCGCATGATGGTCTTTGCCGGCATCGATAACCTTTTTGATAAAACGTTCGATACGGAAAGCAGCTTTGCCATTCCCGGACGGGTTTGGAAGGTGGGGGCGGAGTGGAAGTTTTAGTTTAGTTTGGTTCGGCGCAAAGATTGCATCAAGTCAAGGTGTTGTGAAAAAACCATAACGCCGACCCTAAACCTAAAGAAAAGAGAGAAAAGCCCCACCTGGACAAAGAGACGCGTTCGGGTGGGAGCTTCAATCTGATTTCTTCTTTCATTCGGAATCAGATGATTCAATAGGTGTTGAAATATTTTCTGCAGATCGAACTGAGCGGAGCGATGTGAAGGCAAAAGCCCGTAAGGCAGGGATAGTACTGGAATGAAACATGGACTTTCTTGCCTTTATATTGCCTTATAACTGCCTTCTTCAGACAAGAAACGCATCCCCGACAACACAATTGGCGCCGGCCTCACAGTTTTTAGCCTGTCGCCATCGGCGGTCTTAGCCAAGCGGAGCGTCTTAGCCAAGGAAGACCCTTTTTCCTATGCTTTCCGCCTCAGCCAGCTGCCGAAGGCAGCCTTAGCGATATAGCATCAAAGCAGGCCTTTTAGCTCGACAGCCAGAGCCGCAGGCTCGTGACAGCCATTTTGGCCAAGCCTGAATAGACAGCTTGACAGCCTTTCTTTTCCCACAGCCTACGGGCCACCCTTGCACGCTGCAATGGTGGCCCGTTCTGCATTTTCTTATAATCTCATTTCCCGCACGCCGTCAAAGAGGACGACGGCTTTATCTTTCTTGAGGTTCTTCATGACATTTTCGTCTTGGCTTTCTGCAAACTTCCCGTCCTTTAAGTCAAGGCGCACAATCTTACTGGGGGCACCGCCGCCGCTTCTCCGGACGATGAGGCTTGTTGGATCTGCCGTAACAATAAGGGGCGTTCTCATGAGGGTGAAGGTCTGCTTTACCTCAAAGGTGCCGTTCCGGAAGGTCCCCCACAGGGCTGAATCACCGCCTGTGCCACTTGTGTAAGGCCCGGAAACAATCGCAAGGACGTCAAGTCCGCCGTCACCGTCAAGGTCAAGGATTTCATAGGCGTATCTTGTATCTTTCCGCTCCGCCTCGTCGATGCCGTAGGTTTTTATGATGGCCCGTTCAAGGGGCGGAAACTTTTTCATGCCGCTTGTTATGCGGCGAATGTCCTCTGGAATCCACTTACCGCCCCATAAAGGCGGTGTAACCGTGTGGCCTCTCTTTTCAGAGGGGGTGACTTCAAGGGCCGACAGTCCATACATTTGGTAGAGCCGAATTCGGGCATTTTCATGGGTCCATTCTGTATAAGTGGCTCCTGCTTCAGACGGAACCGATTGGACCTTTGTCGGAGCACCATAGTACCACGTTAGGACCGGTTCATAGGCAGCGGCCCGGGGATCTTCGAGCTGGACCGTAATGCTCTGCACCTTGCCGTCCCGGTCATAGAGTGTTCCCGCTTCCCGGTTTTCACCAAAGAGGCGGACCGGATAGGTGCGGCCAATTGTAAATGTTCCATCGGCGGAATCAGTGGGCGTGCCGCCACCAAAAAATTCTGCGGCTTCTTTGTCATTTTTTCCTAACAGGGCAAAAAAGTGGGTAAGGGTCCAGCGGGTCCCCGTGTGCCGTAGCGGAGTATAGAGGGCTGCCTCATTTTTTTCAAGTAATGAAGGAAAGGCTTGAGCGGCCCCCATAAACCCCATGGAAAGACAAGTGAGTAGGATAGAGGCAGCAATTTTCTTATTCATAAGATCCTCCTTGTGGAACGAATGAAATGAAGATTCCTGCAGGAACCTATTATTTACGGTGCTTGATACGTATAAACACATAGATAAGGCAGAAGACCCATACCGTATGGGTCCGCGCGTCAGAAGGAAAAAGAAAGGAAGCTCCCAAAATAGCAAGCATGAGATAATCAGATAGATACATAGGCACTCCTTTTGAGGATGGTAAGGACTGGTTTGATAGGTCCATTATAGCATGGGGAAGGAAAGTTTTTGATATAGAGTTGATCATTAAACGATCTCTTGGTCTTTAATATGGGTTTTTACCGGATCCATCGTTTTTGATGAAAGAAAACAAGCGTAAAGTGAAAAATAGGATTAATCCTGAATTTATCATATTTTTAGGGTATAATAACTATTATTATAGGATGCGTAGGGAGGATGGTGGCTATGAAAATCAGCAAATTAACGAAGTTGACTGGATATTCACGTAACACAATACAGTACTATACATGCATAGGACTTCTTATGCCACTTCAAAAAGGTGCAGATCATGATTATACCCAACGTGAAGTCGATGACCTTGCTTACATTGAAAAATTAAAAGCTATGTCCTTTTCTATCAAGGATATCCAAGCAATCATTAGACTTAAAAGACTTTCCAATTGGCATGAGCCAGCAACTCGGGAATCTTTTAAGACACTTCTCGATAGTCAAAAGAATAAAGTGCAAGAAAGAATAATCAATCTTGAAAAAGCATTGCAGTGTATAGAAGAGGAAAAGGAGAATCTTTTAAAGATTCAAGATCGTCCAATAAGGCTAGGAATTCCTATCTCTGCAGTTGGCCTTTTGGCTTGTCCACATTGTCACAATTCTCTGCATCTCAGTAATGCTGAAATTACCTATCCCTATATTTTTAATGGACAGCTATCCTGTGAATGTGGGTATCAAGCGGCCATTATTGATGGAATCATTGATACGGGCAATCGATATGGAGGATTCCATGATTCTCCTGATCTTGACAGGCACTTATACGAAGGAATGCCAGATGAATTCTATAAGTATTTTCACAAGATTGCTGACAGTCATGTTCAAACATTGAATCATATGGATTTATCAGGTAAAGTGGTTATGGAAAATCGAGTGAATGGGTATTTTTTTCTATATAATCACTTCAAGGATCTAAATAATGATTGTACGTACATCATTACAGATAAATACCTAGAAATCATTCAGGCCTACAAGGAAAGAATTGAACGGTTGGGACTGCCTTTGAATATGGTGATGATTGCTGATAACAGTATGAAATTTCCATTGAGGGAAAAGTCCGTTGATGTTATGATCAGTTTTTTTGCTGGAGGGGAACATCAGTTATATGAAGAAAAATCCTTAGCGGAAGAAATGCAGCCCTACTTTAAGAAAATGCATCAAATTCTTGGCGCTGATATTTGTTATGAACGTAATTCCCAATCAATTAAGGCGCTTCACCATAAATATCCGGAAGGGTCATGCCTGACTTTTATCGATGGATATACGGAAAAAAATTTGACTAGTCTCGGTTATAAGGTAAATACACAAAAACTGGGAACTTTGTATGATACTCCAGATGTATTTGCTTTCGAAGCTCATAAAACAGGTGAGCCTCTTTATATGGAGTATTATTTTTCGACAAGAAGCTAACGAGTAAAGAACAGTAAAATGCAGAGTACACTCTACATTTTGCCGTTCTTTTTTTATTTTGGTGTCGTTTTTGGACTGAACTTCTTGAATGAGCAGAAATGAGGGGGAAATATAAAAAACATTCATACTATACATTAAACAAAAGAAAAAACGATTTAAGGCCCTTGACAGTGTCTTTTCTCAACAACATATCATAAAGTCATTCAATGAAATGAGAAGGAGGAATTCATAATGTTAAGGACCATACTTTCTTTTACTGATTGGTTATGGGGGTATCCAATGCTTGTCCTTTTAGGGGGAGGGGGGCTTCTGATGACAATTTTACTCAAGGGATTCCAATTCATCCACCTTCCCTATATTTTGAATCATACAATTATCAAGGCTTTTGCCAAGAAAGGTAAGGATGCAGATAAAATATCCGGGTTTCAGGCTTTGACGACGGCTCTATCAACAACACTTGGAACGGGAAATATTGTTGGCGTCGCATTGGCTGTTGCATATGGGGGGCCTGGTGCTGTTTTCTGGATGTGGATTATAGGTCTTGTTGCCGCTATTATTAAATATAGTGAAGTTGTGACAGCACTGCGGTATCGCTTTAAGAATGAAAAAGGTGAGTGGACCGGCGGACCTATGGTTTATATCCCTAAAATTACAGGCCTTAAATGGATCGGAACGCTGTTTTCCATTGTTGTTGTTTTTGATTTAGCCCTTGCGAATACTGTTCAATTGTCATCCGTTAGTGATACACTCCTAGTTCATGGTATTCCGAAGCTTGCTACCGTTATCGTCATTACAATTTTTGTGGCTACCGTTGTCTACGGCGGATTGAAACGTATTGTTTATGTTACAGAACGGATGATTCCCTTTATGTCCATCCTTTATATGGCATTTGGACTCGTCATCATTTTAATGCATGTTGAAGCACTGCCCGGAATCATCCTTGCAATCTTCAAAAATGCATTTACAAGCACTGCCGCAACGGGAGGATTTGCTGGAGCGACTGTGGCCCTTACGATTCGTTGGGGGATTGCGCGTGGAATTTATTCTAATGATTCTGGGAATGGACTGACCTCTATTGCACATAGTAATGCTGATGTGAAACATCCTGTTCAGCAAGGCCTATGGGGCGTATTTGAAGTCTTTTTTGATACGATTATCGTTTGCTCTGTAACGGCTCTTGTTGTACTCGCTTCTGATGTGTGGAGAACGATGCCTGCTTCAATGGGTGGATCCATGACAGTGACTGCATTTAAACAAAATTTGGGCCAGATTGGCGGGCTTGTCGTTTCTATCAGTCTGATTCTATTCGCTCTTTCAACTGTTATTGTATTTGTTTATTATGCTGAAAAAGCAGCCGAAGTCCTTTGGGGGCCCGTTGGTTCTAAAATTACTCGTTTTTGCTACATTGCAATCTTATTGGTCAGTGGATTCACCTCTTTAGGTGTTCTCATTCAGTTGCTGGATTTTTCAAATGCAGTGATTATTATTCTAAATATGATTGCTATCTTTAAAGCTTTCCCCTATGTCCGGCTCCTTACCAAGGATTATATGGACAATCAGGAGAAATATGAGGATTTGAAGGCGGATTCTAATGTTCCTGTGGAGCTATATATCGATAATAAGGGTTGATCAACGATGATATACCATTGTCTGGTTGGTTGTATCACGGTTTCTTTTGTAGTGGCCCTTATTGATCTTTTTAGGGGAAGTCCTTGGGGAGTCGGTAACGAATTGCAAAGAGGATTTGACATGGCAGGGCCTTTACTCCTTCTGATGACTGGGTATATTTGCCTAGCTCCTGTGTTGGCTGCGGTCTTAAAACCAAGTTTGCTCCCTTTAGCTCATTTATTTGGGGTAGATCCTTCGTTTGCAGCAGGTTTATGTCTGGCTGTTGATTCTGGCGGTGCTCCTCTTGCTATGGAAATGGCAGATTCCCATGTATTAGGGAAATTTAGCGGCTATGTGGTCGGGAGCGTGCTGGGGCCCACCTTAACCTTCACAGTTCCTGTAGCTCTTATGGGAAAGAAACTTAAGGAGTCGATTCCCATCATTAACGGGCTAATGGCAGGAATCATAGCTTCTCCTATCGGTATTTTTGTGGGTGGACTCTTACTTGGTCTTCCCCTTGGTATTCTACTAAAACAGATGGTTCCCCTTGTACTTTTTGTGCTATTTTTAACGGTTCTGCTCCAAAAGTACCCGCATCTAATGGCTGCTTTTCTTGTGCTTCTAGCAAAAGTCAGTCTTATCGTCAGCTATGGTGGGCTTGCTTGTGTTTTGATTCAGAAGGTTCTTTCTTACTCCATTCTCCCAGATCTCCTTCCTTTTGAGGATGCGATCGTTACGATTGGAGGCATTGCATTACTTTTAGGTGGGGCCTACCCTTTTGTGGTCTTTATTCATCGACTCACTGCAAGCTGCTTAGATCCTATCTTAATAAAATTTGGATTTTCTGAGGAAGGGGCAGCTGGCCTCATGATGACGGTCGTCAATAGCATGGCGATGTTTTCACGCTTAGGGAAAATGTCGGAAAATGATGTGGTTCTTAACACGGCGTTTGCTGTATCAGGAGCATGGCTTTTAGGAGATCATTTCTGTTTTGTAGCGCAAGTAGAACCTGGTTTATTGATGCCCGTATTTATTTCAAAACTTGTTGCCAGTTTAGCTTCATTATGCTTTGCGCGTTTCGTTTTATTACGCCAATAATATAAAATGGTTGGGACAGTTAATCAAAAAGGTAGAACTGAATTAATATAATGAAAAGGAGTGCAGAATATGAAACCTTTGATTGGTATTACCTGTAATTTTGATCCGACAGACAGTGCTGGCATGTTGACTCATTTTGGAGTTGCAGGACAGGGTTTCCATATGCTCGCAGAGCATTACATCAAAGCGGTTGAAAAAGCCGGAGGAATTCCTATAATGATTCCCATCTATCAAGATTTTGATAATGCTAAGACCCTTGTTGACCGTATGGATGGAATCCTTATCTCTGGGGGTAATGATGTGGACCCACAGCGCTACGGGGAATTTATATCTAAGGAATGTGGAGGTATTGTTCCTGAACGCGATGAACAGGATATTGCGATTGTAAAATATGTTATAGAAGCGACCTCAAAGCCAATTCTAGGGATTTGTCGAGGCATTCAGGTATTTAACATTGCAATGGGAGGGACCATATATCAAGACTTAGGAAAAGCTGGGTTCCATGATCATTTTATTTCAGCCATGCCTTTAAATCATGCTTCTCATGAGGTCGTGGTTGAAGAAAAATGTCTGCTGTATGATATTTTCGGAGCGAAAAAAGTAGCGGTCAATTCCTTTCATCATCAGGCTGTTAAGAATTTAGGGAACCATTTAGTTACAATTGCTCGTTCGGCTACAGATGGTGTTGTGGAAGCAGTTGAAATACCAGGAAACCGCATGGCTCTTGCTGTTCAGTGGCATCCAGAGATGATGTATGACTCGGACGAGCAGGCAAAGATTTTTACTCGTTTTATAAAAGAAGCGGCTAAATAAAGGTAAACTAAAAAGCACTGTGGCAGAGAAAACTCTGGACCACGGTGCTTTTTAATATGTCTGGAGTTACCAAGCACTGATTTGTTTGTCACGTAAGGCCATCATTTGAATTTCTTTTGATGTAATCAGGTGATGTACCATAGCCTTTTGGGCATCGTTTACTTTATTATCAAGAATATAATCAATCAATTCAATATGTTCCTTTGCAGCCTCAATGTGCCGTTCCCATAGGTTCTTTTCAGAGTAAATCCTAACCCGGATATTTTGGTCAAATACTTTACCCAACATTGTCTTGATAAAGACATTTGGACAGGCTGAAGCAATGACTCGATGAAAGTGATCATCAAGTTTGGCAAACTTAGTTGGATCTGGTGGCGCTATAATCAGTTTTTGAGAAAGGGCTTTAATTTTTAAGAGTTCATGTTTATCAATGAATTTTAGGTAAGTCTCAATGATATAGGGTTCTATGATTGTCCGTACTTCAAAGCCTTGACTGATGTCGCTGACTGTTAAGGGTTTTACTAGAACTCCTTTTTTAGGAAGTACAGAAACAAGGCCTTCCTGTTCCAGTCGGGAAAGTGCTTCGCGAATTGGTGTCCTGCTCACATCCAATTCTTTCATCAATTCACCCTCATTAAGGAAGTCACTGTGACCAATTCGGCCTGTTAAAATTTTATCCTTAATGGCATTGTAAGCTTTGTCTCTAAGATTTATAGCCATGAATTGGTCCCCTTTCGCTATACGGTGAAAAATACATAATGTATACAAGATATATATATTTATTATACGGAATATATCCTTTTGATTCAAGAGAGTAGTAGGCTATAATCAAAGCAAGGAAAATTATTGGAAAATTCAACTATTATGATAAGGGGGCTTTTAACATGAAACTGAAGAAAAAAGCATTGACACTTCTCGCAGCATCAGTTCTCGCTGCACTTTGTGTTGGCTGCGGAACGGATAAAAGTGCAGATCCCACACAAAAGAAGGGCGGAGAAAAAGTCCAGATGGATCTGGCAACAGCTTATTCTGCAGATTCTCCTGCTGGCAAGGCACTCAAGAAATTTGTTGAGGATGTGAAGAAAAAATCGAACGGTAGTATTGAGATCAACCTATTTACGGACGGTACGCTTGGTAATCCGAAAGATAACTATTCTTCGGTTGCCAGCGGGGATCTCGATATGACCATGTCCGGTCTGGAAGGTCTTGATCTTTATGCACCGGAATATACGTTCCTTGATGCACCTTTCCTTATGACTAGTCAGAAACAGCAGCAGGAAATCCTGAAGAGCGGGATTGGTGATAAGCTGAAGGAAATCTACAAGAAGAACGGATTTACGACACTGGGATTCCATAACCGTGATATGCGCGAACTAGCTTCCACGCAGCCCATCAATTCGCCAAGTGAGCTTCAGGGCTTGAAACTCCGTCTTCCTGGGATGAGAGTCTATGTTGATACTTGGAGCAATCTTGGAGTAAGTTCTACGACGGTTGCTATGAACGAACTGTATACGGCACTTCAGACCCATGTTGCTGAAGCTTGTGAAGGTGGCTACGAACAGATGGCAACCTTAAAGCTCTACGAAGTTCAGCCATACATCATGGAAACAGATCATGTATATGAATTCGTAGGATTGTTCATCAACAACAAAGCCTTTGATAAGCTGAGCAAAGACCAGCAAAAAGTGCTGCAAGACTGCGCAACGGAAGCGCTGCAGTATGCGGATAAACTTGCTGCTGAAAGCCGCAATCAGTATAAGAAAGAATGTGAATCCAAGGGTGTAAAGATTGTTAAAGTTGACCGCAATGCATTCCGCAAACAGCTGGAGGATTATTATAAAGAACAATTCAATAGCAAGTGGAAAGCCACGACATACGATGAAGTTATGAAATACGCAAAATAATAGTTTTACTAAGATGTCGTGCAAGTTTTAGCACGGCATCTTTTTTAGAAAGGATAACATTATGGTCAAAAAGATTGTCACGGGCTATTTAAAACTCGTTGAAACCGTTTGTATTACATTACTGTTTCTTATCTTTGTCTTGATGGTAGTCCAGGTTGCCTGCCGGCTTTTATCCATCGGCCAGAATTTTACAGAAGAAATGGCACGAATTGCATTTTGTCTGATGGTATTTTTTGGAGCGCCGCTTGCCCTAGCGGAAGGTGCTGATATCTGTGTCGATATGTTGGTTAATAAGTTGCCTGCAGGCGTTCAGAAAGTAACTAACATCCTGGCCGATGGGCTTACCGCTGTATTTTCTGTTCTTTGCATTAAGAGCCTTTTGGTTTTGATTGATGCAAATGAAGGGGTCTCCGCAGTAGCACTCCCTTGGATTAAAATGAATTGGATTTATACCATTATGCTGGTTAGCTTCGGGTTCCTCTTCTTAGTCGCGGTTGGAAAGGCTATTGCTCTAATCTTGAATAAGAAAGATACGATTGATATTAATGCCGAAGAAAAAGCTTTAGCCCGGAAAGAAGAAAGTGAGATGAACTTAGGCATATGACTACAAATGCAATGATTGTCCTATTACTGATTTCCATGCTCGTCCTTTTTCTCCTTAAGGTCAATATTTACGTCAGCATGGCACTTGCTGGATGCGCTGTCCTTGCCATTAGATTTGGCATGAGATGGAGCCTTCTTGCTCAATACCTATATACGGGCGTTGATTCTTTCACCTTGCTGTCCATCCCGCTTTTTCTTCTGGCGGCAAAGATTATGAATACGGGCAGCATAACTAAAAAGCTATTTTCGTTGTGCATGAAAGTTGTTGGTTGGCTTCCTGGCGGCTTGGGTCATGTCAATGTCCTTTGTTCTGTTATCTTTGCAGGCATGTCCGGTACTGCTGTTTCGGATGCTGGCGGGCTTGGCTCCATTGAAATCAAGGCTATGAATGAAAATGGCTTTGACAATGATTTTTCTTGCTGTGTAACAGCTGCCTCCTCGACCTTAGGTCCTATTATTCCACCGTCCATCCCTTTAGTAGTTTATGCTACTGTTTCTGGTGCTTCCGTAGGTGCACTTTTTATGGCTGGGATTGTGCCTGGGTTGGTCATGGCTGCCTTCATGATGCTTCTTGTTAGTGCTTATGCTATCAAACGCAATTACCCCAGAACACCATTTCCTACAATTGGAGGTGTCTTTAGCGCCCTAAAAGACGGTATCCTTCCCTTGATTGCGCCTGTTATTCTTTTGATTGGAATCTATGGTGGTGTATTTACACCGACTGAAAGTGCAGCTATTGTTGTAATGTACAGTCTTATCCTAGAAGTCCTTATTTACCGTGAGATGACTGTTAAGAAATTTATTTCCATCCTGAAGGAAACGGTTCGAGACTCTATTACAATTGCCTTAATTATTGCTGGAGCAACATTCTTTGGCTATGTTGCAACTCGAGTGAGGATTCCTCAATTAATTCTTCGTGAGATGACGAGTCTTGTATCTGATCAATTTATGCTTCTTGTCATCATCAATATTTTCCTGCTGATTATTGGCTGCTTCCTTGAAACGGCATCTGCAATCACTATTGTCGTCCCTTTGATTCTTCCCCTTTTGAAAGCTTTTCATGTCAATTTGACACAATTCGGCATTGTTATGGTCCTAAACCTTATGATTGGCCTATTGACGCCGCCATTTGGATTGGTTTTATTTGTTGTAAGTAAAGTTGGTCATATATCGGTGGGAAGATTTTCAAGAGCACTTCTTCCATGGTTGGGATGCCTATTGATTGCCCTTCTTATCATCACGTTCTTCCCGCAAGTCAGTCTCTGGTTCCCAACTTTTTTGGGAATGAGTGTATAAGAGAGGGGTCATTATGAAAATTGCGTCGGTTAAAGGAATTAAATTGCGTTGCCCTTGTGCCGAAATCAGTGATGCCCTCGGAACTTCTACTGCACGGCAGGCTTTTTTAATCAAAATAGAAACGGATAATGGCCTAGTTGGAATCGGAGAAGCGTTTACTTATGGAGCTCCATTAGATGCAATGCAAGCTATTCTAGAACAACAAATGATACCAATTTTGTTGGGCGAAGAAGCATCTGATATCGAACGGCTTTGGCAGACCATGTATTGGAGAACGATTGCTAGTGGACGCCGCAGCTTGACCATGGGTGTTATTTCTGGTATTGATACTGCCCTGTGGGACTTATTGGGAAAGGCTTCCAATATGCCAATATCCAAACTCCTGGGAAAACAGTTTGATTGCATTCCCACATATGCCAGCGGTGGGTTTTATGCTCCTGAAAAGACAATTGAAGATCTAGGTAAAGAAATAGCAGGGTATCTAAAAAAGGGGTACCGAGATGCAAAAATCAAGATTGGCAGAACTCTTGATAGAACTGGGGCTCCCTTGCAATATATGGCAAATCAGCGGGGAATGGTTACTATCGAGGAAGATTGGAATCGCATAAAACTGGCTAAAAGTCTCTTAGGAAAGGGCAAACTTATTGTAGATACCAATGCTTCCTGGAGCGCTTCTAAGACAGTCCAGATGGGTCCAGAACTTCTTGATATGGGTGTATCTGTAATCGAAGAACCCATTCCTTTTGAGGACATTCATGGGTATCAGCACATAAAACAGAGCATCCCCAAATTGCTGGTTGCGGGATGTGAAACGCAGCAAGGTCTTCCTTATTTTTCTCATATGATTGAGTCTGATTGCTTGGATATTGTTCAGCCTGACGTTGGATGGGCTGGCGGTATTTCAGAAGTGAAAAAAATTGGAAATGCCGCTCAAGCGGCAGGAAAGTCGATTTCTCTCCATTGCTTCGGTTCAGCTGTCTTATTTGCCGCTAGTTTACAGGTCGCATCAGCAATGGGCAATACTATTGCTATGGAATCGGAAGAAAATCCAAATCCTCTGAAAGAGAAACTGCTTAAAACTAATTTTGAGACGGATCATGCAATGAATTTTAAAGTTCCTGATGATCCTGGGTTGGGAATTGAACTTAATTGGGATGCGGTTGATAGTTTTGTAGTTCGGTAATAAAAAAGACTATGTGGGAGATGATTTCTCCACATAGTCTTTTAAGCTTATGAAATAAACTTATGCGATGATATATAATTATGTATGCCACTGTATAACCGTAAAGAACAAATGCTATTGAAATTACTATTACTGAAAATCTGCCTGACAATAAACGCAGCGCCCGTCTTTAAATGTCATTTGAGGTACGAGAATATGATGGCCGGTGAAAGTATGACCATTGCAATCTTCATAGGGGACTTGTTTTCTTTTATCTTTAAAAATTACAAGATCTGCAGGCGTACCGACCTTCAGCGTTCCTAATTCAGGATGGCCAATGAGATGCGCCGGTTTCTTTGTTGCTGTTAAGAGCACACTTTCTAAACTCATCCCGAAATCTACATATTTTGAGAGAATGCGGGGAAGGGAATGAAGGGGTTGAAGAAACCAACTGGATGCATTGTTATCGGAACTGATGATGTCTGGCACAAATCCTTCTTGGATTGCTTTTTGAGCCACGACGAGATCGAAATTGCTTCTTCCATTACAGGCATCGAAGAGGACGCCGCGCCGGCGTGCTTCCCATAAGCCTTTGAGAACATGGCCATCTTTGTCTAGACAGGTATGTTTACCTTTTCCGTGGAAAATATGGCAGATGACATCGCCAGGACGGAGATACGATGCAAGTTCGTCAAGGGGAATGGGAGAATCGGTGACGTGAACCACAACACGGGTACCAATGCGATCCGCAATTTCAATGGTCTTTTTTAAGGAAATACGAGCCATTTTTGCAGAGAGAATATTTTTTGACAGTCTTGTTTTCAGTCCAACAAGGTTATGACCATACTTCTCGAATAGTGACGTAATCTTTTCTTCATCAAAATATTTGGGGTCTAGATTCTCTGGATATCGGTCATTGGATTGACCACCGGAGGCGACGAGCAGACAACTAAGAATTCGGACGTCGGATATGGAGATAATAGTTTTATAGAAAAGCTCGTAATTACCGGCTCCAGCAGTACCTCCATCAACAGCGGTTGTAATTCCTGTGCAGAAAGAAGATGCATTTGCATTGATACCACTAGAAGACCCACCTTCATAATAATGGGTATGGTAGTCGATTAATCCAGGTGTTATTATGCAATTAGTCGCATCTATGACTTTACAGTTTTTTAAACCGATATCAGATTGCGTTTCTGAAATTTTCCCGTTTATGATAGTAAGGTTTGAGAAAGTCCAGTCTCCTGTTTCTGGATTGAGATAAGATCCATTTTTTATAATAAAATTCATTTTAATTATCCTTTCTAAAAGCCTTGGTGATTATCACCAAGGCTTTTAATGGTTGTTATTTTGCTCTTGTTTTATTTATTGCATCCATGAGCTGATCAACAATTTCGTCTCCTAAATCACTCCTAACCATTTCCTGAACAATGATACCTTTTTTACGGATTTCATCAATTACAGAAGGCTCTAAAGTGATAATCTGAGCTCCGGCATCGATACAGGTCTGCTTGTATTGTTTGATGCTGGCATCAGCTTTTGCATTTCCATAGGCAGTAGCTGCTGCAGCGCATTCATCTACCAGACGTCTTACATCACTTGGAAGAGAATTGTACAAATCATAATTCATGAAGAAAATTATAACATGCCCAATATGGTTTGTTTCAACAATATATTTTTGAACCTCTTGCATGTTGTTTCCAACAATATTCATGTAGGGATTTTCTTCCCCATCGATGGTACCTTGTTGAAGACCCATAAATACTTCTGTAAATTGCATCGGAGTGGCTGCTGCACCCAGAGCGTTCCAGTAAGCAATATGATATTTATCTGTCATTACACGGATTTTTTGTCCTTGCAAATCGGAAAGAGTATGGACCTCCTTGTTAGTGGTTAGTTGTCTGAATCCGGCATCAGAATAACCAAGCATTTGGATACCGCCAGCATTACAATAATGATTTAAGACTTTCGAAAAATCGCCGGAAAGAACTGTTCTCATTTGAGTGACATCATCGAAAAGGTTAGGGATATCAAAGATAGCATATTGCGGTATATAATCCACTAGATTAGTTGTCATACCAGTTCCAATTTCAATAGAGCCACTAAGAACAGCTTCCGTAAATTCGTTCCCCAATTGACCATTTGGATACAAGTCAATCTTTATACGTCCGCCGGATTTAATATCCATAAGATGTGCAAACTCAGCCAACATTTTATAATTGATGGAAGAATCAGCTACAGTCATGGCGGCTCTCCAATGATACTCTGTGGAAAGAGCATTTGGATTAAGTGGTTTAATGTTTGCACCATAAAGATCGGCATCTGCTTCAAGTGTAGGGGTAGTAGCCACAGTTTTTGTCGTTTCTTTTGAGAGAGCACTAACAAGGCCCATGGAGATGCCAGGAATATTGGTAATAAACCCTAAGGAAATCAAGAACGTAACGAGGAAGGGAACAACAGCACGCGCAAGTCTTAAAACAGGAATTTTAGTCATGCCTGAGGCTACAAAGAGGTTAATTCCCATGGGTGGGGTAATCATACCGATGGCGAGGTTACAAGTCATGATAATACCAAAATGGATAGGGTCAACACCGATTGCTGTTGCTACTGGAACCATAATCGGTGTTAGAATCATGATATTTGGAATGTTGTCGATGAACATACCGCATACTAACATGACAATATTCATGATAAGTAGAACAACATATCTGTTATCCGATAGTGTAAGAACGCTTTGACTGATAATTTGAGGATATCTAAGTAGAGTCAGAATTTTTGCAAATGCTGTAGCAGCTGCAATAACAAAAAGGATATTTACATAAGTTTTGGTTCCTTCAACAACTACGGGTGCAATATCTCCAAATTTAATAGATTTGTATACAAAAAGGCAAACAAAGAGACCGTAAAATACACTGATTACTGCTGCTTCGGTAGGACTGCAAATCCCCGAATAAATTGTTCCTAAAATAATAAATGGTGTGAGCAGTGCAAAAAAACTGTCTTTGAAAAGCTTGGGGAGACCAATTTCGTGCAATTTTGTATAGCTTTCTTTTAGTTTAGTTTTGTCTTCACCATGCTTTTTACAATAGATATAGCAATAAATCATAAGAGCAACGCCAATTAAGATGCCAGGGATAATTCCTGCAATAAAAAGTTTCGATGGAGAACAATTTGCAGCAGAAGCGTAAACGATGTAGGATATGGACGGCGGAATAATTACACCAAGGCCACCGGCGACGGTTACAATTGAGGTGGCGAATATTTTATCATATCCCATAGAAACAAGGAATGGAATTGTCATTGCACCCACTGCAGAAACAGTAGCCGGAGAAGAACCGGAAATCGCAGCGTAGAACATACAGGTAACAACAACCGCACAGGGGAACCCAGCTGTCTTATTCCCGATAAAATAACCAAAGAAGTTAAATAACTTTTGTGATATTCCACCTTTTACCATAATCATTCCCGAGACCATAAACATTGGTACAGCGAGTAAAGTAAAACTATTTAATCCGGCAAACATCGCTCTTGCAACGTCGCTTACTCCAAATGAAAAATTTTGATTGAGTAGACTAGGAATAACTGAAAGAAGAGTAAACGTTCCGCCAATTGGTAATGAAATTGCTAAAAATAATATCAATAATATAAAAAATAGTGCCATCGACATAATTCGTCACTCACCTTTCTGTTCTTCTTTTGTGAATTGCCAATAAATTTTTTGAAGATAGCGGAACACGCCCAAAGCGATACCAAACGCCATTATTTTATATAAAAATGCAACCGGAATGCCCAATGCTGGGCTTGCTTGATGGATTAAGGTCGCCTTATCAACAAGATTAAGTGTCCCATAAAATAAGAATCCAAGGATAGAGATCATTATCAGATTACATACAATATCGAGGATTTTGCGAATTCGGATTGGGAAAATATTAGTAAAAGTATCTACTTTAAGAGTTGAATTATTTCGTATAGCACACGGAAGACAGAAAAAAGCTGAAATCGCTAATAGATAACAACAAACTTCATCAGACCATGTTAGTGCTTGGTTGAAAACATATCTTGAAATTACGTTTGCAAAGGACAGCAAACACATTGTACTCAACATTAATGCCAGTACAATGTATTCAAAATTTTTGTCAAGCTTTTGTAAAATTTTCATACTAACATCATCCTTTCTTAGTACAGATGTAATAACGCTGGCTTATTGCAGTCATATTTCCAATTCGGAATGAGATACTGCATGGCCATAGCATCATTGCGGTCATGACTGGGCATGGCGTTGTAGAGTTTATTGGCCTTCATAACCTTATCCATATCGAGTGTAACACCAAGACCTGGTTTATCAGGAACTTCAAGATAGCCATCTTTGATCTGTGGTGTATCTTTAAGGAGATTCTGACCATCCTGCCAGATCCAATGCGTATCGAGAGCCGTTGGATTTCCCGGAGCTGCCGCACCAACTTGGGCAAAGGTTGCAAGTGTAATATCGAAATGATTGTTGGAATGGCTTCCCCAAGTAAGCCCCCAGTCCTTGAGCAGGGCTGCCATGCGCAGACTGCCTTCCATTCCCCAGAAATGCGGATCGGCAAGGACGATATCGACTGCTTTTAAGGCTGCTGCATGGTAGAACTGTCGCCAATTCGTAGCAATCATATTGGTGGCAACCGGAAGATGGACGGCATTTTTGAATTCGGCCATCACTTCACGGCTAGAAAAACCTGCTTGCGGTCCTGTCGGGTCTTCAATATAGCTCAGCACATTTTCCATTGGCTTGCAAAGTGCAATGGCTTCTTCAAGGCTCCAGCAACCATTGGGATCGATGTTGATTCTTGCATCAGGGAAGGCTTTCTTAAGAGCTCGGCACGTATCCATTTCGTAGGCACCATCAAGGACGCCGCCCTTTAGTTTGAAAGCCTTGAATCCATATTTTTCTTGGAGAATCTGAGCCTCTTCCACAATTCGGTCATGGGTCAGGATTTCTTCACGACGATAACGGAACCATGGATCAGTACTCTTTGATTCATCAAGATAGGGGAGATCCGTTTTGTTTTTGTCTGACACGTAGAAAAGATAGCCCAGCATTTCGACCTTGTCACGCTGCTTACCTTCTGCAAGAAGTTCACACATGGGAACGCCCAAGTGCTGCCCCAGCAGGTCGAGGAGGGCGCATTCAAGGGCCCACTCAGCACGGACAACAAATTTTAGCTTGGAAATATCAAGAGTCTGGATGCCCTCTCCATCATCTTCGGATGCCTTTTTGCCTCCGCGATGGATACGGCCGAGAATGGATCTGTACTTCCCGATTTCTTCCCCAACAACAAGGGGAATATAGCTTTCCAAGCATTCCTTGGTATATTCACCACCATGAATTTCTCCAATCCCGGTATGGTTGGCAGAGTCTTTTAAAATGACGATATTGCGGGTGAAAAATGGAGCATGGGCACCGCTTAGCGTCATTTCCATGCTGTCATATCCTGCAACAGGAATGACTTTCATTTCGGTTATTGTGGGTGAAGCAATCATAGATGTATACCTCCAATAAATAGAATTTTCCGAATTACTACACTTCTATATTATAGAATTTGAAATTTTTAGGCCAATATGTAATAATGATTCATAAAATCATTATTACTAATCAATATAATTCTTGAACTTAATAGATATATGTATTTCTTTGAGGAGAGGGGTTATGGATACAAGACACTTAAAGTATTTTATTACAATTGCACAAAAGGGAAATATGACGAAGGCTGCTGATGAACTATACGTGTCACAGTCTTCTCTGAGTCAATATCTTGCAAAATTAGAGCAGGAACTGGGGGTCCCTTTATTTGAACGAACTCATAGTTGTCTTGTTTTGACCCCTGCTGGAAAGTTATATGTTGATGCTGCGAAGAAGATTATAAGAATTAAAGACAACTTATATCAGCAGATTAAGTCAGTGCATAATAGAAGTCATATTAATTTGGGTATTACAAGTCTACTAGGATTGCGTATGTTAACCAAAGTTATCCCAGTTTTTAAAGAACAATATCCAGAAGCAACTATAGAAATTACTGAAGGAAATATTGGCACATTATTGACTATGATTAAAGAGGAGAGCATTGACTGTGCAGTTATGGCAATTGCAGATAAGAATACTCTTACAGATAGTGCAATCCGTGTGTTAGGTGAGGAAGAGATATTACTAGCGGTACCTGATAAACATCCCTTTACAAAATTCTGGAATAAAGAGAATGTTCCATGGAAAGTTATTTTTCAAAATATGGGTAATGATAATTTTTTGCTCAGCAAAAAAGGTTCAACTCTAAGACAGCGTATTGATTCAATTTTTGATGAGTATAATTTTGTGCCCAAGACGATGTTTGAGACAAATAGCATTCAAACAATGAGGGCAATGGTTGCTATGGGTATAGGCATAACTTTCCTTGGTAGTTCTTGCAGGGAATTTATGGGGGGAATCAGATATTATTCCTTTGAACCGAAAGCAACGCGTTACTTTATTTACATGGAAAGGAAGAATTGGAATACTCACGATACTGAAGAATATTTAAAGTCATTAATTTTTTCATACTTTGAAAATCAAGATGTAAAGAAAATGTTGCATAAGTAGAGTCTCAAAACAGTTATAAAAATGATAGATTGGAAATTCTGCTCAAACGGAATGCATTTTACGTTTTAAACGGCATGTGTTTTTCACTAAAACGGCATATATTTTTTAGTGGTATAGTAACTTTTGTAGTCGCAAATTACGAAAGGAGACACTATGTCATCTAAGACTACAATATAATAATCGGCGTCAAAACAATATGCAAAACAAATCCAGCTGCGAAATGATTGCTAATTGATACCAGATCGGTTCAAGTACCTTCCAGCTGTTTTTATATCATATTATGAAAGTGAGAAAATAGCTTACAAGATGAAAAATTACCATTGAACTGCTACAGAGGTGCTCATGGATAGATCAGAAAAAAACTGCCCATTACAGGCAGTTTTAGTGCTGGAAAAAACTGCCTTGTCAACGCTCTCTGTATAACTGCATTACGCCAGTTGCGGATAGTTAGGTATATTCGCACCAATAATTTGTGACTGGAATATGAAAAAAAGAAAAGCAGGACGGACGGGAATATGATGATCGCAAAACCATGACCGCCTATGATTTGCTGGTGATAGATGACATTTGTTTAATGAATCTAAATCTGGAACAGTGCCGCACCTTCTTTGAAATTATTGAAGCTCGGGACTGCCGAAAGTCTATAATGCTGATTTCACAGCTTTCTGTAGCTCAATGATGGAATCTATTCAAGGATAGCACTTATGCAGATGCATGCTTCAGTCGTTTGACATCTTATGCAAACCGTTTGGTTTGCAACGGCAGAGATATGAGGAAAGACTAGACAAAATTAAAGAGCGAAAACGGCGTGAATGTATTTCATGCTGTTTAAGCAGAATCTGCAAATGATAGATGCAATAACTATATTTATATATGCTTTAGCAATTAAGGAGACCATGTAGAAATACGATTTCATTTCTCTCTGGTCTCCTTTAAAATCTAGGGAAGATTCATCAGAAAATCTGAATGATACAAGAATATTCTGTCATCTCTTTATGTTATACTTTGAGGGGAAGGAATGCTTGGGAGGTGTCATGATATGATGGATGCGCTAAAGAAAATGCTTGATGAATACAGGATTCCTCCTGTTATTGAAATCAAAACGAAATTTGATAAAACTCGTCTGCCTAAGGCAGAAGAGGTCCTTTTGGCGCGCCTTCAAGAGAAAAAACTCCCCATACGGCCAGGCATGCGAATCGCTATTACAGGCGGAAGTCGCGGTATTGCGGATTATCCTGCCGTGATGAGGGCTGCGGTCCGTTATATCAAGGCATGTGGGGCTGTCCCCTTTATCGTTCCTGCCATGGGAAGCCATGGCGGGGCCACTGCAGAAGGTCAGGTTGAGGTCTTAAAGCATCTTGGCATTACGGAAGAGACCGTGGGTGCTCCAATCTATTCAAGTATGGATGTCGTTGAGATTGCCCGAACGGAACTGGGACTTCCTGTTTATTTGGACCGGATTGCATCGGAGGCAGATGGCATCCTGCTGCTCAATCGGGTAAAGACTCATACATCCATTTATGGTGCCTATCAGAGTGGTCTTGTCAAGATGATGGCTATTGGACTGGCTAAACACAAAGGAGCAGCGATGACCCACAGCCTTGGTACGGATTATCTGAACGATAACATGGCAAGGGTTGGGCTTCTGGCTCTTAAAACCGCTAAAGTCGTTGGCGGGATTGCGGTCATAGAAAATGGTTATGATGAACTCGCTGATGTCTATGCTCTCAGAAAAGAAGAAATCCCAACAGAAGAACCCAAAATCCTGGAACGGGCCAAGAAAATGGTCCCGCGCATTCCCTTTGACGCGATGGACGTGCTGATTTGCTGTGAGCTAGGAAAAAATATATCAGGGACCGGGATGGACCCTGCAATTGTGGGAAGACCCATCAATAATCGGCCCAATGTTGGACCTGATGTGACGGAGCTGGGGATTCTCTCCATTACGCCTCAATCTGAAGGCAATGGCAATGGAATCGGTATGGGAAACTTTATTTCCCGGCGCGTTCGGGATGAACTTGATGAATCCATGACGGTCATTAATGCTTTGACGGGAATGAAGCCCTTTACGGCTATGATTCCGCCGACGATGGAAACGGACGAACTTGTTTTTAAAGCCTGTATCAAGGCCGCAGGAAGAATTGCCCCGGAAGATCTCCGCATGGCGATTATCCGCAATACAGGGAACCTCGAACGAATCTGGGTATCAAAAGCCCTTGCAAAAGAACTTGAACCAGAGCGAGGATCCTTGGTAGGGGATTATTTCCCTGTTCCTTTTGAAGGTAATGGTGCCCTCAAACATTTTTGGAAATAATAAGAGGGCACTTTACACGAAAGTATTGGATAACAAAAAGATGGAAACAACAGTATGTGAAGTGCTGTTGCTTCCATCTTTTTTGTTGTTACTTTTTTGATTCGCGTACAAATTTTTTCGGTGACATTCCAATTTTATTGGTAAAGGTTCGAATGAAATGCGGATAGCTCTTAAATCCTACCGCAGCTGCTACATCACGTACCATCATGGTATTTTCTTTCAAGAGGACACAAGCTTTTTGCAGACGGAGCATTGTCATATAGTCGCCAATGGAAATCCCCGTATGATCCTTGAAAAACTTGCAGAGACGGGATTTGCTGACATAAAGGTGGGCGGCGATATCGTCAAGATGGATGGACTCCAGGTAATGAGCCGAAATATAGGTGATGGTATCTATCACCGTATGATCAGGCAGATCCTGTAAGGCCGATTTTTCTTCATGATGATGACGCAGGATGGAGGCAAGGGTAAGAAGAAAATTTTCGAGCAAAATTGTCTTCTGGATATCTTCACCAAAGGCACTGCCTACGGGTGCAATGAGTTCTTCCATCATTCCACATAGTTTCATGAGGTCCGGACGGGAAAGAACAATGTGGCGAGGCGCTGTTTTGAAAACGTTTAGCAGATTTGACTGCAGGGTGGAAAGTCTTTCGAGAATCTTGATGGGAAAACGCAAATCATAGCGTTCTGTATGGTCTTTGATTGAACTGAAAACATAATGGATTTCAAAAGGGTGAATGAGGACAAGACTTCCTGTTTCAAGGGGATAGCGTGTGTCCTGAACTAGGAAGTTCCCATTGTGGTTCATGCTGATATAGATTTCCATTTCATCATGAAGCTGGGGAACAGTATAGATGATTTTCGTGCCATAATATGCATAATAGGGGAATGCAGCCATGAGATATTTTCACCTTCGTAAATTTGCATTTCTTCTTTATTTTAATAGGAATATTAACAAAATTAGCCATCATTTTCAATGCAAATTGATTCATTGAAGGATTTATTTTAGAATTAAGATGTAGATATGGAACTTAAAAAATACAGAATAATCAGGAAATAAAAGGTGATTTCTTAGTTTGAGTTTATTTCTAAGCAATGTGAATGGAACCTTGTTTATGTTTATTAGTCCTGATTGGATGTGTACTCAGGAGGAGGGAATTTTAATTATGGAACAATACGATGTCATTGTCATTGGCGCAGGGGTCGTAGGAAGCGCCATTGCAAGGGAACTATCCCGATATGAACTAAAAACAGCCGTTCTTGAAAAGGAACTGGATGTGGCGACAGGAAACTCCAGCCGCAACACGGGCATGCTTCACGGTGGGTTTACGTATAAACTGGGGACGCTGCGGGCCCAGTGTTCCGTAGAAGGCAATCAGGAATTCGATAAAGTGGCTTCCGAACTGGGTGTGCCTTTTAAGAGAACGGGAAAATTGGTTGTTGGATTTACCGAACATGACCGCCAAAATATCCTGCGCTTTAAGGCCAACGGGGAAGCAAACGGCGTCAAAGGTATGCGTATGGTCGATGCTGACGAAATGCATCGCATTGAACCTAACGCAGGCGGCAATTTTGCCATGTATGTTCCTAGTTCCGGAATCTTGGATCCATTCCAGTACACCATTGGACTTGCTGAAAATGCCTGCCATAATGGCGTTCATTTCTACTTCGGATCCCGTGTCACGGGCATTAAGCAGATTGCTAAGGATACACCCGACATGGCTCTTCTTATCAAGCGAAATCCTTCCATATCAGGGAAAGAAGACTTGTATGAGGTAACGACAGAACGGGCCATTTTCCTTGCAAGATGGGTCATTAACAGCGCCGGTGCCTATGCCAACAAGATCGGCCAAATGATGGGCTATCCGCATGTTCCTCAGTATGGATGCAAAGGAGAGTATTACGTCCTTGATAAAAAGGCCGGCCAGTTTCTCAAGATCCCTGTCTATCCAGCTCCAAATGACCAAGGGGGATTCGTGACGCACGCAACGCCTACGGTGGATGGCAATATTCTCGTAGGACCTGATTGGTATGATACGGAAGGCCCCGAGGATTATGCAAACCAGAAGCAGAGTTTGGATAAACTTTTTACTGATGGAAAAAAGATGTTCCCCAAGATGGCGCGCCCTTATTTCATCCGTAATTTTGTGGGAATCCGGTGGCGCAACTGTAATCCGACAACAAAGGAAGCTCTGGATTTCCGGATTGATACAAATGCAGGGATCCCCCATACCATCAGCCTTGTAGGAATCGAGTCTCCTGGTGTCACGGCGGCAACACCGCTGGCTCGCCGCGTGGCAGCCATTCTCCTTGGTACGGAAGAAAATGAAGGAACCCGCATTAAGAAAAAAGCGGCTTTCGATCCAATCCGCAAACCGATTCCGCGTTTTGCTGAAATGACCTTGGAAGAACGGGTGGAAGCGATCAGAGAAGATCCAAACTATGGACAGATCTTTTGCCGCTGTGAAAACGTGACCAAGGCTGAGGTCTTGGCGGCTCTTCATAATCCTTTGGGAGTCCATACAGTGACGGGAATCAAGAACCGGACCCGATCCATGATGGGAAGATGCCAGGGCGGTTATTGCCAGACGCGGATTACGGAACTCATCGAAAAGGAACTGGGGCTTTCTCCGGAAGATCTTCGTTACCAGCGTGAAGGCGGCTGGATCTTTACAGGAACAGTTCGGAATGAAGCCGGGAAATGAGAGGGAGCAGATGGAAATGAAAGCGGAAAAAGCTAAGGTGCTGCATACGGATGTCGTCATTGTCGGCGGCGGCCCAGCTGGTCTTGCAGCGGCGGTCCAGCTCTATGATGAAGGAATTACGGATCTTTTGATCCTTGAAAGGGAACATGCCTTGGGCGGCATACTCAAACAGTGTATCCATGATGGATTTGGCCTCACACGGTTTGGAGAATCGTTAAGCGGTCCTGAATATGCAGCCCGTTTTATCAAGGAAGTGGAAAAACGGAAGATCCCTTATGTGACGGATACGACGGTCATTAACGTGACACCTGATCATGAGGTGCAGGCAGCCCATGAATCGGGCATGATCATTGCTAAAGCAAAAGCGGTTGTCCTCACTATGGGCTGCCGGGAACGGACAAGAGGAGCCCTTGCTATTCCGGGAACCCGCCCGGCTGGTGTCATTACGGCAGGCGTGGCCCAGGCCTATATCAATCTTCAAAACCGGATGCCTGGCAAAGAAGTGGTGATCCTAGGGTCCGGGGATATTGGCCTTATCATGGCTCGCCGCCTTACCCTTGAAGGAGCGCATGTCATCGGCGTCTACGAGATCAACCCTATCCCGAGCGGCCTTCCCCGCAATATTGAGCAGTGTCTCCACGATTATGACATTCCCCTGCACTTGGGATACACCGTATCAGATATCAAGGGAACGGACCGTGTGACGAGCGTTGTCGTATCCAAAGTGGATAAAAAGCTTCAAGTGATTGAAGGAACAGAAGAGGAAATCCCTTGTGACACCCTTGTCCTTTCTGTTGGATTGATCCCGGAAAATGAACTGACCTTGGGTGCAGGCGCTGTTCTTACCCCGGCTACGAGTGGGGCCATTGTCGATGAATACTTTGAAACGACCGTACCGGGAATCTTTGCCGCAGGCAACGTCCTACATGTTCATGACTTGGTTGATTTTGTCTCCCTGGAAGCAGAAGCTATGGCCCGGGGAATCAAGCGCTACCTGGAAGGAAGCCGCTATGAGGCTGTCATTGACGTTAAAACGGGCCGTAATGTGGGACACACGGTTCCTCAAAAGCTTACAGGAAAAGAAGATGTAACCCTTTCCCTTCGTGTACGGGGCCCTCAGAAAAATGCCAAAATTACGGTTCGCCAAGGGAATCATGTTGTTGCCCAAAAGCTTGTAAAAAATGCCCTGCCGGCAAATATGATTGAACTGCCCATTAAGAGTAACCAGATTATTGGAACAGCGTCCTTGGAGGTGAGCGTTGATGAATAAGGAGTTAACCTGTATTGTCTGCCCCAATGGCTGTGACCTGCATATCGCCTATGAAAAAAGCGCAGAAACCATTGAGGTCCTTTCCGTTGAGGGGGCGCTATGTAAGCGGGGGGAAACCTATGCTCGGCAGGAGCTCATTGCCCCCAAACGCAGTATTGCTAGCTCTGTCCTTGTTGAAGGTGGAGAATTGCCGCTCGTGAGTGTAAGAACTAAAGGCGTGATTCCTAAAAACATGATTTTCCCCGTGATGAAAGAAATCCGGAAGACGGTGGTGAAGGCTCCTGTCGAAGAAGGAAGTGTGCTTATTCCAGATGTACTGGGTCTTGGCATTGACGTGATTGCAACTAAGCGGGTGGAAAAGAAGTAGAAATATAAATATTGTGATTTTCTGAAAAAATACAGCGAAATTGTATTTTTTGGAGCTGGCACAGTGTATGTGGTAATTCAAATCGGTGGTAATTTCATTAAAAGTCAGTCAACGACTTTTGGTAATTAGAAAATGTTCGAGATCAATTTTTGGCGATTGAAGGGCGTCATACTTTTCCATTTGAAGTGCTGTTATAGTAATACTTATTGTAAAAGGGAGGTATTTTGGATGAAAACGAAGTTCCTGGCAACAGTCCTTGCTTTAAGTGCGATTGCAATGGGTAGTTTAGGTTGTGGAAGTAAAGGCGGACAACAAGCATATAATAATCAAAACGTAAAATGGCCTACTAAACCTGTCCAGATTATTGTTCCGTATTCAGCAGGTGGAGATACTGACTTCAATGCTCGGGTTATGGCAAAATATTTGGAAAAGAAATTGGGAAAACCGTTTACAGTGACAAATGTTGTCGGCGGTGGGGGATCGATTGCCAACAATAGAGTTAAAAATGCTGCGCCTGATGGAAATACAATTTTGGTAAACCATGTTTCCTTTATTCTGTCGAGAGCTTCCAATGTCATTGATTTTAGTTATAAAGATATGGTGATGGGTGGTGTCTTTGCTCGCCAAGATACGGATGTGGTTTTGGTTAGAGGAGATTCTCCTTGGAACTCTATTAAAGAATTAATCGAAGATAGTAAGAAGAATCCAAATCAATATAAAATTGCCGCAAATACTGGCACATCCTCCCATTATGTCGCAATTTCTTTACAAAATGCAGGCGCAAAATTAAATGTTATAGACTCAGGTGGCTCTTCTGACCGTATTGTTGCTTTGCTGGGCGGCCATGTTGATGTTATTCCCGCTTCATATGCTGGTGTTAAAGATTATTTAAAAACAGGAAAATTTAAAGTGTTGGCGGCATGTGCACCCCAAAGAAGTGCAGTCCTTCCTGACGTTCCTACTCTAAAGGAGTCTGGCGTCGATTGTGCTTATGTCTATCCTTATACCTTCTTCTTCCCGAAAGGGACTAACCCGAAAATTGCGGAAACATTATCAGCAGCGGTAAAAGATATTGTTCAAAATGATAAAAGTTATGCAAATGAAATCGATAAAGCGTATATGCAAAAACCTTACTATGAAAGTATTTCCGATTCCGAAAAATCATGGGGCAAAACTTATGATCAAATTATGAAATTGTCAGATAAACTTCAAGGTAAGGTTCAAAAAGAAACTAAATAAAACTTATTGGTTTGGCTTATGAAACAAAGAGGAGTTATTATGAGTGATAAACGAAAAGAAGTACTGTCATCGATCTTTTTTGCAGTTCTTTCAATCGTTTACTTCTGTGGAACTTTTTCTATTAGAGGTTATAATGCATTTGGAGTCACGGTTTTGACTTCTGCCAGTGTTCCTAGAGCACTGGCAGTGATACTCTTTTTACTTAGTTGCTTACACTGTTATGCAAGTCTGAGAGTAAGAAAAGAAGATGAAGTTGCCTCGAGTTCAAATGATGAAGTTCACGGAGTAAACATAAAAAAAGAACTGGAACAGGCTGAAAAAAATGAATCCGACACGGGTAACGTCTGTACGACTGATGTAGTTCTTACGGTTGTATTTTTAATTCTTTATATTGTTGGATTAGCAAACCTGGGATTCATCATATCTACGATTTTTTATATCTTTATGCAGTCAGAACTTATGACAAAAAAAACAGACCGAAAAAGAAGTATTCCTTGGTGTGTAGTACTATCGATTATTGTAACGATTACTATTTATTATCTTTTTAATAATCTATTAGCTCTAATGCTTCCAGTTGGCCCGTTTGGAATATAGAAGGAAAGGAGGAAATATAAGATGCTTGAAATGTTACTTCAAGGTATCAGTGCTGTTATATCAGATCCGATTAGCATCGTATTAATTTTTTTGTGTACGGGCATAGGAATTATTTTTGGCGCAATTCCAGGGCTCACTGCAACAATCGCCATTGCAATGATGCTACCGATGACCTTTTCAATGCCAACTACCATGGGAATAGCTTCCTTGGTTGCTTTGTATATTGGCGGAATATCAGGAGGCTTAGTATCAGCAATTTTATTAAATATGCCAGGTACTCCTTCTTCGATTGCTACTTGTTTTGATGGACGGCCGTTAGCACTCAAAGGTGAGGGTGGTAAAGCGCTTGGGGTAGGTGTGGTTTTCTCATTTATTGGAACAGTCCTTGGAATTGCAGCTATGATTTTTATAGCTCCGCCTCTGGCTAGCATAACGATTAAATTTGGAGCATGGGAATATTTTACCGTTACCATGTTTTCACTTACTTTAATTGCAAGTTTAGCGGGTAAAAATATTGTCAAAGGAATCATTACTGCAGTTATTGGGATGATGTTTGCTTCCGTTGGATTAGCTCCAATTGACGGAGTTGAGAGATTTACGTTTGGAAGTGTTGAACTAACGTCAGGATTTGCAATGCTTTCTGTTCTCGTAGGTCTATATGCAATTTCTGAAGTTATGAAAACTGCAGGAATGATGCAATCAGACGAAAATTTTGTCGCAACAAAATTTCATATGAAGGGTTTTGGATTTTCTTTGCAAGAATTTTTTAGCCAAATCAAGAATGCCATACGTTCTGCAATTATTGGTATAGGAATTGGAATTTTGCCGGGTATTGGTGGAGGAACGAGTAATATTGTTTCTTATTCCATTGCCAAAAACCAATCTAGGCATCCAGAACGATTTGGTACAGGCATCATTGATGGTGTTGTAGCTTCTGAGACCGCCAATAATGCAACAATTGGTGGCGCCATGATCCCTCTTCTGACGCTAGGAATTCCTGGCGATACGGCAACCGCTATGCTATTGGGAGGCTTCATGATTCATGGAATTCAGCCAGGACCATTGCTTTTTGAAGCTCACGGAGATATCGTTTATGGTGTCTTTACGGCAATGATTTTATCATCGTTTTTCATGTTGATCTGGTCCTTTGGGGCAATGCGACTATTTATTCGTATATTAAAAGTGCCTAAGAATTATTTATTTCCAATTATTGTGGTACTTTGTTCAGTTGGAGCATATGCTCTTGATAATCGGGTGTTTGATGCTGCTTCTATCGTTCTCTTCGGGGTTATTGGGTATTCATTAGAAAAATTAAAGTATCCGTTGCCTCCATTTATTTTAGGGTTTGTTTTAGGTGGCACATTTGAGCAAAACCTTAGAAGAGGACTGCAAATTGGAAATGGAAATATTTTTGATTTGTTTAACTATCCAATTGCTGTTGTATTCTTAGTGGCTACCGTGTTATCGCTATTCTTTTCCTTGCGTCAATTAAAAAAACGTTCGGTATGATTTGATTAAAGGTAATCTTGTTAATTAAAAAGTGTTCTTTGTTAAATTTTTGGGTGCTAAAGTGTCTATGCACTCCTGGAGAGGACATGCACTGAAGACAGTGC
>NZ_QTNG01000007.1:0-128250 GCF_003603525.1 Acidaminococcus sp. AM33-14BH | reverse complement strand
AAGGCAATGAAGGCACCTCGTGCAGAGAATCGGAGCGATTTTTGCTCCGAGTAAAAATAAAAGGGGAGCCCGACGTCTCCCTACGAGCGGTAGCGAGGAACATTTTTCGATGGGCCCCGCTCATCGAAAGACGCGGCCAACGCGATTCGGCTGCAGGCCCGTGTGACCAAAAAATCAATTCGGCGCCCTCCCGTAGGGCGGTTTGGCGCCGGCCCCTAAAAATGCTATAATATCCCTATCTATCAGAAGGGAGCCTTCATCCTTGTACGTCATCACACGCAATGTCCAGACGGAACTTGTGGTCCAAAAATCCCGGTTCCTGACAAGTTTATACCGCGTTTCTACTGAAATAGAGGCACAGGCCAAGATCAAGGCCCTCAAAAAAGAATATTGGGATGCCAATCATAATTGCACGGCCTATATCGTCGGCATCAAGCCCCGGGCGGAGCGCTCCAGTGACGATGGGGAGCCGGCGGGTACGGCAGGCGCGCCCATGCTTGAAGTGCTGCGCCAAAAAGAGCTCTATAACGTCGTTGCTGTGGTGACCCGTTATTTCGGTGGAATCAAATTGGGTGCTGGCGGCCTTACCCGTACCTATGCCAAGGCTGTTTCAGAAGCCATCAAGGCAGCAGGGCTTTCCCGCATGGTTCCCATGGGGGACTATGCCTTTACCTGGCCCATTGATGATGTGGGGCGGGTCTTGAACCATCTTTATGGCAAAGCGCTTTTTTCTGTCAAAGATGTTCAGTATGATGCCCAAGCAACCATTATCCTTACCTGTAAGCGCACCGATCGGGGGGACGTGACGCATTTTCTTACGGAAAGTCTGCGCAGCGCGGTTACCCTTGAGGAGCGGTGCCTTTTTGAAGCAGAAGAACCGCTGGAAGCGTCCCATTCTTGACCCTGCTTCACAGATACAGTAAAATAGGGGTATTAAGGAAGAAGAAGGAGACTGCGCACAATGTTAAAAAAGACAATGGCCATCCTCATGAGCTGCGCCTTCCTGGGAACAAGTGTCCCCGCATGGGCAGCTGTCAGCGCTGTTAGTGCGCCTGTTCGGACCGTAACGCGGACGGAGCAATCCGTGACCGTGGAATGCCCGGTAGTGACAGGCGGAACCAAGGCGGCAACGGATAAGATCAATTCGGCCCTTTCGAGCAAAGTGGCCTCTTTTGTAAGTGAAGCATCGACCCTTGGCGGAGGTAAGGTCCATTATGACGTTCATCGGGCTAACGACAACGTCATCAGCCTGACCCTCGTCATGACGCCGGAAATGGGCGTTGAAGAAACGCAGGGCATGACTTTTGACCGCAAGACCGGCGAGCTGAGGCCCCTGAGCTATTATTACAGCGGGACCGATCTGGAAAATCGGACCCAAAGCGGCCTTCAGTACCTGTATGACGTTGATCCGGCAAAAGCAAAGGCCCTTCCTGATACGTATTATGTCGATGACGATGGAAGCATCATCGGTCTTTACCACGCTGGTTCCATTCTCGATAAGAGCGAGGGCGAAGTAGAAGTCAACTTGTCCGCGTCGGAAATCCCGCCTGATACGGTTTCTGCTCCCGCACCCAAGAAGGAAACGCCCGCTTCTGAAGCGGCATCTTCCAAGACGGATGAAGCTTCGGCTGCGGAAACACCAGCCCCAAAGCAACCGGCTGCGGAAACACCGGCTGAACCCCAAGAAACTTCCCCATCTGCGGACGTGGAAACACCCGCTCCGGCACAGCCTACTGAGCAAGCGCCGGCGCAGCCTGCCGTACAGGGGAACCCGGGCCATGTCCAGGGAACGGAAGTCCGCATGAGACGAGGACCGGGTCTTGATCAAGATATCATTGGTGTCTTTGATGACGGGGAAGCCCTGAGCGTCCTTAAAAGCGATGTGGCAAGCGGCATGAAGTGGTATGAAGTGACCCGTGCCAATGGAGCTACCGGCTGGATAGCTGCCGATTACTGTGTCGTTGCTGATGAATACAACGTTCCCAGCGGTGCCGTCCAAAATGGACGCAAGGGCGTCATTACCGGTACGGAAGTCCGCATGCGCGGCGACGCCAGCCTTAACGGCGACGTCCTGGGCTACTTTGAACAAGGGGAGACGGTCACCATCCTCGACGCTGCCGATGGCGGCGGCATGAACTGGCTGCGCGTCAGAAGGGAAAACGGCGAGACTGGTTGGGTCGCTGCTGCCTACTGCAAAGAAGCCTAATTTATTGACTCTATGGTCAATTTCCTAATTTTATGGTACAATCGCTCTATCATCTTGAAAGTAAATA
This sequence comes from Acidaminococcus sp. AM33-14BH, assembly GCF_003603525.1. Classification (NCBI taxonomy): domain Bacteria; kingdom Bacillati; phylum Bacillota; class Negativicutes; order Acidaminococcales; family Acidaminococcaceae; genus Acidaminococcus; species Acidaminococcus sp. AM33-14BH. The sequence goes on along the minus strand of NZ_QTNG01000007.1, from coordinate 125,977 downwards.
GGAGGCCCTACAAATGAATAAATTCCTTAAAATGGCTGCTGCCGCGCTTTTCGCTGCTTTTCTCGTCCTTCCCGGCATGAGCCGCGCCGACGCTGCGATGAAGCTTGCCGTCGTGCCGCTCATCATCGGTGAAAATGTGGAAGACGACGCAGGTCTCAAACCCATTGCCTACAGTACGGAAGTTTCGGAACTCTTCCAGTATCCGGAATACGACCTTGTTGATTCCGATACCGTAAGAAAAGCGGCCCTTGCCCAGCAGGACAACCTTTTTACCAAAGAAGGCCTGGAAGCCATCGCTAAAGCCAGCGGTGCCGACTGCGTTGTGGCCATGAGTGTTGACAAGTTCGACGTGGAAGAAGATAATTTCCGCCGTGAACCGGTGACGAAACTTCGTTTTGAAGGAAAGTTTGCCACCATCAACATGCTGAATGGCAGCTACAAGGAAGACCATTACCGCTTCCGCGATGAACGTGAATCCGGTGCCATCCATCCGAAGTTCGATTATCCCCATAATCGCTTCCAGTACCTGTGCAAACGGGAACTGAACAAGGCCATCAAGAACAACAAATAACATGCTGAAAGGGGCTGTAACAATTCACCTTGTTGCAGCCCTTTTTCTTAAGCGGACGCCTCATCGAAGAAAGGATGGAAGAAATGGATTGGAACGAGATCCGGGAAACCGGTCACGCCTGTTATAACTGCTCACATCTCAAGGAACGCAAACGTTACTGGATCTTTTTGCTGCGCACCTATTTTCATCAAAGGGAAATGGAAGGACTCCAGCTTTTTTTTCATGAAACACCGATACGGGCAAGGATCCGGGCCGGTATGCCCTGCCTCATGGAACAGGCTACACGGGCATTTTTTTATAAAGGGGCTTCCTTTGCTGAACGCATTGCCCTTATCAAGCAGCACATCATCCATCTGGAAACGCACCTGACGGATGACTTTCTTTTAAAGATCTACGAGGCCCATGACAAGATCACCCTTTGGGCCGACACCTTTGAGGAAAAGCCCCTTACGATGGACCTGTTGTTCCATCCGGGTCAGCGCAAGGAAGGCTGCCTGTCTTTGGTTCTCCATTGGGGATCCCTTGACTTTTACCAGATGATGTTCTGGTTTGGTCTGTCTCCTGAAACGGGAAAACCCGCTCTTTTTGTGGGGGCCCTTCAGGGAACGACCTTAGGAAACGAGGCTGTCAAGGCCATGACCAAGAAATTTTTTGGCTACCGCACCAAGAACCTGATCTTTTATGGTCTTCGCACGGCAGCCGGCCTCATGGGGGCAGAAATCATCTATGCCGTGACCAATGCAGGGTATTATGCCATGAATCATGTCCGTATGGATCGCAAGCTCAAAACCAATTTTGGCGACTTCTGGGCGGAATGTGGGGGCACGCCCACACGGGACCCGCGCTTTTATGAAATCCCCTTGGAGGAGCATCGCCGTAACCTGTCGGAACTGAAGCCTTCCAAACGGGCCAACCACCGCCGCCGCTATGAACTCATGGATCAGATGGCAGAAAGTATAAAAGCCGCCCTTGCGCCGTGGCAGGCTCGTTAACCGGTTGTCAGCAAACTGTGAAAAATTTAGTTTTACTACCGCAAGCTTTTCATTTATGCTACAATGAGGGGAGAATTTCAGTGTGAAAAATCTGACGGAGGTGTATCTCTTGAAAAAACAAATCCTAAGTATGATGATGGCCGCCCTCGTAAGCCTCACTTGTCTTACACCGGCTTTTGCGGCTGAATCCCTTGCTTCTGGCACTGTGTCCGATAAACTGGGTGTATCTGAACAGTTCCTTTATGGGACCGAACAGAGTGGGTCGCTTGTTAGCCGTGTGGATAAGATGGAAAAGGACCTTTATGGGCAAACTTCAAGCGGCAGTGTCATGAGCCGTGTGGACCGCGTCTATAATCGCCTTGAAGGTACGCCAAGCGGCACGCAGCTTTCCATTGCTGCCCAGATGAACGCCATTGAGTGGCAGTTTGCTGACCGTATGAGTGATGAAGGCGTTAAGACCCGAATCGGGAACCTTGAAACGGACCTGTTTGGGACCCAGTACACGCAGGATACAATTCTGTCCCGCCTGTCCCGCCTTACAAAGAGCGCCTTCCCATCAGGCAGTCTTTCCCGTCAGACCGTGACGCTGCCGAAGGATTCCCTTATCAAGATCAAATTCATGGAAGACATCAACAGTAAAACGGCCCAGGCCGGTGATAAAGTCGATTTTATTGCCGATGACAATGTGTACGTTGGGGAAGCCCTCGTCCTGCCAAAAGGCGCCCGAGGCAATGCAACAATCAAAAAAGTGGTACAGCCCCGCATCTTTGGCCGCGATGCCCGCATTGACATCGACTTTTCCTCTGTGACTGCCGTAAACGGGGAAAAGATTCCTGTGACAGTTGGGGAGCTAGCGAAACAGCAGGCCAAGACCGTTGCTGGTGCAGCCGGTGCTTCCATTGGCGGCATGGTTCTTTTTGGACCGGTGGGGCTTGTTGGCGGCGCCTTTGTCAAAGGAGCCCAAGTGACCATTCCGGCCGGCAGCAACACCTATGTCCAGGTCCTTGAAGATACGACCGTTCAAGGAATCGTGCTCCAAGGCGCATCGACTGCAGGCGTCCAGGCAGTTCCTGCCAGTGAAGAGGAACGGGAGGATAAGCTTGATACAGTGGATAAGCCGGCCGTAAGTGAAAAGAAGACGGACAAGGCTGATGATAAGAAAGCTGTAGAAAAAGAGAGCGATGATAAAGCAGACGCCGAAACGGAAAAGACCCTCGCCGCTGACGAAAAGAAAGACGCCGACGTGAAAGCCGCCGACAAGAAAGCCAATTCTCATAACGACGAAGACGCTGAATATGATGAAGACGAGGACGTCGATCTCGATCTTGCTGAAGAATAAAGACCATAGGAATCCTAATGGGACCATGAAGAAATGAAAGGATCATTTCTTCATGGTCCCATTTTTGTTTTTCTTATGATGTGAGGAGAAAAGAAAAGGGCGTAAAACACAGAATCAGGGAGGGAACCTGGGACGGCTTTAGGAAAAGGGCGCCGTGACGAACGGGGCAGGGGGTGCCAACGTCCTAAAAAAGCCTGCTGGGGGAGGACCTTTTGGTCATGAATAAGTTATCCCCTACTTTCATACCTAAAAGGTATGAAAGTAGGGGATAACAGGCTATCGTCAGTATACTACCGATTGAAATGAGGAGAATGGACAGATATCGTGATTGTATATGACTAAAAGACAAATAAATGCGGTAATAGGAAGATAAAAGTGTAAAAGTTAGGACATGATAAGTAAAAAGATCATAGAGTGAACTGAAGGGAAATAACCTTGTAAAATAATATAAAAGAAATCGCGATGTCAATGGATAAAAAGCGATAAAATCGCGATTATGATATTTAATATTCTGATAGAAAATATATAATTATTAAAGAAAAATCAGATGAATAATTTTTCTGATAATCCTCAATAAAAATGGACGTAGGCGCATAGAACCATAGTCCTTAAAGATGTGGAAAATCGCTGATTTTGTCAATCATAGATGAATCAATTGAGTGAAAATGATACAAAATCACAAAATTGCCAAAATAAAGATTTACAATACCTTTAATCTATGGTACCCTATAGGAGCAGAAACTCGTCTGCAATCAATTCAGCCGGACCAAGGAAAAAAGAAAACCTGGCGAAATGGATCCAGCGTAGAGGAAACAAGGTCACTCGCACGTATAGGACCCCCATCAAAAGGTGGATCGTTTTCCTAGGAAAGGCAAGTCTATTTCCTAAGGAGGAAACACACATGAAAAAGAGCTTGGTTTTTGCAATGGCAATGGCCCTCGGTGTAACTGCTACCGCTTTTGCTGCTAACCCCTTCTCTGACGTTCCTGCTGGCCACTGGGCCTATGCAGCTGTCGCTAAACTGGCTGCTGCTGGTATCGTTGATGGCTATCCCGATGGTACCTACAAAGGCGACCGCACCATGACCCGTTATGAAATGGCTCAGATCGTTGCCAAAGCCCTTGCTAAAGGCGCCATTGGTGCTGATGACAAACTGGTTGGCGAATTTGCTGACGAACTCGATAACCTCGGTGTTCGCGTGGCTCGTCTCGAAAAGAACGCTGACAACGTCAAGATTACGGGCGCTGTAAAACTCCGTAACGAAGCTTACAGCGGCGGCGCTTTTGATGGCGAAGCTAAAGACAGCTCCTATCTCCGTACGGATCTGTTCTTCACGGGCGAAGTAAACGACAACTGGCATTATACCGCTATGCTCCGTAACATCCAGAACTTCCGTGGCCAGAATGAATCCGGCGACGATGATACGGACTTCCAGAGAGCTTATCTTACTGGTAACATCGGTGTAGTCGACATCACGGCTGGGCGTTACAATGACTTTATCGCTGATGGTAACATCTACGATAACCGTGTCGATGGCATCAAGGCCGTTGTTCCTTTCGGCGCTGCTTACCTCAGAGCCGAATATGGAAAGATGGCTCAGAAAACTACCTATGGCTATAGTGGCCTGGCTTCCGCTGCTGGCGAAGCAATTAAAGATAGTGCAACTAGAGAATCTGTTACTGATGCTTATAAGAATGCTTATAAGTCCAAAGCTGATACATACTGGATGGCTGAACTGGGCGGCACCGTTGGTAACTTCGACCTCGCTGCCAGCTATCTGGATGTTAATGATGAATACAACGTTTTAGGCCTTGAAGGCGACAACAAGATCTGGACGGCAGCTGCTACTTATAACAGCGGCAAATTCTCCCTCGGTGCGATGTACCTTAAGGGTGATGATGACCTCCTGACTGGCGCCGCCAAAAACTATGATGACGATGGTTTCGTTGTCAGCATGGGCTGGGCCGGTGCGAAGAAGAGCGAAGCTGGCAGCTGGGGCCTCTATGGTAAATACTATGATCAGTCTGCTGTAACCACCATTGCTCACACCATGAACGGTGCTTATGATGCATTTGGCAACAAAGGCTTCAAGGGATATATGGTCGGTGGCAACGTTACGCTTGCCAAGAACATGGTTGCCAGTGTTGAATACTATGACCTGAAGAACAAAGATGGCAACGACGATAAGCATGCTCGTACCCTCTGGTCCGAACTGGCTATCAGCTTCTAATTCCTTCTTAAAGAAACTCAAAAGAGGACAGTGCAAAGCACTGTCCTCTTTTTTATGTAGAAAAATGAATGAACCGTGTACCTAATCATCGTGATAATACATACTGACTTGTGAGTCAAAAAATCGCTTAGCTTTAATATAAAGAAATGAAGCATAAAACCTAATTCTCATCATGATTGAGGGGTAAAAATTTCCATGAAAAGTTTGAAATAAATGTGACACGTTTGAAAGTTCAATCCTCTAGGTGCTATACTCAGCGTGTAGGCAAAAGGCCTGCCCATTTGTTCCTGAGGGAGTGGAAATCGAGACGGTTTCGGTTCGTAGAGGAAACAAGGTCACTCGCACGATAAAGAAATTGGCAAGATGGAAACTCCTTGGGGAAACACCAAGATCCTTAAGGAGGATGAACAAAATGAAAAAGAGTTTGGTTTTTGCTATGGCCATGGCTCTCGGCGTAAGCGCTACCGCTTTTGCTGCGAACCCCTTCTCCGACGTTCCTGCTGGCCACTGGGCTTATGCAGCCGTTGCTAAACTGGCTGCAGCTGGGATTGTTGATGGTTATCCTGATGGCACCTATAAAGGTGACCGCACCATGACCCGTTATGAAATGGCCCAGATTGTTGCCAAAGCCCTTGCTAAAGGCGCTATCGGTGCTGATGACAGACTGGTTGGCGAATTTGCTGACGAACTCGATAACCTCGGTGTTCGCGTAGCGAAACTCGAAAAGAACGCTGACAACGTCAAGATTACTGGGAACGTTCGTCTGAGCTACAAGCAAAATAACGGCGGTAAGTTTGACGGGGCCGAAGATAAATCCCAGTCCAGACTCCGTACCCGTCTGTTCTTTACGGGCGAAGTGAACGATAACTGGCATTATGTAGCCATGCTCGAAAATAACCAGTACTTCCAGGGCCAGAATGAATCCGGTGATGATGACACGGACTTCCAGAGAGCATATCTTACTGGTAACATCGGTGTTGTGAACCTCTCCGCTGGCCGTCAGGAAGGCTTCTGGGGCGACGGCAACATCTATGATGACCGTGTAGACAGCGTGAAGGCTACTGTTCCTTTCGGGGCTGCTCGCTTCACCGCTGAATACGGCAAGATGGCCAGCAAGAGCACTTATGGTTGGTCTGGTTATGAAGAAAAATACGTTGATGGCAAGGATAATCATTCTGTTGCCGACGAATTCTGGGCTACCGGCCTTTATGGCACGTGGGGCAACTTTGACCTCGGTGCTGAATATGTCCATGCCGATGATGTAAACGGCAACCCTGGCATTATCGATGGTAATGACAAGATTTGGGATGTCAGCGCTAAATACAATGTGGGTAAGTTCAACCTTGGCGCTATGTACCTCAAAGGTGATGACGATACTCTGAAGAATACCGATTATCCCAACGGTGATGACGATGGATACGTTGTATCCATGGGCTGGGCTGGCGCAAAGGCTTCTGATCCTGGTTCTTGGGGCCTTTATGCTAAATACTATGATCAGGGAGCCCCGACTGTCATTGACCACACCATGAATGGTGCTTGGGACAAATTTGACGGCGAAGGCTTCAAGGGCTACAACGTTGGCGGCAACGTCACCCTTGCTAAGAATATGGTTGCTACCGTTGAATACTACGACCTCAAAGGTAAAGAATCCGATCAGCATGCTCGGACCCTCTGGTCTCAGCTCGTTGTTACGTTCTAATCCCTTTAGAGCGGATAAAAGGACAGTGCTTCGGCACTGTCCTTTTTTATTTCTCGCCGCAGGAACTACGGCATAGTGAAAAGAAAGAGCCCAGCAATGCAGGCTGCATTGCTGGGCTCTTTGTCTTAAGTTATTTTATTTCTTAGGTACGATGCAGGCTGCATCGTACCGATTGCGTCGGGTCTTTTGCCTTCGTGTTTCCGCCTTAGAGACGGCGAAAGCCGTTCCGCCTTGGCAAAGGCGGCTCGATTTCGGAGACATCGAGCTCAGAGGCAAAAGCCCGTGCGGGCTGCCAGTCCTTGCTGGCTGCTTGTTTCGGCAGTAAGGTGAAGGACACGATTTGGCGCCGCCGTGCGGTCTTTTCCCCTTCGGTCTTTTAGCATCAGAGCATCTTTCCCAGCTTTTACTTGACAGCCGCGGCCTTGGCCGCAAGACGGCGAGAGCCGTAGGCTCGTGACAGCTTGACAGCCTTCTATCTTATCACTATCCCCTTCGTAACCCTCATGAGCAGCGTCACGCCGCTGCTTCCCAGGATTTCCACCGGTGTTTCAACGACTTTCATGACAGGTACTTTCCGAACGGCGCCCTTTTCCCTGACACCCTTGGATCCTAAGGCATGAATCACCATGGGGATCCCGTTTTTATCCCCGCTGTAAATCATGATATGTCCGGGCATATAGAGGAGACTTCCAACAGGCAATGTCTTTAACAGCGATAGGCGCGCTTTTCGCGATAGCCCTTGAAAGGAAACGCCCGGTGTCGTGCGGGCCTGTTCTCCGCTGTTTCGCGGCAGTTCGATTCCCATGGACCGATAGACGTCCTGCGTGAGGGCCGAGCAATCGACGCTTTCTTTCCTGCCGCCCCAGCCATAGGGCGCACCGAGATGACGCCGGGCAAGAATAAGCAGGTTTTCTTCCGTGTAGGGGAGGGGCCCCTTGTGCAGGGAGTCATCAAAACGCGCTTTTTCTTTTTGGATGACAAGGCGGCCTGCCTGATCCCGCATGGGAAGGAGAAGATGGCCCTTTTCAAGGGGAAGGGAGCTTCCCATTTGGTAAAGGGCTGTGTCTTTTCCCTTTCCCAATGTAAGGACCCTATTTGTGACGACGGCTTTTTCCTTGGGCGCGGCATACGTCAGCCATGTGGCGCGGTCTGTTTCGGCTACGCTTTCTTTTGGCACCCAGCCGCGGTAAAAATAGGCGCGGACAAAAAGAAACCGCCCTGTCGCATCCTCGTGATAAATCAGGACCGGTACGGCTGGATCGACAGCTGTTTCCTGGAAAACGTCAAAGTCACGGTCCGTAGGCGCCGAATAGGCACGCATCCCCGTCGGGAAACTCTTAAGATCCGTGCGTTTCACAGTGACCCCGTAGCGTAAGGGGATGACAGAAGGAATGCGTCCGTAGGCGCAGCTGATAAGTTCCTTCTTTTCTTTCTCCGTCATGAGACGTCCCTCATGGTATAAGGCGCGCCTCATCTGATAGCGGCTGAGCTCGCTTTTAAGCTTTTCTGCCGTCATGGGAGCGGTTTCGTCTGTGATGGGGCCGCCCATCTTTTGGGATATGGCGGTATTTAGGACATGAATCTGCGCGCGGTCCATCAAAAGGGGCGGTTGCTGCTGATGTTTTGTGGCCTGCTGAACCTCAGCGGCCGGCTTTTTTGCCTGTACGGGGGTCGCTGTGAGGGAAATTCCCACAACCGTGAGTATACAAAGTAAAGTCATGGACTTCATGAAGGCACCTTCTTTCCGTATCTATTATAAGAGAGATGAAAATGAAAGAAAAGGGGCGAGGATATTGTGATGGGGTCCTTCGCTGTCCTAGGAAAGGCGCCTTATGTCCTGAAGGCCCATGAAAAAAAGAGATCAGGAATCCCGCACCAGAAAGGGAAAGGGCTGCTGATAGGAACGCCTTTCAATCCATCATACAGTCCTTTTCCCTGTTTTGCTGTAAAGATTGGCCTTCCCATCTCCTACTGTCTTTCTCTTAATTAGGGAAAAGTTTTTCCCTTTTTTCTTTCGCCTTTTATTTTTTGCTCTTTTGAATTGGCCATGTTGCCAATATTTATAAAATATCACGAATTTTCTTTTCATTATGCAATAATTCTTTTCAAAAAGAGAAATAAGCTTGCGCTTCTTTAGGCGATATGGTACTATTCTTATACGAGAGTAAAAAGCGGACAACGTCCAACAACACAAGGGAGGCATCTCACATGAAGAAACTCGGCTTACTGCCACGCCTGATTCTCGGAATTATTTTAGGTATTGTGATCGGAAATCTTAATTTACCTAGTATAGTCAGAATTTTGGCAACATTTAACTCTATCTTTGGTAATTTTTTAGGCTTTACGATTCCCCTGATCATCGTTGGTTTCATTATCCCCGGGATTGCCGATTTGGGTAAGTCCGCCGGTAAGCTCCTTGGCGTGACCACCCTCATTGCCTATTGCTCCACCGTTATTGCTGGCTGCCTGGCCTTTTTCACGAATCATGCCCTTCTTTCCCATATCATTTCCCCTGATATGGCCCGCGATTTGGCTAACCCTGAAAAGGGGCTGCTCCATCCGTTTTTTACCATTGATATGCCGCCTTTGATGGGAGTCATGAGTGCCCTTCTCATTGCGTTCATCCTTGGTATTGGCATTGCCGTCTGCCAGGATGACTTGCTGCGAAAGGGATCCCACGAATTCCAGCGCATCATTGAAAAACTCATTGCCAGCATCATCATTCCGCTTTTGCCGCTTCACATCTGCGGGATCTTTGCGAATATGACCCACGCTGGGCAGGTGGCCGCCATTATGAGCGTCTTTGCCAAAGTTTTCCTTGTCATCATCTGCCTGCACATTGTCATCCTTGTGGTTCAGTACACCCTTGCCGGTTCGGCAGCAGGCGGCAATCCCATCAAACTGCTCAAAGGCATGCTTCCAGCTTACATGACGGCAATTGGGACCCAGTCCTCAGCCGCTACGATTCCTGTTACCTTGGCCTCTACGAAAAAGAACGGGGTCGCCGCGGGGATTGCGGATTTCGTGATTCCCCTTTGCGCCACGATCCATCTGTCGGGCAGTACCATTACATTGACGAGCTGCACCATGGCCGTTATGCTGCTTAACGGCAGACCCATTGAATTCAGCAACATGTTTGGGTTCATCCTCATGCTGGGTGTCACCATGGTTGCCGCCCCGGGCGTTCCTGGCGGTGCTGTCATGGCTGCTCTGGGCATCCTGCAGAGCATGATGGGCTTTACGGCTGATCAGCAGGCCCTCATGATTGCCCTATACCTGGCACAGGATAGCTTTGGAACCGCCTGCAACGTAACGGGTGACGGTGCCATTGCCATCCTGGTCAATAAGATTGCCGGAAATAAGCTGGTTCCTTTAAAAGAAGTCTCTTTTGAAACTGAGGGCGAAGCCTAACATGACGCCTCCCCTCACAGAAGGGAAGGTAAGACGTAAGGAGGTCCTTTTAGGCGTTTGTGCCAAAGGACCTCTTTTGTCATCCTTTTCGCAAAAAGACAAAAAATATTTTTCTTTTGAGGCAAAGAATCACGAATTGACTTATGACATCATGGAAGATACAATAATACGTATAGAAAACCAAGGAAAGTGCTAGTCATTCCATTTCCAATGCAGTTCGGTACTTTCAACCTCTAGGGAGATGGAATCATGAAATATAATCCGCTTCTTGAACCATATAAGGCATTGGTGCCCTTTTTGGCAGAACTCTTGGGCGAAAGCTGTGAAATCCTGCTCCACGATATTTCCCAGCCCAAACACTCCGTGATTGCCATTGCAAACGGATTTCACACTGGCCGCAAGGTAGGCAGTCCTTTTACGGACCTTGCCATCAAGATCATGGAGGAAAAGGCCTATGTGAAGCGGGACTATATGGCAAACTATAACGGACGCAGCAAGAACAAGAATTTTGTTTCGTCCACGTTTTTTATCAAGCATGAAGGAAAGGTCATTGGGCTTTTGTGCATCAACCGCAATATGGACGCTATGACAGAGCTTGACCTTGTCCTGCAAAAATTAAAGAAGGCCTATAATCTTGAGGGAGCCCTCGATGATACGGATGAATCCATGGATACGCCCGTCGGGGATATCCTGCCCCGCATGGTAGCAAGTGAAATGAGGGCCGTAGGGGTGCCGCCGGAACGGATGACGCGGGAGGAAAAAGGAACGGTCATCCGCAATCTCATGAACGCCGGTATCCACCAGATGAAGGGCGCTGTCGTCGAGATTGCCCGTCAGCTTCATTTGTCCGAACCGACAGTGTACCGCTATATCAAGCGGGAAAAGGGGGAGGACAAGTAAGGGCTTCTCCAAAAAAAACTGACCCATCCAGGATTTTTCTCCTAGACAGGCCAGTTTTTCTTTTTTTTAGAGGACCAACGTTGGAGCGGCGTAGACACGGGCCAGAAGATCCTGGTTCAGGGCGTAGAGGCTCTTGGGGTCGCTGCCGAAGAGCTTCATCTTTTTAATGATGTCATCGACGTTCTTTTCTTCTTCTCCTTGTTCTTTGACGAACCAGTTGAAGAACTGCATGGTCCGGTAATCATCTTCTTCATGGGCGGCCCCATAAATCTTATTGATGGATTTTGTGATAAATTGTTCGTGCTCAAGAGCGGCTGTGAGCGGACTCATGAGATTCTTATATTTTCCTTCCGGTTTATTGATGGTGCCAAATTCGACATGGACATTGTTGTTTTGCAGGTACGTTCTCATGAGCATGGCATGATCGCGCTCTTCCTGGGCCTGGATTTCAAACCAGTGGGCAAAGCCATCAAGACCCTGATCCGTGTAGAAATTGGCAAAGTCAAGGTAGAGGTAGGCGGAGTAAAATTCCAGGGTTACCTGTTCATTGATGAGTTTTGCAGTTTTCTTGTCAAGCATGCATATCGTCTCCCTTGTAAATGATTTCGCCCCTATTATAGCACGGGAAACGGGTAATGGCGCGGTTTGTCATTGACACGATGGAAAATGCTGGGTATAGTAAGGGTGTCAAGCACAATATTGTACCGCCGGGTACGCCGCCCTGTTCCAGTAGGCCTTGAAGGGATAGGGGGCGTACCCTTTTCCTCATTTTATTTGACGCATCAATTACGCTGATTCGATGCATGTCTAGTTTTGTTAGGTAAGGAGGAATTCCTGATGGACGAATTCATTTATAAAGCCCCTTATGAAGAAGAGGGCAAGCGGATCCTTGAAGTCAATATCCTGCCTGAAACGTACTGCAGCTTTAATTGCATTTATTGTCCCATTGACCGGAAAGAAGATCGGCATCAGACGGATGAAATCCAGGATTTGGGGGACGTAACAAAAGCGCTTGATGATTTGGGGCGCCGCATGGAGGAAGAGCGGATCGAGGAAGTCTTCCTGAATGGTCATGGGGAGAGCTTGCTTCATCAGGCCTTGCCCCGTATCATTGACTTCATTCATCAAAAAGGAGCTGCCGTGCGGCTTCTTTCAAATGGCTACCTCTTGCATCGGCCCGAGTACCAGGCTCTTGCCAATCGTTGTGAGGCCGTTATCGGCGAACTCAAGAATGCTGCGGATGCCAGTTTCCAAAAAAGTCAGCGGCCCCTTTCCGGTTATACCTTGGAGCAATATACTGCCAATATGAAAGCCTTCCGGGCGCAGTATCACGGCCGCTTCATCTTTGAAGTGACCATCGTAAAAGGCTATAATGACGATGAAAAAAGCGTGGCTTTTTTGGAACGCGTCGTAAAGGAGCTCCATCCCGACAACCTTGCCGTCATCCCCATTGATGAGCCCTTCCAAAAGGTCCTGGGTGTGGGGGAAGACCGATTGGAGGCAATCCGAAAAAGATTGGAAAAGGCGAGGGGATAAAACACAACGCTGGCTCCAAACCGTCCCTTCTTTGAAGGGGGCCGAATCCATTTACCCTGTGAACCATGTTTTTCGGCTTTTTGCTGGCACTTCAGTGGATATTTTCTGGTTTCAATTCCCCGCCTTACCCAAGGCGGATCGATGCTGCGCATCGAGTACTAAGGCAAAAGACTGAACATAGATCATTCCAGCTGCTATCGTGATTTCTACATTTCAAAAGCCCCCGTCTTATAATAAAAGCGAAGGGCCCAAAACCGAACCTACGTCTACGTCGGTTTTGGGCTTAACTTGCCGTTTTTTTCTTGCGGCCCTTTGCCTTAGTGTTTTCCCCTTGGAGACGGCGAAAGCCGTTCCGCCTGACCAAGCTGGCTTGGTGGGTAGTTGGATGAGGAGGGGCGGTTTGGCGCCGTGCGTTCCGGTCTTTTTCTCCGATTGTTTTTTGTAAAGTCGGTTCAGATGGATCCAGTTGCGAGGAGCCCCCGCTTCCCCATCAAATCAGGCCGATTTTGCCCTGAATTCACAGCATACACGAATCGCTATATCCGCGTGAACAAGATGCGTCGGCAACGACTCTTTTCAATTGTCGCCTTTTTTGGTAAAATGGGCGGGACTACTTTGCTACGAGACCAAAAAGGAGAGACCCATGAGTATACTTGATGTTGCCCATCTGTCCCACAGCTATGGCGGCCGGGAGATTTTTGAGGATGTTTCCTTCCGCCTTGAAAAGGGGGAGCACGTGGCCCTTGTCGGTGCCAACGGTGAGGGCAAGTCGACGTTTATGTCAATCATTACGGGAAAACTGTCCCCTGATGATGGCAAGATCACCTGGGCGCGGCGTACGAAGGTTGGATACATGGACCAGCACGCGGCCCTTGAGGCGGGAAAGACCATCCGCGAAACGCTGCGCACGGCCTTTCAGGATCTTGTCGATGAGGAAAAGGAAATGCTTGCCGCTTACGATAAGATGGCGTCGGCTTCACCGGACGAGCTGGAGCGCCTCATGGCGGATACGGCCGAAATCCAGGAACGGTTGGAGGCGGCTGATTACTACAACCTTGATACAAAAATCGAGGAAGTCGCGGCGGGCCTTGGACTGCGCGATATTGGCCTTGATCATAAGGTCGATGAGCTTTCGGGCGGTCAGCGCACGAAGGTGCTTCTTACAAAGCTCCTCCTTCAACATCCTGACATCCTGCTTCTTGACGAACCGACCAATTATCTGGATGCGGAACATATTGAGTGGCTTACGCGCTACCTGCAAAACTATGAGAATGCCTTTATTGTCATTTCCCATGATGTGCCATTTCTTAACGCCGTAACGAACGTCATTTGGCATGTCGATAACCTGGGTCTCACACGTTATACGGCAAACTATGAAAAATTTGAGGAAATGGTGGCCATCAAACGGCGCCAGTTGGATGCCGCTTATGAACGGCAGCAGGCAGAAATCAAAAAAGAACAGGACTTCATTGCCCGTAATAAGGCCCGTGTCGCGACGCGGGGGATGGCCAATAGCCGAATGAAGAAACTGGCCAAGATGGAAGTCCTTACAAAACGTGCCGAAAAACCCAAACCCCATTTCCAGTTCAAGGAAGACCGGGCGCCTTCTCGTTTTGTCCTTGTAGGCACAAACCTTGTCCTAGGGTATCACGATCCCCTGACAAAACAGGTGGACCTCAAGATCGAGCGGGGCGAAAAGATTGCCATCCGTGGGACGAACGGCCTTGGGAAATCGACCCTGTTAAAGACCTTGCTTGGCATGATTCCGCCCATTGCAGGAACCGTGGAACGAGGGGAATTTGTTTCCGTCGGCTATTTTGAGCAGGAAAGCGCAAAGGGCAACCAGAACACGGCCCTTGAGGAACTGTGGCAGGAATACCCGGGCATGGCCAATGCCGAAGTCCGTGCCGCCCTTGCCGCCTGCGGCCTCACCAATGATCATATTACGACCAAGATGACGGCCCTTTCGGGCGGTGAAGCGGCCAAGGTGCGGCTCTGCAAGATCATGCAGCAGCCGGCCAATCTGCTCGTCCTTGACGAACCGACAAATCACCTTGATGTGGAGGCCAAGGAAGAACTAAAGCGTGCCCTCAAGGACTATAAGGGAACCTTGATCCTTGTTTCCCACGAACCGGATTTTTATGAAGACTGGATTGACGAGGTCTGGAATATTGAAGGATGGTCGACAAAGATTGTCTAAATTGTATATAATGTAATACAAAGCAACGTGAGGCTGTGGAGTGTGAATGTGAATGCACCGCTCACTGCTCCGCAAAAATGGCAGCATGCCGTATTTTAGAGGGGAGTCAATATGCTTACACTGGATGAACTGTACAAAAAAATGCTCGCTCGTGCTGTGGAAGGAAAGGACGTTACGGACATCAAGGATGCCGATCCCAAGATGATCGAATGCCTGGCCCATCCGGAAGAAACCAGTCTTGTTTGGCGCGCCAAGGACTGCACTTGCTCTGAAGAGGAACAAGGCAGCTGCGCCCAGGTCTGCCACTGGGATGCCCTGCATCCAGGCAAGGACGGGATTTCCATTGATAATGATAAATGCGTAGGCTGTCAGGCCTGCGTCGACGCATGTAAACTGGACGCCTTAAAGACCAAGAAAGATATCATCCCCGTTGTGGAAGAACTCAAGAAAGCGGAAACACCGATTTACGCTCTTGTAGCGCCGGCTTTTTCCGGTCAGTTTGGTTCCAAGGTCACGGCTGGCCGCCTGCGCACGGCCTTAAAGATGTTGGGCTTTTCGGGGATGCTCGAAGTGGCTGTCTTTGCCGATATCCTGACGCTCAAGGAAGCACTGGAATTTAACAAGAACGTCAATAAAGAAGGGGACTTCCAGCTGACGAGCTGCTGCTGCCCTATGTGGATTGCCATGATCCGCCGTCTTTATCATGAACTGATGCCCAATGTACCGGGCTCCGTTTCTCCTATGATTGCTGGCGGCCGTACAGTCAAAGTGCTGCACCCCAATGCCAAGACGGTCTTTATTGGGCCCTGCATGGCTAAAAAAGCCGAAATCAAGGAGCCGGACCTTAAGGGGGCCATCGACTATGTCCTCACTTACGAGGAATTGCGGGACCTATTTACGACGACTGATATTGACCTTGAGCACTTGGAAGAAGATAATGTACCACACGCGTCTAGAGCGGGCATTCGGTATGCCTATGCTGGCGGTGTGGCAGAGGCTGTTGCCGCAACGGTAAAACGCCTTGATCCAAACCGCAAGATTGAAGTCAAAGTGCGCCGCGCCGACAGTGTGCCTGACTGTAAGGCCATGATCGATTCAATCCTGAAAGGGAACCGAGAAGGCAACTTCTTTGAAGGTATGGGCTGCCGCGGCGGCTGCGTCGGCGGACCGAAGGCCCTTGTTCCCAAGGAACAGGGAAAACTGAATGTTATGGCCTACAGCGATGAATCAACGTACAAAACGCCGGCCGAAAACCCCTATGTGATTGAACTCTTAAAACAGCTCGGTTTTGAAACAGTTGAAGAATTCCTCACAAAAAGCGACCTTTACGACCGTAAATTTGACTGAAATAAAAAAAGTTCCCTTTGGGCTGATGAGGCTCAAAGGGAACTTTTTTGTTTTCGTCAGAAGAACGATCCAGTATGCCGGGGCCCGTCAGCCAAACTTGCGGACGCGGAGCTTGATGCCGCAGGAGGCCGCGACCTTGCGGCTTTTTTCAATATCCTCGGGCGAAAGGACATCAACAACGGTCATGCGCGTATCGGGAATGCTCTTTTTGCAGGCTTTGGCAAAGTCCAGCATGGCCTTATAAGCACCGGTGAGGGTGGGCTTTGTTACACGGTTATATTCCTTTTCATCCGGTGCGTTGAGGCTGATGGAAACGGAATCAAGCAGCCCTGCCAGTTCTGGTACGATGTCGCGGCCGTTTTCTAGGCTGCCAAGACCGTTCGTATTGAGACGAAGGTTGAGCCCTGGATGGAGGCGGCGTACATAACGAGCCGTTTGTTCCAATAGGGGAAGGGCACAGGTCGGCTCTCCGTAGCCGCAGAAAACAAGTTCCTGAAAACCGGTAAAATCAAAGGCGTCAATGGCTTTTTTGACCTGGTTCCAGGTAGGGTTTACTTTGTGCCACAAGGTGGGCGCATCACCAATGCCGTCATGCTGGAAGCGGATACAAAAGGTACAGCGGCAGTTGCACTTGTTTGTGAGGTTGGCGTAGACACCGTCCTTATACGTGTAGAGAATTTGAGCCATGATGGGTCACACTCCTTTCCAAAGGAAGAAATAGGGCTGTCCTAACGCCGCTTTTATCAAGAAGGCTGGCTATGAACCCATAAAATAGGAGGCTGCCGCCAGATTGAAGGGCGCTCCCTATGATGGAGGTCAAAAGAGCGGTTTTGCTGCCAAAAATGAGCCCTTCTGCCAGATAATAGCCTATGGTGGAAATGATCCAGGAAAGAAAAGGGGCAATCTTGTTGCGGCGGCAAAGAAGCGTTGGGGCCTTTGACGTAAAGGGCAGGGTAATGAGCATTTTGATGATGATCGTTGCCGGTGCCCACATAGGAGCCGTCAATAGGTCCGCCAGGCCGCCGCCAATGGCGCCGGCAAGAAGAGCATAGGGCTGAGGCAGGAGGGACGCGGCCACATAGATGATTGCATCGCCAAAATGGAGATAGCCGCCATTTGGACCAACAGGGATGTGGCAGATATAGGCCGTAAAAAGACAAATAAGGGCGGCAAAGATTCCAGTCAGGGTAAGGAGCCGGAGCCGCGTTTCACGCATGGGCTGAATCATGACCATCCTCCTTTGAGGAACGTAAGAGAGGGAGAAAAGGCTCGTAATCAATGCCGGCGTTACCGGGGGTATGCTCTTTTTGTGCAGCAGTAATGCCTTTTGCAATGAACTGGCCTGCTTTATTGACGCTGGGGACGAGACCCTCTTTGTGCAGGCGTGCCGCAAGGAGTACGGCCGCGAAAAGATCGCCCGTTCCTGAATAGGAGCCGCCTAGATGAGGGAATATCACGGGGTGGCTGCTGCCTTTGGAAATGATAAGGTTGCAGATTTCCTTTCCGCTTTTTTCACCCTTTAGGGGAATGCCTGTAATGACAAGGTCTGTCTGGGAAAAGGCGGCAGCTTTTTGAGTAAGAATGGCGAAAAGGGCATCTTTATCTTCTTTTTCTCGGTTCATGATGGCATCCATTTCTGTACCTGTAAGAAGGCAGAACTCTGTAAGATTCGGCGTGAGGAAATCGGCCTTTTCCGCAAGGCTCCGCATGGCTTCGATGGAAGCGTCCGTAAAACCCTTATAGACGCGTCCTTGATCCCCTAGGACTGGGTCGCAGAGATAGGTCACGCCTGGATGGTGAAACGTGTCAACAAATTCAGCTGTCTGATAGGCTGCTTCAGGGGACGCAAGATAGCCTGAGAGAATCCCGGCAAAAGTGATCCCGAGCGCGTTCCAGTGGCGCCGATAGGCTTCCATGTGGGATGCCAAGGAAACCGAATGATATCCTTCATAGCCCGTTTGGGCTGTAAGTACGGCTGTGGGCAGGGGACAGGCTTCTATACCCATGGCGGCAAGAACGGCAATGTCCGCCGTAAGGGAGCAGCGACCCAGGCCGGAAAGATCGTTGATGACAGCTGCCCGCAGGTGCATGAAATCGTCTCCTTTTTGTTGTGTTTTGGGATGGCCCCGTAAGTCTGGGGTCTGTCATTGTTTTCTGTTATAACACAGGAAAAGAACCCTGAAAAGGAACGATTCGAAGAAAAATGAAGGCAAACCGTGAACCTATGGGCTAAGCGTAACATCTTTCTCGGTAGGGGATACATCATCCAGGCAAAATAACGGGAAGCTCCTTATTGTTAAGATTATGTTGTCCAGATACTGCTTATCAAAATAAAGGAAGGTCTCCCATGGAATAGAGTGATCTGTCATCAAAATAATAAGGGAGCTAAGAACGAAAGTGAGATGAATAAGACCTTCTGGGCCGTCCTCCTCAAGGCAGCAGGACCTCTTGCAGAGAACAGAGGGTTTTGCCGCCTTCGCGGCGATTTAAATAGAAATGGGGTTCCTCGTTTTTGCAATACAACTTCTTCCCTTTTAGCACCGCTGATTCCCGTTTGCGGGTTGCTGTACTTGGCGGTAACTTCCTGTGGCAGGACGTTCACTTCATCGGATTGCGCCATGCCTGGACACAAAAAAAGACCATCGCGGCGCGATGGTCTTGCTTTTTCAATTGGTGCCGAAGGCCGGACTCGAACCGGCACGCTTTGAGGGCGCTTGATTTTGAGTCAAGTGCGTCTGCCAATTCCGCCACTTCGGCACGGGTTTGGTGCAACGAAGATATTCTAGCATTGAAGCATCATTTTGTCAACGGATTTCCCCGTTTTGGTGTGCTGCAGTCAGAACGTAAATTCATAGGACGCGTCAATACGGACTGGCCCGCCGATGGTGATGCCTGTCAGTTTTCCGTCTTTCATGGCTGCCTTGATGGAAATGGGGCCGCCCGGTTCCTTGAGGATGAGGGCAAGCGATTTTTGATGACGCAGGCCTAGCGCTGCCGCCGCTGCCGCACTGCCGCTGCCGCAGCTGCGCTCCCAGTAGAGGGTCCCTGTTGCGGTCACAAACACAGCGGGAATCATGCGGGCCGACTTTTCTTCTACAAGGATGAGCCCATATGCATCGGGAAGCGGCCCAGTACTCACCTTGTTTTTAAGGGCAAGCCAGTAGTCCATAGGGGACAGGGCATCAAGTTCTTCCGTAAAATAGACATAGTGATCGATACCGGGAAGAACGACATGGATGAGGGAGACTTCTTTTTCGCCAACCCTCATTGCTTCTTCTGTTATGGATAGGGGCAGCGGCAGGTCAATTTCCGCGTCATAGGTGGGGGGAGTGCTGCCAAGCTTTTTGACGCGGGCTTCCATGGGGGCTTTTGCGCCGGAACAGGTTACTTCAAAGACCCCTTCTTCGCCATGGATGTGGGCCCAATAGGCGGCTGCGGAGCGGGAGGCATTGCCGCAGAATTCCCCGCCCATCATTTCAACGCGGACGGAGCGGCCGCTTCCTGATAGGCAGCCTGCCTGTTCGGCGTCAGGATCTGCTGAAAGCAAAGCATCATTGAGTTCCCGCCGATCATCCACAGGAACAGGAGAGAGCACGAAAAGCGTGATGTTGCCGCTGGGATCAAGTTTTACCACATTGAGGTTCATCATAAGCACTCCTTTATTGAAAAAAATCATAAGCTCCATGAATCATGATAAAACTATTATAACCTATTATTCTGATAATTTGGAAAAATTCTTTTACGATTTTAGAAAAAAGGAAATTTCATATAATGAACCGCAAAAATTTACAAGGACGGCACATTTATATGGTACAATAAAGATTACGACACAATAGAAAGGAAGAGAAAAGATTCGCATGAAAACAAAGAAATTCCTGGAAACCCTTCTTGCGGGCTTGACTTGTCTTTCATTCTGGTCCGGGACCGGAGAGGCGGCCGATGCACGCTGGGATGACGGGGTTCCCCGCTATACAGAGGCAAAGGTCATCATCCACGAGGATGGGCCTAACCTTCTTTTTTCGGATAGTCCGGAAATGGTTCAAAAATGCGGTGTCATGTACCGCGATACGGTCAAGGGCAAGTTCCGTCTTTTTTTCCACCATGTCAATGATACGGACAGCAGCAAGCGGCTTGCCATCGTCCTGCGCCGAACCGGGATTCGTCCGGCCCTCGTGCAGCTGGGAAGAAATGGCATTTCAGATCCTAACCGTGACTGGCTGGAAGCTGGAAAAGAGGCCCAGATCCGCTACTATGGCAAGCAAAAGGAAACAGATCCCTTGAGGATAAGCCGGATGACTGACTTGCTTGGGCTCCAAAAACCGACCATCATCCGTCCCCAGGAACTAGTGACGGGCATTGTCAACCTAGAGTCGGACCGGCCTGTAGAAGTTTCCGTCATGATGATTCCTGTAAAGACCGATCTGGGTCTTGCCCTTGACGCATATGGCATCCTGCCTCCTGATGAAGGGGATCATGTCCTGCGCGGGACCTTCCCTGCGTCCGATGTCCATGTTCGGCTTCAAGAGGCGTACCCATCGAATAAACTGGAAACCTGGGGCATCAAACTTGCTGACGACGTCCTCAATCCCTATGTGCGGGGAACAGACGCGACAACGGGTAAAAAGGTTGTCAATTATGGCAATTATGGGGTCATGTATGATGTCATCCTTCCGACCAAAGGAAAGCGGGACACGGTCCTGCGCTTTAATCCATATGGCGGACCTTATGCCGGCGCGGGCCTTCTTTCCATGAATGGCGAAGAGGCTAAGGAAATAAAGATTCCTGGACATGGACTGGCCTTTGGCTGGTCCCATGACGGTGAGACCATGGTTCTTGGAACCATTCCGGAAAACGGGGAGGCGACCTTGCATTTTTCACCGCCTGGATCTTCCAATCTGCCAATTCGCCTTTTTCTTTCTCCTAAATCCTAAGCCCTGATGAAAGTGCAAATGACGCTGAGATGGGCATTCATCATGATTACATTCCTTTTTAAAAATAATTCTTAAAAAGTTGTTGCTATTGTTTAGGATACGTGGTATACTCTAGTTGTTACCGAGAGAGGGTAATAAAAAAATACGGTATAAGGAGAGATCATCATGAAAGAATTAAAAGGTACGCAAACGGAAAAAAATCTTCAGGCTGCTTTTGCTGGTGAATCCCAGGCTTACAATAAGTATGGATATTATGCAAGTGTGGCTAAGAAAGAAGGCTACGAAAAGGTCGCTGCAAACTTCCTGGAAACCTCCAAGAACGAAAAAGAACATGCAAAGATCTGGTTCAAGGCCCTTCATGGCGGTTCCATTCCTGATACGGTAACGAACCTCAAAGATGCTGCTGCTGGCGAAAACTATGAATGGACCGATATGTATAAGGAATTTGCTGAAACGGCAGATAAGGAAGGTTTCCCTGAACTGGCCTTCAAATTCCGCGCTGTCGGTGCCATTGAAAAGCATCATGAAGAACGCTATAAGGCCCTCCTCCAAAAGGTAGAAGACGGCACCATGTTCAAACGCAGCGAAAAGACCGTTTGGATCTGCTCCAACTGCGGTCATATCGTAGAAGCCGAAGAAGCGCCTCAGGTTTGCCCGGTCTGCGCTCATCCGAGATCCTTCTTCATGGTTAACTGCGACTGCTTCTGATTCATCGGACTGGATGCAGGTGCACTAACTGGCGGAAGATTCCCTGTTCTTTCCTTCAGGAGAGGGCAGGGAATCTTTTTTATCCTTATGTTAACTTAAAGACAAATTGGGTTGACAGTGGGTGGATAGGTCCCTATAATGAACCTATCCGATATAAGGTTCAAGCGGACGCCCCATAGGGCAAACCCTTCCTTTCCCTCTAAACCAGGAGTCTTGAAGATGCATCCTTCGAGGCTTCTGGTTTTTTATGCATTTGTTGTTTGGACAACGGTTCTTTTTGCATGCGGGACGTATACTGGATCCATCAAGCGGAGGTCCCTTCTTGTCACGATGATGAAGGCCGCAGGTGACAATTCGCAGCATGATAAAGGAGTGTGTCTTATGGCAAAGAAAATTACAGATACGGTGACTTGGGTTGGGAAGGTTGACTGGGAACTGAATGAATTCCATGGTCATGAGTATTCGACGGAAAAGGGGTCCAGTTATAATGCTTATCTCATTAGGGATAAAAAAACAGTGCTCATGGATACGGTTTGGAAACCTTATGACGATGAGTTTGTAGAAAACCTAAAAAAGGAAATTGATCTTCACCAGATTGACTATATCGTCATGAACCATAATGAGAACGATCACAGCGGTGCCCTGCCGGCCCTGATGGCAGAAATTCCGGATACGCCGATTTACTGCACGAAGAAGGGAGAAGCCATCCTGCGCGGTCTTTATCATAAGGACTGGAATTTTGTCAATGTAAAGACGGGGGATACCTTGGATCTTGGGACCCATCAGCTGATTTTCATTGAAGCTCCCATGCTGCATTGGCCTGATACGATGTTCACTTATATGACGGGTGAGAATATCCTCTTTTCCAATGATGGTTTTGGCCAGCATTTTGCAAGTGAAGATCTTTTTAATGATCAAGCCGATCAGGCTGCCCTTTATGGTGAGGCCATGAAGTATTATGCTAATATCCTCAACCTTTACAGTCCCATGGTGACAAGAAAGATTGACGAGATTCTTGCCATGAATGTTCCTGTTTCCATGATTTGCCCAAGTCACGGCGTGATTTGGCGGAAAGACCCGCTATCCATCGTAAAGGCGTATCAGAAATGGGCCCAGGCTTATCAGGAAAATCAGGTGACCATCCTTTACGATACCATGTGGAACGCGACGCGGCGCATGGCAGAAAAGATTGCGGAAGGCATCAAAAAGGCTGATCCGACGATTGTAGTCAAACTCTTCAATACAGCCGTTGACGATAAGAATGATATGATAACGGAAGTCTTTAAATCAAAGGCCATCCTTGTTGGTTCACCAACAATCAATTATGGCTTCCTTTCTTCTATTGGAAGCATGATGGAAATGATCCGGGGCCTGAAGTTCAAAAATAAGAAAGCAGCTGCCTTCGGCAGTTACGGCTGGAGCGGCGATTCAGTGAAACAGATTTCGGAGCTTCTTGATTTAGCCGGGTTCACGGTTGTGAATGAAGGACTTAAGATGCTGTGGATGCCTGATGAAAAAGGCCTTGAAACCTGTGAACAATTTGGTGAGGATTTTGTAAAGAGCTTGAACGCATAAATCATCTATAGGCATTGATAAAAGGAAATCATGTCTGCCGCGTTAAAAAATAAGAAGCCTTGAAGCAGCGATAACCTTCAAGGCTTCTTGTTTTTTAGATCAAGGATGTTTCGAACGGTCTCATTTTTTAAGAACAAAGGAAGCAGCAGATTTCCTAAAATCGTGACGCTGATGATTTCTCCGAGGGCCACGTACCCCATGGTAGGAAGAAGGGGCAGGTCCGCCATGTAGTTGAGCTCAAACCCGATGAGAAGGCCGTTGGAAAAAACGGGCATCAAACTTGCCAGGAAGGCGGATCTGCAAAAGCGCATGAAATAAAGTCCCAGGAAGGTGGCCGAGGTGCCAATCAGCATATCCGTAATGCCGAAAGGACTTCCTACATTGGAAATAAGGCAGCCCAAAGTCAGGCCCGGAATAAGGCCTTTATCATAAAAGGCAAGGAGTGTCATGAATTCTGAGACCCGCACCTGGACCGCACCGTAGCTTACAGGTGCCAATCCCAAGGTCAGGGCTGCGTAGAGGGCTGCCACCATGGCTCCGCGATAGGCTTTCAAGCGGGTTTCCATCATGATAGGGCCTTTGCTTTCATTTCCAGGTAGTGGCGGGAATAATAGGGCCCGAGCTGGGACTCCCTATGATCATAGCCATAGGCCCGCTTTGAAATGGAAAGGATGGGCGGAGCCTGGATCCTTTTGGCAACGGAGAGGCCGCAAAAAAGGTTCCACCACCGTTCGAGATCGCTGATAAAGGAGGCCGCATCGGGAAAGAGCTTATGGGATAGGCCTTCTTCACAGCCGATGCGAGCATCCAGGGTGCTATCCAGATACCAAGCAAGGAACTCTTCCGGTGCCTGCTTTCCCCAGCTTTCGACGAAGGCGCGGAAAAGATAATCGTGGTAGGGATAGTGAAGGGGATCGCCGCCCGTACCGACGGTCTGTTTCTGAGAAAGTTCAGCACTCGGTTTGATCGTAAAGACTTCATCAGGAATAACATCCTTGTGGTAGACCTGTTCATTGAGATAGCGCCCCAGGGCATAGACTTGGTGCTTCCATAGGTCGCCAATGAGAGCCATGACACCGGCAATGTCTCCATAAAAGGTGGCATAGCCAACGGTCATTTCCGACTTATTGGAGTTGCAGGAAAAGCCGCCGCCCCAAAGGGAAGCCATGCCGGCAATAACGCGGGCTCCACGGTCACGGGCTTGGATATTTTCAAGGGCAAAGGACGATACGGAAAGGGTTTCGTCTTTTCCCGTGCCATAATCATGGATGGTTGCGGATTGCAACTGCTTTTCCGTGAGGGATACGGATTCTTCAATGGGAATCACGGCATAGTGGGTACCCAGGGCTTCTGCCATCTTTTGGGCAAGGCCCTTGGTGAGGCTCGAATTAAAGCGTGATGGCAGGTTGAGGAGAAGCACATTTTCCGGGCCCAGGATGTGCACATAAAAAGCAGCCGTTACCGCTGAATCAATCCCGCCTGAAAGACCGATGGTCATCTTACGGATGCCTAGCTGGTCCAGGAACTTTGAAGCTCCATAATAGAGGGAATGGTAGATTTCCTCGATTTCCGTCATCTTTGGATGGACCGTTCCGGTTGAGGAAAGGGCTCCTGTTTCGGTATCAAAACTGCCGGTAAGGAAGGCCTCCTCAAAGGAAGGCGCATCGCAGAGCACATTTCCTTCCTTTGTATAAAAGGTGCTGCAGCCGTCAAAGGTGAAGATGTTCTTCCCGTTATTCTGGATGCCTACGCTGTTGCAGTAAAGAAGCGGCAGACCGCAGTCCCTTGCTTGTTTTTTAAAGAGCTCCCCGCGTTTGCGGTTTTTCTGTAGGGTAAAGGGCGAACAGGAAATATTGATAAGAAGCTGTGCCCCGTTTTTAGTCAGGATCTGTGGAACATTGAAATCATAGTTTTCGGTCCAGCCGTCCTCGCAAATAAAGACACCGAGCTTCACTTCTTTCCCCCTGATGGTCACAGATACAGGCTGGATGAGGTCTTCCAGGGTTTTCCCCGGAAGATGGGGCAGGAGTTTTGCCAAGCTGTGGAAATACCGGCTGTCATCAAATTCCCGGTAGTCAGGCAGGGCCGTTTTGCTGATAAAAGCCTGAGACAGGCCACCCTTTTTGAGTTTTCCATCTTGGGCAATGAAGGCGGCATTATATTTGCGGGGCCGGCCATCTTCATTCACAGCCCTTTCATCAAGGGCAATATTGCCGAAAATGACGCAGATATCCTGCGTGGCTGCAATGAGATCCTTCCCGTAATCGCGGCAGTCACGCAAAAAAGCGCGCTGCTCCCAAAGGTCACCTAAGAGGTAGCCTGGAATCAGCTGTTCAGGAAAGATGAGAATATCGATGCTGGCACGCTTTGCTTCTTCAATGGTTTCGAGGGCCCGGCGCAGATTGATCTCGGGACGTCCGGGGCGCACTTCCACCTGTGCGCATGCAATCTTGATTTCCATAATGCGTCAACTCCTATCGGGGGACAGCCGCAACAGGTCGGCTGGGCTTTTTTCGTCCACTGTCTCCCTTCATGTTCCTTCCCATTATAGCAAAGGAAGGTCCCTGTTAAAAGCAAAAAAGCGGGGACGATGCCATCCTTTATGAATGAGGCCCTCAGATGGCCCTGGGCGTTCTTTGGAGCAGGAGCGGAAAAAAATGACTGTTACTCATCAGACACGATGCTTGCGCATCGAATTTGACTATGCTATGATACGAATACGAAAGCAGAAGTGGAGGGGACTATGTTATACGTAAGTACAAGAGGTAAAACAGATATGGTGAGCTCTGCCCACGCTATTTCCAGTGGGCTGGCCAAAGACGGCGGTCTTTTTGTGCCCCGGGATTTTCCTCCTGTGGCCCTTGCTGAGATCGATGCCATGAAGGGTAAGCCTTATGGCGACCGTGCCGTACAGATCCTTTCCCGGTACCTGACGGATTTTTCGGAGGAGGAACTTCGGGAATGTGTTTCAGCTGCTTACAGCAAAGAAAAGTTTGGCGGTTTTGCAGCGCCGCTTCATCTTCTCAAAAAGGATACTGATATTCTGGAACTATGGCATGGTCCAACGAGTGCCTTTAAGGATATGGCACTCCAGATCCTGCCTCATTTCCTTACGAGAGCCGTCCGCAAGACGGGCGAACAAAAAAAGAGCGTGATTCTCGTTGCGACAAGCGGCGATACGGGAAAAGCGGCTATGGCCGGATTCAGTGATGTGCCGGATACAGAAGTCATCGTCTTTTATCCCCATGGCGGGGTCAGCGATGCCCAGCGCCTGCAGATGACGACGCAGCGGGGGAATAATGTCCATGCTGTTGCGGTTGAAGGCAATTTTGATGATGCCCAGACTGGGGTCAAATTGCTTTTTGGCAAAGCGGAGCTTGCAGCTGAGCTGAAGGAGCAAGGCTGCGCTTTTTCTTCTGCAAATTCCATCAACTGGGGCCGCTTGGTGCCGCAGATCGTCTATTATTTCAGCGCCTATGCCGATGCTGTGGAAAAGGGACGTATCCAAAATGGTACGGAAATCGTCTTTTCTGTTCCCACGGGCAACTTCGGTGATATTCTTGCCGGCTACTATGCCAAGCTCATGGGCCTGCCAGTGAAGAAGTTCATCTGCGCGTCAAACAGCAACAATGTCCTGACCGATTTCATCAACACGGGGACCTATGACCGGAACCGCGAGTTTCATCGAACCATTTCCCCGTCCATGGACATCCTTGTTTCAAGTAACTTGGAACGGCTCCTTTATGAAAAGACCGAGCATAACTCTGAGAAAATCAACGAGTGGATGGATGCCCTCCAGGAAAAAGGCACCTATTCCATTGGACGTGATATCCAGGATGCCGTTGTCAGTGACTTCTTTGGGGCTTGGATCGATGAAATCGAAACCCAGGAAACAATTAGTGATGTCTTCAATAACTATGGCTATGTCCTTGATCCCCATTCAGCTGTTGCCTATAAGGCCCTGCAGAAGTATCGCCTCATGACCAGCGACGAGACGTACGGCATTGTCCTTTCAACGGCCAGCCCGTTCAAGTTCAGCGATGTGGTCCTGCGGGCCCTTTATCCTGATGACTATGAAGGCAAGGTCCTGACGGCTTTTGAGGCCATGGATGAGCTGAGCCAAAAGGCTCGAATCGACATTCCGCAGGGCCTCAAGGAACTGCGCGGCCTGCCGGAACGGGAAAGCGATATCGTGGCCCCGGGCGAAATGGAAAAGGAAGTCAAGAAGATTCTTGCCATTGACTAAGATAAGAACGATAAGAGACTGTGAAAAATGAACCATCATTTTTCGCAGTCTTTTTTGCCTGTTACAAAGTGCAGCTAAGTAGGGTGGGGCCGCCTCTTATTTTTTACTCGGAAGCACAAATCATCCCAATTCGATAGAGTTAGGGACCTTCTTTGCTTGGAAAAAGAGTCTTTTGAGAGCCAGGAAGGCATGGCGATTCGTAAGAAGTCCCGTACCACAATCCAAATTGTGAAGACGCCTGAAACAATCCCGCTGTCGGTCGGGCCGCTCCTAGGACTTTACGGATTGCAGAAGCCCCTGTTTCGCCTACGTCCATAAAGGAATTAAATAGTGGAGGCAAGAATTTGTGGGAAATTGGTATGTATTTTGCGCCGAGCCTGATACTGCCCCTATCTGTCCACACTGAATAGACAAATAATTCTAACAATGGATAGGCGATAATGACTATTAATTTGTAAATTTTGTAGCATTTTTACGAGGATTTTATGGTTTTGAGGCTTATTTTTTTAGCTGAAGTATGATATCATAGTGTCCATAGATTTTAAACATATGATGAAGGGGTATCAAATGGAAGTCACTCAAATTACGCAAATCAGACGGAAAGTCCTGACCATGCTCTCGAAGATGGCCTATGATGGGAATCTGCCAGACCATGTCTACGACATCCTCCAGATCGTCCAAGAGGATTCGCCGCGTCTGCGCTGCTGCGTTCACAAGGAACGGGCCGTTTTGAAGGAACGCATCAACGTAGCCTTAGGTCTTGATACGGACCTGAATATCATTGAAGCTGCCAAAAAGGCCGTTTCGGAACCGGTTGACCGCACGCAGCATGTCATTGCCGTCCTGCCGGAAGGCTGCTCGGCCTGCCCGGTGAATAAGTACATGATTACGGATGTCTGCCGCCGGTGTCTGACCCATCGCTGCATGAATGGCTGCCCGAAAAAGGCCATTTCCGTATATCAGGGCCGTGCCCATATTGATTATGATGTATGTGTTGAATGCGGCAACTGCAAACGGGCCTGCCCTTATGGCGCTGTCGTTGAAATCTCCCGTCCCTGTGAAAATGCCTGCAAGGTCCACGCCCTTCATATGGGGGCTGACAAAAAGGCGGAAATCGATAAAAATGTCTGTGTGGAATGCGGTGCCTGCCGTGGGGCTTGCCCCTTCGGCGCCATCGAGGAACGGAGCCACATTGTACAGCTTATCCAGGACCTCAAGGCTGAAAATCGCAGCGTCTATGCGCTTTTGGCGCCCTCTTTTGTCGGTCAGTTCGGGCTCAAGGTCTCTCCCGGTCAGATCAAAAAAGCCTGCCGCATGCTGGGCTTTACGCAAGTCAAGGAAGTTGCCGTTGGGGCAGATATGACGGTCATTTCAGAAGCTGAGGAATACGTGGAAAAGGTGGAGCACGGCGACCAGAAACTCTTGACAAGTTCCTGCTGCCCTGCTTTTGTGGCAACGGTCAAGCGTCATGCTCCGGCCCTTGCTGACTGCATCTCCGATACGGTTTCCCCGATGGTGGCCCGCAGCAAGGCTGTAAAACACAATGATCCTGGTGCCATCACGGTCTTTGTCGGTCCCTGCATTGCAAAGAAAGTCGAAGCCCGCGAGCATCCGGATGAAATCGATTATTCCCTGACTTTTGAGGAATTAAAGTGCATGATGGACAGCCAAGGAATCAACCCGGCTGAACTGGAAGCCGAGGACTTCCAGCCTGATTCTTCCGCTGATGGATGCAGCTTCCCTCAGGAAGCCGGCGTCAGTAAGGCCGTGAACGACTATACGGAAAAATTCCATGACATCACGGTAAACAGCCACTATTGCAATGGTCTGGAAGAATGTCTCAAAGCACTCAAGGATTACCAGGATGGCAAGCTTGACATCAAATATCTAGAAGGTATGGCCTGTGTCAAGGGCTGTCTCAATGGTCCGGGATCACTCACGGAACCGGGGCTTACGCGTGTTCTTCTCAAACGCTTTGCTGACACAACGAAGGTCAAATGTGCCGGCGACAACGATTTTGCCCAGAACGAAGTCAAGCATGTTGACATGGAACGCGTCTATTTGCGCAAATAAGCGCTTTGTGATAGAATAGGCGGGTAGT
Organism: Acidaminococcus sp. AM33-14BH; assembly: GCF_003603525.1. NCBI lineage: Bacteria > Bacillati > Bacillota > Negativicutes > Acidaminococcales > Acidaminococcaceae > Acidaminococcus > Acidaminococcus sp. AM33-14BH. Next base: position 96,191 of record NZ_QTNG01000007.1, on the reverse strand, counting down.
ACACAGTTTTGTTGGGAGGAATTCAGTATGTCCGGACACTCCAAGTGGGCCAATATAAAGTTCAAAAAAGGAAAGGCCGACGCCTTGCGCGGCAAGATCAACACGAAAATCGGCCGTGAAATCACCATTGCTGTCAAGATGGGCGGCTCCGATCCAACGGGCAATATGCGCTTGAAGCTGGCCCTTTCCAAGGCCAAAGCCAATAACATCCCGAAAGAAAACATCAAGCGCGCCATCGCCAAAGGCGAAGGGACGACAGAAGGATCGAACTACGAAGAGATTACCTATGAAGGATACGGTCCTGCCGGCGTTGCCATTATGATCAGCGCTCTGACGGATAACCGCAATCGTACAGCTGCCGATGTGCGTCATGTCTTTTCCAAGGGCGGCAATATGGGTGAATCTGGTTGTGTAAGCTGGATGTTCAAGAACAAAGGCCTTTTCACCATCGAAAAGGAAGGCGCTCCGGCTGAGGACGAAGTGATGGAAATTGCGCTCGAAGCGGGTGCCGAGGACATGGAAACCAACGATGATACCTATGTCATTACGACCGCTCCGGAAGATTATGATGCTGTGGAACAGGCCCTTGCTGACCACAATATCAACGTTGCCATGAGCGAACTGTCCTTGATTCCTGACAATACCATTGCCGTTACCGGTGAGGATGCAGAAAAAGTACAGAAAATGATCGACAGCTTTGATGAACTCGACGATGTGCAGGATGTGTACACCAACGCAGATCTGCCTGACGAGGAATAAGCTTGGATTTGGGCCGGCCGTCTGGGACTACCAGGGCCGGCTTGTTTGTTATATAAGGAAATGGATTGTGATCAAGGAGGCCCCATGTTAGCACTCGGAATCGATCCGGGGACCGCGATCTGCGGTTACGGTCTGGTGAAATTGGAACGAAGCCGGCTCATTCCCATCCATTACGGATCCATCCTGACCGATAAGGATATGCTGCCGGAAAAACGGCTCCAGATCATCTATGAAGCCTTGACCGGCCTCATCAAGGAGTATAAGCCGGATTTCATGAGCGTAGAAAAGCTCTTTTTTAACCGCAATGTCACAACGGCCATTGCAGTTGGACAGGCCCGCGGCGTCATCGTCCTGTCAGCGGCCATGGCCGATCTGCCGGTTTATGAATATACACCGATCCAGATCAAACAGGCCATTACGGGCACGGGCCGGGCCGATAAGAAACAGGTGACCTATATGGTCATGAAGCTGCTCCACTTAACGGAAGAACCGAAACCGGATGATACAGCAGATGCCCTTGCGATTGCCATTACAGGCCTTAATTTTGTCCGCGAAAAAGATCTTATGGAGAAACTCAAATGATTGGATTTATCAAAGGACGCGTCGATACGATTGGAAGCAATTATGCATTCGTTGAAACCCAAGGTGTCGGCTACCGCATCTACATGAACACATCGGATTTGGGACGCATGGTCCTTGATGATAAGGTCAAGGTCTATACGTACCTTGCCGTCCGGGAAGATGCCCTGACCCTTTACGGCTTTCTTTCCCAGGAGGCCTATGGTCTTTTTACAAAGCTCATTACGGTAAGCGGCATTGGCCCGAAGGTGGCACAAGGAATCCTTTCCGCGTCAAAGGTGGACGATTTCCTGCTTGCCATCAAGAATCGGGATGTGAAATTCCTGACCAAGCTTCCAGGCATTGGAAAAAAGACGGCAGAACGCATGCTCTTAGAGCTAAAGGACCTGACGGGACCAGAAGGCCCGCTGCCCGAATCAAATGGAGGCTTCCTCGCTCCAGAAGGCCCAGCTTCTGCCCTGACGGAAACCATGGAGGCGCTTGCTTCCTTAGGGTACACCCAAAATGAAATCTCAGGCGTCATGAACCGCATCAAGGTGACGGCGGACATGTCAGCGGAGGACCTGCTCAAAAAGGCCCTCCAGGTCATGGCAAGGAGGGGATAAGCTGTGGAAGAAGATCAGCGCATCATTGCCGGCGGTGAGCAGGTTCAGGATGGCTGGCAGTACAGTCTCCGGCCGCGCAGGCTCCAGGAATATATTGGTCAGGAAAAGGTCAAAGAGAATATGACCGTCTTCATTCAGGCTGCCCTCAAACGCCGGGAAGCCTTGGATCATGTCCTGCTTTATGGACCGCCTGGCCTTGGCAAGACGACCCTTGCCAACATCATCGCAAACGAATTGGGCGTCAATATCCGGATTACCAGCGGACCTGCCTTGGAACGGCAGGGGGACCTAGCCGCTATTTTGACCAATCTGGACGAAAGCGAAGTGCTTTTTATCGATGAAATCCACCGCCTGCCCAAGACCGTGGAAGAAATTCTTTATTCGGCTATGGAAGACTACGCCCTTGATATCATCATCGGCAAGGGCCCTGCTGCCCGCAGTGTGCGCCTTGACCTGCCGCGCTTTACTCTCATTGGGGCGACAACGCGTATGGGAAGCGTGGCAGCTCCGCTGCGGGACCGCTTTGGTGTCATCTGCCATCTGGAATTTTACACGGCCGAGGAACTCCAGATCATTGTGGAACGGGCAGCGGAAATCCTGAACGTCAAGATTGACCATGAAGGAGCTTATGAAATCGGACGGCGCAGCAGGGGTACGCCCCGTGTAGCCAATCGCCTCCTGAAACGGGTCCGGGATTTTGCCGAAGTGGCCGGGGCGGACACGATTACCAAGGAAATCTGCAGGAAGACCATGGAGCGACTTGAAATCGACGACTTGGGCCTTGACCGCAGTGACCGGCGCCTGCTTACGAAGCTTGTCAAGGATTTTGGCGGCCGTCCTGTCGGTGTCGATACCCTGGCTGCTTCGTTAAATGAGGAATCAGAGACGTTAGAAGATGTCTACGAGCCTTACCTCATGCAGCTGGGCATGCTCCAGCGGACCCCTAAAGGCCGTCAGGCAACAGCGGCGGCATATCGTTATCTTGGAATTGCCTATCCGGAAGGAAGATGACCATGAATATCCTGCTTCATGCCTGCTGCGGTCCCTGTTCCTGCTATCCAACAAAGGAACTGACGGCTGAAGGGCATACCTTTACGATGTATTACTTCAATCCCAATATACACCCTTACAAAGAATTCAAGCGGCGCCTCAATACGCTTCGTGAATTTTGTGAGGCCCGTCATTATCCCCTCGTAGCGGATAAGAGCTATCCTCTGGAAGATACGCTTCGGGGCATGCTCAGTGAACCGACTGTGCGCTGTGCTTACTGCTATCGCGTGCGTCTTGAAATGGCCGCCCGCTACGCCAAGGAACATGGCTTCGATGCGTTTTCCACGACTCTTCTCGTAAGCCCTTACCAAAAGCATGACCTCATCCGCAGAACCGCCGAAGAAGCGGCTGCGCGGTTTGAGATTCCCTTCTATTATGAAGATTTTCGTACGGGGTATGAAGAAGGCGTTGAAATCAGTCTCGACCTTGATCTTTACCGTCAGCCGTATTGTGGCTGCATCTTTAGCGAACGGGATCGCTATGAGATTCGCAAGCGGAAGAAAAACATTCCCGAAATCATGGCAAAGGACGCGGGGCGATGAAGATGAAAAAGATCCTGACAGCTTTTTTCCTTGCCGTTATGCTGCTTTTTTCCCTAAGTGCCTCGGCCGCTTCCCTAGGTCCTAAGATCCGGGTTGGCCTGGTCGTGGACCAGTATTCGGCAGAACTGAGTTCTGCTGGAAAAATAACGGTCATTGATGGACGGGGAAAGAAGGTAACCCTGTCACCAGGGCGGCATTTCATCTCCGTCAAGGGCGGACGTTTTTATGCCGATAAGAAAAAGCTTTCTGGCGGCAATCTTTCTTTTGTGGCCCAAAATGCCAGTCAGCCCGTCCTTGTGAACCGGAAGAAATACCGCGGGGCCTTGACGGCGGTCATGACCCGTGAAAAAAAGCGCCTTACCATTGTCAACACGCTTCCCGTGGAGGAATATCTTTATGGGGTGGTGGCTAAGGAAGTCATTCCTTTGTGGCCTGATGAAGCCATCAAGGCCCAGGCCGTTGCTGCCCGCAGCTTTGCTCTCTACCATTTGGATCATCCCCAGTATGAAGGGTTTGATATCAAGGCGACGGACCAAGGACAGGTCTATGGCGGTATCGAAGCTGAGCATCCCAATACGACAAAACTCGTCAAGGCAACGCGCGGCGTGACGGCTGTTTATGACGGGGAGCCCATCCAAGCCTTTTTCCACAGTACGAGCGGCGGTTATACAGAAGCGGCCGTAAATGTCTGGGGAAAGGATATCCCTTATCTTCAGGCCGTCAAGGATGATGACAAGGATTCTCCCAACTACAGCTGGACCAAGAGCTTTACGGAGGCTCAGCTCGAACGGACGCTGAAACAGGGCGGCTATGACATTGGCAAGCTGCAGGGCATCCGTCTCCTGCCACTGGGAAAAGCGCCCATGAAGTGGTCCAGTGATCGCGGTACCAGCGGCCGGGTCAAACGGATGACCTTCAAGGGCAGCCGCCGTGACGTAACCCTCACGGGCAGCCAGGTGAGATCTTTATTGGGCCTTAACAGCACTCTTTTTGAGGTAACCATCGGAACGGATGAACCTGACTCCATCGATGTGTCCATCAAGAATGCCTATGGTTATGAAGTGGGCCGCAAGAAGATCCCCATCGACAAGAAGACTCGCCAAGGCATGGGAACGAAGGTTGGGGACCTGCGCTTATTTGCCGGGGTCAAGGACGAAAAGGTCTTTTTTGTCGGCGGCGGTTGGGGACACGGTGTGGGACTCAGCCAGTGGGGCGCCCGCGGTATGGCCCTTGAAAAGAGTGCCCGTCGGAAAAAGGATTATTATAAGACCATTCTCCGGCACTATTATCGGGGCATTTCCCTTGAAGAACGTTACTGAGCCTTACGGCCATGGATGAACCAACGCAAAAAAGCGTCTTCTTTTTGCCTATCATTTTTGACCGTCCAGCCCATTCCTGATACAATGGAGGCTGGACGGAACTATTTTCTGCCTGATTGATGAATCAAACAAACGGGGAGGCCCAGGGCCGAGCCATGAAGGAGTTAATATGGAAGTTACTGATTTTGATTATGATCTGCCCAAGGAGCTCATTGCGCAAACACCGATTGAACCAAGGGATGCTTCACGTCTGCTTGTCATGGATAAAAAGACAGGTGCATTGGAACACCGTCATTTTTATAACCTTCCTGAATACCTAAGACCGGGTGATGTCCTTGTCTTCAATGATACCCGCGTTATGCCGGCGCGTCTGCACGGGACAAAGACGACAGGCGCCCATGTTGAAGTCTTTTTGCTTACGCGAAAAAACAATACGGATTGGGAAGTCCTTGTGAAACCAGGGAAAAAACTCCAGGAAGGGGCGGAAATCATCTTCAGTGATGAACTTTCCTGCACCATCCTTGAAAAAACGGATTTTGGGGGCCGTGTTGCCCGTTTTCGCTTTGACGGTGTTTTTGAGGAAATCCTGGACCGCTTGGGAGAAACACCGCTGCCGCCATATATCCATGAAAAACTCAAGGATAAGGAACGCTACCAGACCGTGTATAACCGGGAGCTTGGAAGCGCCGCGGCGCCGACGGCGGGCCTTCACTTTACTAAGGAATTGATGCAAAAAATCAAGGAGATGGGCGTTGAAGAAGTTTTTGTGACCTTGAATGTTGGCCTTGGAACATTCCGCCCTGTCAGTGAGGAACGCATTGAGGACCATGAAATGCATAGTGAGTTCTATACGGTTTCCCCTGAAGCAGCCGCTGCCTTGAACCGGGCCAAGAAAGAGGGCCGGCGCATCATTGCCGTCGGCACGACGAGTGTCCGCACCTTGGAATCGGCGGGAGCAAGCGGCACCATGGTGCCCGGCGGCAACTGGACCAAGATTTTTATCTATCCGGGCTTTAAGTTCCATTTCGTCGATGCCCTTGTCACCAATTTCCACCTTCCCCAGAGTACGCTCATCATGCTGGTTTCGGCTCTTTCGAGTCGGGAGAACATCCTTCATGCCTATGGGGAAGCGGTGAAGGAAAAATATCGTTTCTTCAGTTTTGGCGACGCCATGTTCATCAAAGATTGATAAAGGAGTCTTTATGCACGCTGTTTACTTCGAACTCATCAAGGAAGATCCCCGGAGCGGTGCCCGCTTGGGCAAGCTTCATACGCCTCACGGTACCTTTGATACCCCGATGTTCATGCCCGTTGGGACCCAGGCAACAGTCAAGACGCTTACGCCGGAAGAACTTTACGACATGAAAAGCCAAGTCATCCTGTCCAATACCTACCACCTGTTCCTGCGGCCTGGGACGGAGCTTATCCGTAAGGCCGGCGGCATCCACCGCTTCATGAACTATGAACGAGGCATGCTGACGGACAGCGGCGGCTTCCAGGTCTTTAGCCTTGGTGCCATCCGTAAGATTACGGAAGACGGGGTGACCTTCCGTTCCCATATTGATGGATCCAAGCAGTTCCTGAGTCCGGAAGTGGCCATGAAGGCCCAGGAAGACATCGGGGCCGACATCATCATGGCCTTTGATGAATGTATTCCTTATCCGGCTGATTTTGACTATGCCAAAAAGTCGACGGAGCGAACGACACGCTGGGCAAAGCGCTGTCTTGCCGCAAAGACGCGGGATGACCAAGGCCTGTTTGGCATCGTTCAAGGCGGTATGTACCCAGAACTGCGCAAGTACAGTGCCGAAGCCTTGTCAGAACTTGACTTTGCCGGCATGGCTATTGGCGGTCTCAGTGTCGGCGAGCCCCACGAGCTGATGTATGACATCTTGGGCAAGACGACACAGTACCTGCCGAAAAACAAGGCCCGTTATTTGATGGGCGTTGGCACGCCGGACTGCCTCGTGGAAGGGGTGAACCTAGGCGTCGATATGTTTGACTGTGTCTATCCGACGCGGGTCGCGCGCAATGGAACGGCTATGGTCCGGTCGGGGCGGCTCGTCCTCAAAAATCTTGAATTCAGGGAGGACTTCCGACCTATTGAAGAAGGCTGTGACTGCTATACCTGCCGTCACTTCTCAAGAGCCTACATCCGGCACCTTTTTAAATCGGAAGAACTTCTTGCCATGCGCCTTTTATCTATACATAATCTGCGTTTTCTGTTAAAATTTGCAGAGGACATGCGCAGTGCCATTGCTAATGATACGTTCCCTGAATTTAGGGCGGCGTTCTTAGACCAATACCAAAGAACCAGTAGGAGGTAAGTAAAAGATGGAAAACGTTGTACAAATGGCTTGGCCTTTTATCCTTATGGGTGTGATTTTCTATTTCATGATCTACCGCCCGCAGAAGCGTGATCAGAAAAAGCGCGCCAATATGCTCGATTCCCTGAAAGTGGGCACGCGGATTGTCACCATTGGCGGCATCTTTGGCGAAATTGCCAAAATCAAGGATGACCGCATCCGCATCAAGGTCGCGGAAGACGTTGAAATCTGGATTCGCCGCGCTGCTGTCGGGACCGTTATCACTACGGAACTGCAGAAGGCTGCAAAAGAAGAAAAATCAGAAGCAAAAGCAGAAGAAAAAGTAGAAGAAACCAAAGCAGACGCTGCTGAAGAGGCGAAGGAAACGGCTGCTTCCGAGGCTTCCAAATAAGATGGATAAGCGCACAGTCCGTAAGGAAGTCGAAGAAAGACGCGCCAGGCTCAATCAGCGCGAACTGAATAAGTTCAATAAAGAAATCAACAGCCACATTTCTGTGAGCCGCTTATTTCTAGAAGGAAAGGTCATTATGGGGTATCTTGCCATGGCAGGAAAGGAAGTTTCCGTCGACCAGGCGATGCAGACAGCCCTTAATATGGGAAAGACAGTCTGTGTCCCCCAGATCTTGGACCTTGATGGCCATATGCAGGCTGTTCGCCTTGTAACCTTAAAGAAACTGGCAAAGGATATGTATGGCATCCGTACTCCGCAGGAGCCGGTCGAGGTCATCAGCCCTGAGGATATTGACCTTATCCTTGTTCCTGGTGCGGCCTTTACGGAACACGGCGACCGCTTGGGAAAGGGCAAAGGATTCTATGATCGTTTCCTGCCCCGCTGCACGAAAGGGGTTGCCATGGGTGTTGCCAATGAGGTCCAGGTCCTTCCAGAACTGCCGACTCAGGCCCATGACTTCAAAATCCGCTATCTTGTGACGGAAAAAGCACTTAGGGTGTGTAAATAAGCCTCATAACAGGGGAGGGACCGCGCTCAACCGGAGCCATGAAAGGGCCTTGTGCCTTTTTGTGGGTCCCTTGTCTTTTTTCTTGGATGCCAGGCATCCGCAAAAATTTGCAATCCATCAAGGAGGAACTTTATCTTGCAGCAGAAAAATCGGATCAAGCTGATTGTGTCAGTGTTGGCCATTATCATCTGCTTTGCGCTCCTAGTCAAGCCTTTGGCGCTTTCTGTCAAACAGGGCCTTGACCTTCAGGGAGGGACCCATGTTGTCCTTCAAGCCGAAGATACACCGGAAGCCAAAGTTGATGATGATGCCATGAACCGTTCCATCAGCATCATTGAGCGCCGTGTCAACGAACTCGGCCTCACGGAACCGGTCATCCAGCGTCAGGGCCGGGACCGGATCATTGTTGAGCTCCCGGGCGTCAAGGACCCGGAACAGGCCATTGCCATGCTTGGCAAAACGGCTATGCTTGAATTCAAGGACATGGAAGGCAATACGGTCCTGACTGGTAAGGACCTGAAAGATTCCAAGGCAAGTGCCGATCAGTCGGGCCGTCCTGTCGTTACCCTTCAGTTCAATGAGGAAGGAGCCAAGAAGTTTGCCGAACTGACCGCAAAGAATGTAGGCAACCAGATTGCCATCCTGCTGGATGGCAAGGTCCTGACAGCGCCTCGTGTCAGTGAACCGATTACGGGCGGAAATGCCCAGATTACGGGTTCCCAAAATGCCCAGGAAGCTGAACATCTGGCTATCTTGCTCCGCAGTGGATCCCTTCCCATCAAGCTCGAAGTGGTGGAAAACCGCACCGTCGGTCCGACCTTGGGCCAGGATTCCAAGGATAAGAGCGTCAAGGCATTTGCCATTGGGGTTGCTGGCGTCTTTATCTTCATGCTGCTCTTTTACCGCCTGTCTGGGTTCATTGCTGACGTTGTGCTGCTTCTTTATACGCTCCTCGTCCTTGCCGTCATGAAAGGCCTCAATGCCACCCTGACCCTTCCGGGAATCGCGGGGATCATTCTTTCCATTGGGATGGCGGTCGATGCCAACGTCCTTATCTTTGAACGCTTCAAGGAAGAACTGAAAGCGGGCAAGACCTTGCGCGCAGCCGTAAATGCCGGTTTTTCCCGTGCCTTTGTAACCATTATGGACTCCAATGTGACGACCATCATGGCCGCTGCCGTGCTGTTCTATCTTGGCACAGGCCCCATCCGTGGATTTGCCGTGACGTTGGCCTTAGGTGTCCTCATCAGTATGTTTACGGCCATTACGGTTACGAAGTTCATCTTGAACGCCTTGGTTGGCAGCCAATTTACGAAGAATCCTTTCTTCTATGGAGCCAGCCTTCCGAAAAAAGATAAGGAGGTGGAAAAATGAAGCACTTTTCCATTGTGAAAAAAGCGAAGGTCTTCTTTTCCATTTCCCTGATCTTCCTTTTGGTGGGCGTTGTGTCCATGCTCACAAGGGGCTTCAATCTCGGTATTGATTTCACGGGCGGCAGCATCATTGATGTGAAGTTCGAGAACCCTGTAACCGTAAGTGAGGTCCGTGATGTCCTTTCAGACCATAAGCTGGGCAGCAGTATCATCCAGTTGGGCAGTATGGATGGACAGCAAACCGAAGAAAGCCAGTCCGTCCTCATCCGTACGGGCATCATCAGTGATGACCAGCGCGTTGAGACCATGACGGACATGACTAATCGGCTGGGACCCAATGAGGTCCTGCGTGTGGAAAACGTCGGGGCCACGGTAGGCCGCGACCTTGTAAAATCGGCTATGGGCGCCGTTGCTCTCAGCTGGGTGCTCATGATCATCTACATCACGATCCGCTTTGAGCATAACTTTGCCTTTGCCGCCATTATCGCCCTTATCATCGACGTCATGGTCACGCTCAGTTGGTTCTCCCTTCTGCAGCTTGAAATGGATTCGTCCTTTGTGGCGGCGCTCCTTACGGTGGTTGGCTACTCCATTAACGGAACGATTGTTATTTTTGACCGGATCCGGGAAAACCTCCATACTCACCGCCGCAGCGAAAGCTTGGGGGATATGGTGGATAATTCAATCTGGCAGACGATGAACCGTTCCATCTATACGTCGGCGACGACCCTTTTTGCCGTCATTGCCATCTTCCTGTTTGGTGGGGAGACGATTCGGAACTTTTCTTTTGCTATGCTTGTTGGCTTTAGCAGTGGGTTCTATACGTCGACCTTCCTGGCTGGTCCCTTGTGGATCAAGCTGCGCAGCCGCGGCACTCACAAATAAATGAATCATAAAGCAGGGTATCGTTTCGTTTTTGGGGACGGTATCCTGTTTTCTTTTGAAAAGGCTCCTTTGAAGGGGAGGAGAAGGGACGTTTTGTCCATAGGGAATCCAGCAAGACCCTGTAAAAATTTTTTTCAAAAAAAGAAAAAAAGTACTTGCATAAAATGACCTCATGCTGTATTATATACGAGTAGTCACTTTTCAGTGACTGACGTGGTCCGCTAGCTCAGCTGGTAGAGCACCTGACTCTTAATCAGGGTGTCCAGAGTTCGATCCTCTGGCGGATCACCATTTTTTTTGGCCGGATGGTCAAGCGGTTAAGACACCGCCCTTTCACGGCGGTATCGGGGGTTCGATTCCCCCTCCGGTCACCAACTTTGATGGGCGCTTAGCTCAGCTGGGAGAGCGTCTGCCTTACAAGCAGAATGTCAGCAGTTCGATCCTGTTAGCGCCCACCAACTCCCGAGAATAAGACCTTTGGATGATTCCAGAGGTCTTTTTTGCTGCTTAAAAAAGGAATTTCCCGTATGTTGTAGAATATAGAGGTAAACGCCTCTGATAAAAGGAGGGATTCCTTATGTTTATGACGTTTCTTCTAATCGGCGTCGTCTTGCTCATGGTAGAAGCTGCAATTCCCGGATTTGGGATTTTTGGCGTGACCGGTCTTTTCTCCCTCTTGGCCGCTCTCTTTCTCTATCTTGGCGGTGGGGGACAGGCGCTTTTCATTGTCGGTGCCCTGCTTTTTTTGACCCTTGTCCTAGGCTATTGGTTCTTTCACAAAGGCCCGCACAGCCGCATTGGCCGCCGCATTACCTTAGGACTGCGCTTTACCGCCGATAAAGGCTATGAAGCCACTGAACGCCTACCCCAGATGGTGGGACAGACGGGAACGGCGGAAACGCCCCTGCGCCCATCCGGACGCGTCGCAATCCACGGGGAGCCTTATGATGCCATGACCCGCGGGGAATTCTATGAGGCCGGCACACCGGTCAAAGTCATTGCCGTCAGTTCACGGCAGCTCGTTGTTGAAAAGGAGGTCCCATGATTGCTTTATTGAGCAGTTCCTTCGTTGTCCTGATTCTTTTTGTCCTCATTGTCCTCTTTCTGCACTTTGTGCCCCTTGGTCTTTGGGTGTCCGCTCTTGCCGCCGGGGTCAACGTGGGAATCTTTACCCTTGTTGGGATGCGGCTGCGCCGTGTTGTGCCCTCAAAGATTGTCCTGCCCCTGGTGAAGGCCAATAAAGCCGGTCTTGATGTCAATGTGGATCAACTTGAAGCCCATTATCTTGCCGGTGGGGACGTGGACCGCGTTGTTGATGCCCTCATTGCAGCGGAACGGGCTGCCATCCCCCTTACCTTTGAACGGGCTGCCGCCATTGACCTAGCTGGACGCGACGTCCTGGAAGCCGTGCAGATGAGCGTCAATCCGAAAGTCATTGAAACCCCGTTGATTTCAGCCGTAGCCAAAAATGGGATTGAACTTAAGGTTCGGGCCCGTGTTACGGTTCGTGCCAATATTGACCGCCTTGTTGGCGGTGCCGGGGAATCGACCATCATTGCCCGAGTCGGAGAAGGCATTGTCACCACGGTAGGTTCCTCGGAAGAGCATACGGACGTCCTCGAAAACCCGGATCATATTTCCCGCACGGTCCTTAGCAAGGGACTTGATGCTGGCTCAGCTTTTGAAATCCTTTCCATTGATATTGCCGATGTTGATGTGGGACGCAATATTGGTGCCCAGCTCATGACAGACCAGGCCGAAGCCGATAAGAACATTGCCCAGGCAAAAGCGGAAGAACGGAGGGCTATGGCTGTGGCCAAGGAACAGGAAATGCGTGCCTATACGCAGGAAATGAAGGCCAAGGTCGTCGAAGCCCAGGCTGAAGTTCCGGCTGCCCTGGCGTCCGCCCTGCGTGAAGGACACCTGGGTGTCATGGACTATTACCGCATGAAGAACATCAATGCCGATACGGCCATGAGGGAGCAGATTGCAGGCGGTGAGCCCCTGCAGGGAGTGGATCATCCAAGTGAAGAGTAAGGAGGCCGCCGCATGGATCATTTCATTTTCTTTATCTTCCTCGCTTTTATCGTTTTTTCCAATGCACACCTCATTGCGCGAAAAAAGCGTCCTGTCCTCAAGGAAAAGCGGCCTCTGCGGATAAGGTCAAAAAAGCGGCCGCATGAAGCCCCCGTTCCTTGTGATGGAGCGGCGGCAGTCCTTGCGGAAAGTAAGGACCGCGGTCCCCTCAAAGAAAGCCTTGAGGAGCTAAAACCCAGCGTTCAGTTAGTCCCGAACCAGGAGGACCTGAGAGAAGCTCAAAAAGCCGTCCAGACAGCGCATAGGCGCCACAGCCGGCAGCAGAAACTGCGGGAAGGCATTCTATGGAGTGTCATTTTAGAGAAAAAATGGTAGAATAGATAGGACCTTTGCTTTTGCTGACGGGACTGCGGCACTGCTGCAGCCCCGTTTTCCTGTCACTTTGATGGGGCCCTGCCCCTTTCTTGAAAGGAACGTACCTATGAAAGACGTGATATTCTTTGATCTTGACGGAACCCTCACGAAATCGGAGGAGGGAATCATCCGCTGCGTCCAATATGCGCTCAGGGAACTAGGCATGCCGGTACCTGCGAAAAAGGACCTTTTTTATTTCATCGGACCGCCCCTTGTCGATTCTTTCCTGACCCTTCCTGGGTTTACCGAAGCCATGGCCCTTGAGGCGACAGCCCTGTACCGGAAACGCTACACTGCAATTGGCATCTTTGAAAATGAACTGTACCCAGGCATTACGGACCTATTGGAGGCGCTTGATGAGGCGGGGTTCCTGCTTGCTACGGCATCGGCCAAACCGGAAGTTTTTGTGCGTCACATTACCGATCATTTTGGCCTTACGCCTTATTTTCGGGAAATTGGCGGTGCTTCCTTCGATGCCTCCCGACGAACCAAAAGTGCAGTCATCGCAGAGGTCCTGAACCGGCTTGGCCTTCAAAAGACAAAGGAACGCGTCCTCATGGTGGGGGATACGGCCTATGATGTTGAAGGTGCCCGCAAGATAGGCATCGACTGTGTAGGGGTAACCTACGGCTACGGAAAGGAAACGGAGCTTGCCGCTGCTCATCCTCTTGGGCTTGCTGCTACGGTAGAGGCCCTCAAGGACGGTCTTTTGACCCATGCCTTTGGCTGATGACGGCAGGCTCCTGATTTGACCTTGCTTCCCACTTTTTCTATAATAAGGGGAATCATCATCCTAAAAGGAAGTGTCACTTTGGAAAATCTTGAAATCCCATCAGGGATCCTTGCCCTGATCCTTGTTCTTTTTATCTTTTTTTCGGCGTTTTTTTCAGCGGCGGAAACCGCGCTGACCGGAAGCAACAAACTGCGGCTCAAGAATATCGCCCGCACGGGTGATAAACGGGCGAGCATCGTGATGAAACTCCTTGACAGTTTTGACCGGACGCTCACGACCATCCTGATTGGCAATAATGTCGTCAACATTGCTGCGGCCTCCTTGGCTGCTGCCGTCTCAACAGCCTATATGGGAGCTTCGGGCCTTGCCCTTGCTACGGTGCTGACGACAGTCATCATCCTGATCTTTGGAGAAATCATTCCTAAAGACCTCGCTAAGGATCAACCTGAAAAATATGCCATGAAATCGGCGCGGCTCCTTTCCGTCCTCGTCCTCCTATTTATTCCCTTTACCTTTTTGTTCCGTATCGTCAAAAAGGCCATGGGACGCTATGCTTCCAAGATGCCCCCTCGTTCTGCTACGGAAGAGGAACTCATGCTCATGGTTGATGAAGTGGAAACAGGGGGCTTCATCAAGAAAGCGGACAGCCTGCGCATCAAGTCAGCCATTGAATTCAGTGATATCCGTGTTCGGGAGATCATGACGCCTCGTGTCGACATTGAAGCCATCGATATTTCTGAGGGGAACAAAGCGGCCCTTGCCATTTTTTCAACAAAAGGATTCTCCCGTCTTCCCGTTTTTAAGGACGACTACAGTGAAATCATCGGGGCCGTCCATGCCCGTGATTTTTACGCGTCCTATCTCAAAGATCCCGATTTTGACCTCAAGACCATCCTGAAGCCTGTGGTTTTTGTCCATACTTCGACAAAAATTGGCCTTGTCATTCAAAACTTGCAGAAGGCCAAGGTGGAAATGGCTATTGTTGTCGATAGTTATGGGACCATTGACGGCCTTGTGACAACCGAGGACATTGTTGAAGAATTGGTCGGTGAGATTTGGGATGAACATGACCGCATGACTTCATCTTTCCGCAAGATTGCCCAACATACGTATCTTGTTAACTGCGATTCCAATGGACAAAACGCGAACCTCTTTGATCTTTTCCGCTACCTGGACCTTGATAATGCTGTCTATGGCCTGGAAAATAATTCCATCAGCGGATGGGTCATTGAGCGTCTGGGCGAAATTCCCGAAAAAGGGGCTTCCTTTGACGAAAAGAATCTCCATGTAACGGTGACGAAGACGGATGCCCACCGCGTGAAGGAAATTGTTGTTGAAGTGCGTCCCATAAAAAATGAAGAAGATAGCTGAACCGTACCTGATCCAACTGATATGTTGGGCTTGCTTCTTCTAAAAAAGCTTTTTCAAAACCTTCCGTTACGTTGGGCGGAGGGTCTTTTTTGCCTCCCAAAAGGTCTTGGAATCATGTTTCTGACGCCTAGAACAGAGCTTTTTTCCTGACGGAGTCACAGCGCTGCTAAAATATTTTTCCCGTTTCAGGAAGGACATTGTGTTATAATAGAATGGCTATGGTATCTTCAAAACTTGTTTTTTCACGCCGAAGGACCCTTGCCCTTGAAATCGACCGGGACGGTCAGCTCATCGTGCGGGCCCCTTACGGGACGCCAAAAATATATATTGATCGTTTTGTAGCGGAAAAAAAGGAATGGATTGAGACGCACGCCGCGAGGATGCGCCGCCGCCGCGCCCGCTACGGAGCCCTTACTCTGAGGGAAGGGGAGACCCTTCCTATCTTGGGAAGGAACGTGACGCTTCGCATGACGGAAGAAAATGGCATTTCCTTCAAGGAAACAAGCGGGGAACTCTTTTTTCCTGTGACTGCGGCAAAGGTGGACCTGCAGCGCTATTTGTGCGGGCTTTTAAAGGAGTTTTTACAGCGCCTTGTCAGCCGTTACGCTGCCCTTATGCAGCTTCCCGCACCGCCCTTTTCTTTATCCAAGGCACGGACACGGTGGGGTTCATGCAGCAGCCGGGGACATCTGCGCTTTAATTGGCATCTTGTTTTTTGCACGCCGTCAGCGGTGGAGTATGTGGTTGTCCATGAATTGTGTCATCTTTTTTCCATGCATCATGACCGCGTCTTTTGGTCTTACGTAGAAAGCTATCTTCCTGACCGAAAAGTACGGGAAGGATGGCTCAAACAAAACCAGGGGGTTATGGAAATCTTATGAGTATCAACAAGCGGATTCTTTTGTGTCTTTTACTCCTGCTTCTTGTGGGTGGGGTATCCTTTCATCTCATTCATCAGAGCCCTAAATATATTGCCCAGAAAAAGGAAATTGAAAAACAGGAATCCCAACTTGTCCATGATAAGGATACAAAGCTGCCTTATACTTTTCTTAATAATGTCATTGCCCAGTCGGGGGCAACGAGCTCTGTCTATTATAAATCCCTCGATACGGGAGAGGTCTTCTATAACTTTTCGGGAAAGATGCCAGCTGGAGGACTCATCCGGCCTTACGTTGCAGCGGCGCTCCTGGATGCGGTGAAAGAAGGCAATCTGTCCCTTGATGAGACGGTCACCGTGTCAGCCAAGGCACTACGCGAAAAGAGCCCGGCTCTTTCCAAAATCAAGCCGGGGAGTAAGGTTTCCGTCCGCATCCTTTTGGAAGACATGATGCTCGATCAGGATGAAACCGCTCTTTATGAACTCGTGCGCCTTATCGGATGGGATGAAATCAATGCGTACCTTCTTAAAAAAGGGTATGCAGACACCATTTTGGGGAGCCCCGATCTTGTAAAAACGGAAGAAACGGCTGAGGACAAGGAAAAAAGTGAAACCATTTCCTATACCTCTGTCAATGATATGGTCACGCTCCTAACAAGGCTCTATGAAGGAACCTGTGTTTCCAAGGAACTGGATGCCTATCTGTTGGGACTCATGGAAAAACAGAATGATCGGCAGCTTTTAGGTGCCCTGCTTCCGAAGAAACTGCGCCTTGCCCAGGTCTCAACCAGTGAGGGCCGCGTCCAAAACGCAGGGGGCATCATTTATGCCAAGGAAAAATACATCCTTGTCATCATGACGGATAAAGCCCTTCGCAAGGATGAAACCATGAAGACCATCAATCAGATTTCTTCCATTATTTTCAATACGGTCAATGACAAAGAGGTGTTCAAGAAATGAAAAGAGATGTAGCGATCATTGGCGGCGGTCCTGCGGCAATTTATGCCGCTTATGAATTTGCCCTGAAATACCCCGATATAAAAGTGGTGATCCTTGAAGAAGGGCATGCCATTGATTTCCGCAACTGTCCCATCATTGCAGGAAAGACCGAACAGTGTGTCCGCTGCACGCCCTGCAGCATTATGCGCGGCTTTGGCGGGGCCGGCGCCTTTTCTGACGGCAAATATAACTTTACGACGGAATTTGGCGGCTGGCTGAGTGATTACCTGCCGAAAAAGACCGTCATGGAACTCATTGATTATGTCGATGAAATCAACTGCCGCCACGGCGCGCCGGGGGAAGTCTTTTCCACAAAGAACTGTCGCATTGGGAAAAAAGCGCTGGGCTATGACCTGCATCTGCTCAACGCGAAGGTCCGTCATTTGGGGACCGATAACAACCGCCTCCTGATGGGAAGCATCTACCGTTTCCTTTTGGCTCATGGCATTGAAATCAGCTGCGATACCCAGGTGGCCCATATTGAAAAAAAAGAGGATGGCTATCGCCTCCTCATCAAAGGGCAGGAAGAACCGGTGGACTGCACTTACCTCATTGGTGCTCCGGGCCGCGCCGGTGCCGAATGGTTCAGCAAGGAATGTGAACAGTTGGGACTTGACCTGACAAACAACCAAGTTGATGTCGGTGTCCGTGTCGAAGTGCCGGCTCAGGTCTTTGAAGATATCACAAATGAAGTCTATGAAGCCAAACTCGTATATACAACCAAGCAGTATGGCGACAGGGTCCGCACTTTCTGCATGAATCCCAATGGGTATGTCGTTGCAGAAAATACGGATGGAATCGTTACGGTCAACGGGCACTCCTTCAGTGATCCGGCCCGCAACAGCGGCAATACAAACTTTGCCCTTCTTGTGAGCAACAAGTTCACGGAACCTTTCAAGGAACCGCACCGCTACGGAAAACACATCGCTTCCCTGTCAAATATGCTGGGCGGCGGCGTCCTTGTCCAGCGCTTCGGGGATTTGGTCAAGGGCCGCCGAACCAATGCCCATCGTCTCAGCAAGAGTTTTCTTCGACCGACCTTGAACGCCGTGCCCGGCGATTTGAGCCTTGTCCTGCCAAAGCGGCATTTGGACAACATCATTGAAATGATTTACGCGCTCGATAAGGTTGCCCCAGGAACGGCCAATGATGATACGCTTCTTTACGGTGTAGAGGTCAAGTTTTATAGTTCCCGTCTGGAACTTGATGGCAACCTGGAAACCCAGCTGCCCAATTTCTTTGCCATCGGCGACGGCGCGGGCATTACTCGCGGCCTTTCCCAGGCGAGTGCATCCGGTGTCTACGCCGCCCGCGTGATTGGTGAGCGCGCAGCGCGGAAAGGATAAACCGTCATGCGAGCCATCCTCGACCAGCCGCTGTTTTTGGCGTATCTTGCTGTCATCAATGTGGCGGCCTTCTTCATCTACGCCTATGATAAGTACTGTGCCATCCATAATAAATGGCGCGTTCCCGAAAAGGTCCTGCTCCTTCTTGTCGTCTTTGGCGGCGGAATGGGGGCCTTTGGCGGGATGAAACGCTTTCGGCACAAGACGCAGCATATAAAGTTCCGCTTTGGTGTCCCTCTCATCATGTTGCTCCAAGTGGCGGGACTCATCTATCTGAAATAAGGAAAGTCCCGTACTTTTCTGCATCATCCGTTTGAGCTAGGGAAGGTGCTGCGCGATTTTGCGGCATCTTCCTGTTTTTTATTGATAAGGAGTCCCTTATGGATCAATTTGTCCATCTCCATACCCATACGCAGTTCAGCCTCCTTGATGGGGCCTGCCGGATTCCGGATCTTGTCAGTTATGCCAAGGAGCTGGGAATGCCGGCCCTTGCCATTACCGATCATGGTGTCATGTATGGTGCCATCGAATTCTATCAGGAATGCGTCAAGCAGGGAATCAAGCCCATTATTGGCTGCGAAGTCTATATTACAAGCGGTTCCCACACCGTAAAGAATATGGAGGCCCGCGGCAAGCTCTATCATCTGATCCTTCTTGCTGAGAATCGGACAGGGTACCAAAACCTCATGAAGCTTGTTTCCATTGGGCAGGTTGAAGGCTTTTACTATAAGCCGCGCATTGATAAACAGGACCTGCGCAAATATCATGAAGGCCTTATCTGCCTCAGTGCCTGTGTGGCCGGAGAAGTGGCCCGCCACATCGTGCGGGGCGAAAAGGAAACGGCGGAAAAGGTCATGCTTGAGTACCTTGACATCTTTGGAAGGGACCATTATTATCTCGAAATCCAAAATCATGGTCTGCCCGAGGAAAAGGCTGTGGCCGACGAACTCCATCACCTGGCCCGCAAATATAACGTGAAGCTTGTTGCTACAAATGACCTCCATTATGTCCATCAGGACGATGCCAAGGGTCAGGATATCCTCCTGTGTATCCAGACCAATGCCCGCTATCTTGACCCGCAGCGCATGCGCTTTAATAACGACTCCTATTATCTAAAGAGCCGAAGCGAAATGGAAGCTCTTTTCCCTGATGAGGCAGAGGCTCTTGACAATACTCTTGAAATCGCGGACCGCTGTGATCTCACCCTTGAATTTGGGCATCTTCTCCTTCCTGAATTCCCACTTCCCGAAGGGGAGACGAGTATGGATGCGTATCTGAAAAAGCTCTGCGTCAAAGGATTTCAAGAGCGCTATCCCAAGGATGATGGATCGGCTCAAAAGCGGATGGACTATGAACTTGGTATCATCCGTCAGATGGGCTATTCAGGTTACTTCCTTATTGTCTGGGACTTCATCAATTACTGCAGGACCCATGATATACCCGTTGGTCCGGGCCGTGGCAGTGCCGCCGGAAGCATTGTTGCGTACCTTACAGGCATTACGGACATCGATCCCTTGAAATATAACCTCATCTTTGAACGTTTTCTTAATCCGGAACGCGTGAGCATGCCGGATATTGATACGGATATCTGTTATGTGAAGCGCCATTTGGTGGTGGACTATCTGGCCCGTAAATACGGAGAAAGCCACGTGGCCCAGATTGTCACCTTTGGGACCCTGGCGGCCAAGGCGGCAATCAAGGATGTAGGCCGTTCGATGGAAGTTCCCTTGAACGTTGTCGGGCAGGTCAATAAACTTATTCCCAACACACCGGGGACAACCCTTAAAAGTGCCCTTGAAGGAAGCCGGGATCTCCAGCAGCTCGTCCAGAACGATCCCAGCATTGCCCAGCTCATGGACTTTGCCGGCCGTGTCGAAGGCATGCCGCGTCATACGTCGACCCATGCGGCCGGGGTTGTCATTACGCCGGGAGAACTGACCAATTATGTCCCGCTCCAGATTACCTCGACAAGCGATGATGACCATGAATATATCTGTACCCAGTATGACAAGGACTGTTCCGAGGCCTTAGGCCTTCTTAAAATGGACCTTTTGGGGCTCCGGACCCTCACTGTCATTGATGATACGGTGAAGATGATCGAAAAGAATCAGGGCATCAAGCTTGATATCCACCATATTGACCTCGAAGATCCCAAAACTTGTCAGATGCTCTGCGCAGGTGATACGGCGGCCGTCTTTCAGATGGAATCAGACGGGATGACCCGACTGATGAAGGAACTGGGACCGGAATCCATGGCCGATCTCATCCCTCTTGTGGCCCTTTATCGACCGGGTCCCTTAGGAAGCGGTATGGCGGAGGACTTCATTGCCGGCCGTCATGGAAAGCGCACGGCTAGGGTCCTGCATCCCCTTATGGAACCCATTGTAGCCGATACGTACGGCGTCATCCTTTATCAGGAACAGGTCATGCAGATTGTCTCCGTGCTCGGCGGTTTCAGCTTGGGCGAAGCCGATATCCTGCGCCGTGCCATGGGAAAAAAGAAGGCAAAGCTCCTTGACAGCATGAAGGAAAAATTCCTTGCCGGCGCGGCAAGGGAGCACCAGATCAGCCGTCAGCTGGGGGAAGAAATCTTTGCCCTGCTGCAGCACTTTGCTGGTTATGGCTTCAACAAATCCCATTCTGCTGCCTATGCCCTTGTGGCCTACCAGACAGCGTATCTTAAAGCCAATTATCCGGTGGAATATATGGCGGCCTTCCTTAACAGCGTGATCACGGTGGCGGAAAAAGTCAGCTGGTATATCAGTGTCTGCCGCGATATGGGCATCAAGGTCCTGCCGCCTGACATCAATTCCAGTGAAGCCGCTTTTTCCGTTGATGGCGATAATGTGCGCTTTGGCCTTGGCGCCATCAAGAGCGTCGGGGAAACGGCTGTAGCCGTTATCCTCAAGGAACGGGAAAGCCATGGGCCTTTCAAGGACTTTTTTGACTTCGCCAGCCGGGTAGACCTGACCAAGGTCAACAAGCGGGTCGTGGAAAACCTCATCAAGAGCGGTTCCATGGATACCTTTGGTTACCGTCGCCGGCAGCTTCTTGCCATCATGGACCGGGCGCTTGACGCGGCGGCCCAGGACCAGCATGACCGCATGACAGGGCAGCTTTCCCTGTTTGGCGGCGATACGCGGCAGAGCGCGGCGGCCATTCCCATCCCGGACCTGCCGGAAATCCCTAAGGACGAAGTCCTGCGTCTTGAAAAGGAACTCATCGGATTTTACGTCACGGGCCATCCCTTGGACGCGTTCCGCAAGGTCCTTTCGTCCATGACCGGTATTGCCCGTTGCACGGAGGAACACTATCATGACGGCGAACGCGTGACCGTTGGCGGCCTCATTACAGGTGTCCGCATCCGCTCAACGAAAAAGGGGGAGCGCATGGCGACCTTTATGCTGGAAGATTTGACTGGCAGCATCGGCGTCATTGCCTTTCCCCGTACGTATGGGGAGTGCCGCAGCCAGATTGAGGAAGATCAGCCTGTCGCCATTACAGGCATGCTGAAATTTGACGAAGAGACACCGCGCCTATTTGCCAATCGCATTGAACCTTTGCGGGAGCGTGAAAAGGAAATTCACCTTTTCATTGGCAAAGGGCGCAACACGCCCGATGTCCAAGCCCAGCTGGGCGCCATTTTCAGCGCCTTTCATGGGAAAAATCCTGTCTATCTTCATGTGGAAGAGACCCGGCAAGTGATCCGTACGCGGCCCCAGTTCTGGGTGGACGGGAAGGCACCGGGATTTACCGACGCCATCAAAAGGGTCCTAGGGGAGGATGGCCTCCGCTGAGTCATGACTTTTCATTATGGTCCCTGCGATTTTGACAGGGACCATTTTTATCCTTCTCTGGAATCTCCCGTTTCTGTTAGCGGAAGAGGTTCAATGGAAGGACCCTCTTCGGCCAATCAGGAATAGGGGGGGCTTTTCTTATAGGACAAAAGAAGAGGAAGAGGGAGAAAAATGAGTCTCCATGCCTCTTTTTCATTTCTTTCCTGTCGTTTAGAAGGAATACTTCATAAGTTAAATGTTATGTGTAACTTCAATGAGTTCAGTAAAATCAGAGCTTTTCTCTTTGCCGATTCTCACAAGATTGGGCAAAATAACCAAGATGTGCGTTACAAGTGGACAATGAATGCGGATATAAAACGTAAATTTTCTCAATTTTGTAAAGAAAATAAAAATAAAGACCATTCCTCCGCTCATAAGAGCCTTCTAACTTGCATGACGCTGGTCTCCGTGTTACAATAAAGCGGTATGGATTGAATATTTCAAGTTTTTAGGAGGTCGCTTTGTAATGAACATCTTTGTATGTGTTAAACAGGTACCGGATACCGCCGAAATGAAAATCGACCCGGTTACCAACAACCTCGTCAGAGACGGTGTCACCAATATCATGAACCCGTATGACCAGTATGCTTTGGAAACGGCTCTGGAAATCAAAGATTCCATGGGTGCCAAGGTTACGGTCATCACCATGGGACCGCCCCATGCTGAATCCGTCCTGAAGGATTGCCTTGCTGTCGGTGCTGATGAAGCTATCCTCGTCAGTGACAGAGCTTTCGGCGGCGCTGATACGCTTGCTACGAGTGCTGCCCTGGCTGAAACCATCAGACATCTTGGGATTCCTGATCTCATTATGTGCGGCCGTCAGGCTATTGATGGTGATACGGCACAGGTTGGTCCTGAAATTGCTGAACATCTGGATCTGCCGCAGGTTACGGCTGCCCTGAAAGTTCAGGTCAAAGATGATAAAGTCGTTGTTGACCGCGACAACGAAAATACGTCCATGACCCTGGCTATGAAGATGCCTTGCGTCGTTACGGTTATGCGCAGCCCTGAACTTCGTTTTGCCAGCATCAAAGGCAAGATGAAAGCCAGAAAGACCCAGGTTCCTGTTTACAGCGCTGACGATCTCCAAATCGACCACAGCATCATCGGTAAAGCCGGCTCCCCGACTCAGGTCATGAAGAGCTTCACTCCGAAAGTTACGCAGGTCCATGGCGAAATCTTCAACGATGAAGATCCTGCAATTGCTGTCGATAAGCTGGTCAACAAGCTGATCGCTGACAAGATTATTACGAAGTGAGGTAGGGATAACAATGGCTAAGAAAACCGGTAACGAAAAAGATTTATGGGTTTATTGCGAACATTACGAAGGTAAACCCGTTCATGTCGTATACGAACTGCTCGGCGAAGTTAGAAAAATGGCCGATAAGTGCCATCAGCGTGTTGGGGCTGTCCTCCTGATTGATGATCCGAAAGACATCCCTCAAGACCTGATCGCTCATGGCGCTGACGTTGTTTACGTTGTCCGTGATCCAAAGTTTGCTCATTATTCCACGGAACTTTACACCAACGCTTTCGCAGAATTGATTACTGAATATCGTCCTAACGCCATCCTTATCGGCGCTACGAATGATGGCCGTGACCTTGGTCCTCGCGTGGCTGCCCGTGAACGTACCGGTCTGTGTGCAGACTGCACCATTCTGGACGTCGAAGAAGACGGACTTGTTGAATGGACCCGTCCGGCTGCTGGCGGTAACATCATGGCCACGATCCTCTGCAAAGAAGACCGTCCTCAGATGGGGACCTGCCGTCCGAAGACCTTCAAGGCTCCGGAAGCTGATCCTTCCCATAAAGGTGAAGTTGTTGAATATACCCTGAAACATCAGATTGAAGACCGCGTTGAAGTCCTGAGAAGAGATCCGGTCGTCACCGAAGGTGAAATGGCCATCGATGATGCTCCGTTCGTCTGCTCCGGCGGCCGCGGCATGAAAGCCAAAGAAAATTTTGCCCTCCTGCAGGATCTGGCCCATGTGCTCGGCGGTGCAGTTGGCGGTTCCCGTGCTGCTGTCGATGAAGGTTTCATCGAACATCCTCGCCAAGTTGGCCAGTCTGGTAAGACCGTTACGCCGAAGATTTACTTCGCCTGCGGTATTTCCGGTTCTGTTCAGCACAAAGCAGGTATGAGTAAATCTGATACCATCGTCTGCATCAACAAGGATCCGGATGCTCCGATGTTTGAAATCTCCCGCTATGGTATCGTTGGCGATGCCCTGAAAGTCCTGCCTCTGCTCACCCAGAAGATCAAGGAATTCAAGGAATCCTAATTAGCGGCACTCCTATGAAGTTTCGTAAAGCCCGAGCCTTTTTGGCCCGGGCTTCTTGCGTTTTCTCTCGAAAAAAGAAGGTCAAGAGATTGCCCTTTTCTGGTCAAAGGGATTTGCCCCGCTACTTTCTTTGTAGTACAATGAAATGAGCCGGTTTCAGGAAATGTCACTTGCTGGATGGCTAAGGAGAAGGTCCTCATTCTTTACCTGGATTGGTTCCGTACCGATCCTGTTCTGGATGGAAAGTTCCCCTTCCTTGCGAGGGCAATCCATGCGCACCGCGGCTTGTGGGCTATACGATCTATTTCCTGGGATGACGGCTTTTTTACAGGGATGGATGAATACAACACCAAAGACTCTCCCCGGTGGGAAGAAAGGTCAAGATAAAGGAGTTCTTACCATGAAAAAAACGAAGATTATTTGTACTTTGGGTCCGGCAACGGACAGAAAAGAGATCCTTGTCAAGATGATTGAAAGCGGCATGGATTTGGCTCGTTTCAACTTTTCCCATGGATCCCATGAGGAATGTGCCAAACGATTGGCCCTTTTGAAGGAAGCCATTGCCGAAACAGGCCGTGTCATCGGTTTTATCGGCGATACAAAGGGACCGGAAATGCGCCTGGGCCTGTTTAAGGGGGACAAGGTGACACTGAAGGACGGGGACGCCTTTACACTGACTGCAGAAGCCTGCGAGGGCACAGCGGAAAAAGCCCATGTAAACTACAGCGGTCTTCCCCAAGAGGTGAAAAAAGGTGATACGATCCTTCTGAATGATGGGAAACTGACCCTTCGGGTAGAATCAACGACGGATACTGAAATCCATACAACGGTCACCAACGGCGGGGAGATTTCTTCCCGTAAGCGTGTCGCTGTGCCAGGGGCTATCTTGAAGCTGCCCTTTATGTCGGAAGCAGACGTGTCCGATATTACCTTTGCGGCAAATGCGGGAATGGATTATATTGCAGCCTCCTTTGTACGCAGCGCCGATGATGCCATGCAGATCCGGCGCCTTCTGGAGAGCCTCGGCTCCAATATGGGCATCATTGCCAAGATTGAAAACCAGGAAGGCGTCGATAACATCGATGAAATCCTGAAAGTTGTCGACGGTGTCATGGTCGCCCGTGGTGATTTGGGTGTCGAGATTCCTATGGAAGATGTTCCTGTTGTCCAAAAGCAGATCATCGCAAAATGCAATGCAGCTGGCAAACCTGCCGTCACGGCAACCCAAATGCTTGAGAGCATGATCACAAATTACCATGCCACGCGTGCTGAGGCAAGTGATGTGGCAAATGCCATCTATGACGGGACCGATGCCATCATGCTGAGCGGTGAAACCGCTTCCGGTGCCTATCCTGTCGAAGCCGTGGAAACCATGAGCCGGATTGCCAAACGGACGGAAGCTTCCCTTGACTATGTGAATGTCTTTAAACATAAAGGCATTGGGGCACAGGTCCAGATGACGGACGCTATTTCCCATGCCACGGTGCAGATTGCTCAGGAACTTGATGCCAACGTGATCCTGTCCATTACGGAATCTGGATACACGGCCCGCATGGTTGCCAAATATCGTCCCCACGCCATGGTAGTCGGTGTTTCCCCGAAAGAAGAGAGCCTGCGCCGCATGGCGCTTTATTGGGGCGTCGTTCCCCTTAAAGGCCTCAATAAACCCAATACGGATGCCCTCATTGACCTTGCCGTCAACGAAGCCAGAAATGCAGGTCTTGTCCGGAAAGGGGATTCGGTCATTGTCACGGCTGGTAAGAACGTGGGGAAAGTAGGAAGTACGAACCTTATTCAGGTTGTCAATGTCGGTGAAATTGTCGTCAAAGGGCAGGGCATTGGCCGTAAATCCGTTACGGGCGAAGTGGTCCGCGTGGAGCATCTCAGTGATGTCGATAAAATAAAAGAGGGTTCCATTCTTGTCTGTTCCGCCCTTGAAAACGAAATGGGCGCCAAAGCGGCCCAATCAGCGGGCATCATTGCTGAAGAAGGGGGCTTTACCTCGCCGGCGGCCATTGTGGGCATCAATTTCGGAATCCCTGTGATTGTTGGGGCCGCTGGAGCCATGAAGGAATTGGAAGATGGCGATGTGGTGACCCTTGACGTGGAGTCCGGTACGGTCTATGCCGGGAAAATCAACGTCAAATAAAAAGCGCATTGATGGATTAAAAAAACTTTACAAACAGCGTCACGGAGGCTTTTTTCCGTGGCGCTGTTTTGGTTATTCTTAAAAATACTAAGGCCCTTTCGTGAATTTAAAAAGAAGGCAATGGCCGCTTTTCCCGTTTTCTTGGAATCCAATCTGCTACAATAGAATTAAAATGGAGGAAGGTGAAGAATGTGGAAGGCTTTTGGCAGATGCTCTCCATCCAGATGTTGCTTTTTGTCTATATGGCCATTGGCTATGGACTGCGTAAAGGGAAAATCCTCAAAGCGGAGGCGCGGGATGCTTTTACGGAATTTGTCATCCTTGTTACCCTGCCGTGCATGATCTTTGAGTCCTTCCAGATTACCTTGACAGTTGAAACGCTGCAAAAAGGGCTCCTGAGCCTTTTTGTCGCCTCTTCTGTGGAAGTCCTTTCACTCATAATCAGCAACGTAGCCTTTCGGTTCTGTAAAAAAGATGAAATTCCTATCATGCGCTACGGGACGCTGGTCAGTAACTCCGGTTTTGCCGGTCTGCCGGTTATTGAAAATGGGTATGGGCTGGATGGTCTTTTTTATGCCAGCCTCTACATCATCCCTACAAGGATCCTCATGTGGAGTGCGGGCATCAGCCTTTTTACGACGGCACCGCGCTGGGAGCGTATAAAGAGGGTCCTATTCAACCCGGGCATCATTGCCGTAGAACTGGGGCTCCTGCGGATGCTCTTTGAACCCGACCTGCCGCTGGTTGCCGTGAGTGCAATCCACGCCTTGGGTGAATGCACGACGCCCCTTGCCATGATCATTGTGGGGATGATTTTGGCAGAGATTCCATTAAAGAACTTCCTATCGGGCAAGGCTTTGCTTCTATCCGCTATCCGTCAGCTTTTCATGCCGTTGGTGCTCCTTCTTAGCCTTCGCGGCCTTCACATCGATCCCCTTCTGACGGCGGTCGCAACCATCCTTACGGGAATGCCTATCGGGTCTACGACGGCCATCCTTGCTGCAAAATATGGGGCCAATGCGGAATTTGCTTCTGCCTGTGTCTTTACGTCAACCGTGACAAGTCTCGTGACGGTGCCCTTTTTGGCTCTTTTCCTCTAAAAAAGAACTCCCAACAAATCCATGATTGGAAGTTGCTGGGAGATTTTTTATGCCTTATTGGGTAAACGTGCCAGAAGGTTTCTTTTAAGGGGCGGGACGACGCGTTGCAAAAGACCGGCCGCAACATAGGAGACCGTGACAAGGAGCACGTAAAAGACGGGCATGGGGAATCTGTCAAAGGGAACGATGGCTCGATCGATCCAGTAGCTTAATTGGTCGAGAAAGAAGGGATGGATGAGGTAGATATAAAAGGAACGATCCGATATTTTTTCCAATAAAGGCAGTTTTCCTTCAGGATAGCGGTCCAGAATGGCACTGGCAAAGAGGATGAAGATGACTGTATAGGTCAGGCCCGGTGTGGAAAGCTGCTGCAGTGCATTCGTCGTATCCTCAAGGGGCATGTGATGGATGAGGATCCAGCGGTAGAAGATCAGCGTGTTGCAGCTTGCAGATAGCACAAAAGCCGCGCCCAAGACTTTTTTCCATTTTCTGATGAAGGTAAGGAAGGCCTCATAATGACGGGCAATGACGCCGCCCATCATAAAGACAAAGAGATAGAAGAAGGGAAAATAGTTCAGCCTGTATTGGAGCAGGTCATACAGAAGGGGCGTATCGACAACCCATTGGGGATAGGCCCAGAAGTGGGCACTGACCCGGTATAAGAAAAGCTCTAAGATAAACAGGATGGATAGGCTCAGATAAAGGCCCATGGCTTCCATCTTTTTCATGAGGCTTCTCCATAGGGGAAAGAGCAGATAGAACCACATGAGGATGACGAGAAAATAGATGTGATAATTTCCCAGTCCAAAAAAGAGGGTGAAAAGCACGTATTTGGGATGCCACATGGCAAGGTTTCGGGCCATGAGACTTGCGACACCCATATAAAAGAGGCTCGTCACTACATAGGGAATCCCGATGCTCTTGAATCTTTTCTTGATAAAGGACCTATACTCCAAGGGCTTTTCCAAGGGA
The DNA here is from genome assembly GCF_003603525.1 of Acidaminococcus sp. AM33-14BH. NCBI lineage: Bacteria > Bacillati > Bacillota > Negativicutes > Acidaminococcales > Acidaminococcaceae > Acidaminococcus > Acidaminococcus sp. AM33-14BH. Next base: position 67,677 of record NZ_QTNG01000007.1, on the reverse strand, counting down.
TGGGAATAAAAAAGTCCGTAGCCGGAGATAAAAAAGAAGGTGGGCACGCTGTAGCGGCTCAGCACTTCACACAAAAGGTAGAGCCAGTTCCATGGTGTACCGGACTGCATGACAAGGTCACCGACGTGGATGGCAACGACGCCCAGCATGGAAAGGGCGCGCAAATGGTCAAAGATAATGTTTCGTTTTTTCATAAAAGAGCTCCTCTAAACGGTGTTTCCTTAACTTATCAATTATAATATACCCAAAGGGAAAAGGCCATCGAAAAAATCAACTGGTCAGATGGACCTTGCCTTGCTACAATGAAAATAAGAAAGGAGGGATCCCTATGAACCATCATACGATGCAGGCTTTTGCGCGGGGGAGCCTTTTTTTGGCTTTCGCTCTTATGGTGCAGCAGCTGCGTATTTTGCTGCCTTTGCCGCCTTTTGTGATGACGCTCATCATCGGGAGCCTTGTCAATTTGTCCCTGGTCCTTGCGGGGCGCTTTACGGCGCCTGCCGTAATCTGGGCCATGAGTGCGGCCCTGCCTGCAGTGGCCTTTATGCAAGGTCATCTGGCCCTTCCCTTCATGATTCCTGTGGTCTTTTTCTCAAACGCGGCTTACGCTTTTTTCTGTAAAGAAGCGCAGCGTGCGCGCCTTCGTATCTTGATTGCCCCGCTTTTCAAGGCATCCTGTATGACAGCGGGGCTTTTTGCCGTGAGCTCCCTCTTTCAGGTCGGCCCTCAACTCGTCTGGCGGTTTCTTCTGTTCTATGGGAGCATGCAATGGGCGACCTCCTTTTTAGGCTGCCTCTTTTTCGAACTTGTGGCTCGGCGTCTTGCTGGAAAAGAAAGTGTATGAAATGGTACAATCATATGGCTTTTTGGAAAGGCCCGTTATATAATAGATTGATACGCTTTTAGATTTGCTGTGGGGGAGAACAAAATGCAAATTATCGTTGTCGGCTGCGGTAAGGTGGGACGAAATATCGTTACGCAGCTTATCAAGGAAAACAATAATGTGACCGTCATTGATACCAATGCGGACCTCATCCACCATATTTCGACCAACTACGACGTCATGGGTATCATAGGCAACGGCTCAAGTTTCAACGTCTTGCGGCAGGCCGATCTTAAGCATGCGGATATGCTTATTGCCGTGACGGAAAGCGATGAAGTCAATCTTTTGACCTGCGTCATTGCCAAACTCAATAATAGCGGCTGTCACACCATTGCCCGTGTGCGGAGCCCGCATTATTCGGAGGAAAGCCATTTCCTGCAAAAGGGCCTGAATCTTTCCATGACCATCAATCCGGAACTGGAAGCTGCCAAGGAAATGACGCGGCTCCTTAATTTTCCTACGGCAATTGATATCTTCAGCTTTGCCAAGGACCGAATCGATATGCTGCGCTTCCGCGTTCCCCAGCGGTCCATGCTCATTGGGATTTCCTTAAAGCAGTTGGCGCAGCTGACGACAAATAATCTGCTTATCTGCATCATTGAACGCAATAGTGAAATCATTGTTCCTAACGGGGATACAGTCATCATGAGCGGCGACATCCTGACCATCATGGCTATGCCCAGCGATGTCGAGGAATTTTTCCGCAAAATCGGTGTCAAGACAAACAAAGCGGAAAACGTCATGATTGTCGGCGGCGGAGCTACAAGCTATTATTTGGCCAAGCTTCTTTCCAGCCGCAATATCCACGTGACCATCATCGAAAAGGATATGAAACGCTGCGAAGAGCTTGTGGATGCCTTGCCCGATGTAACTGTCGATTGTGGGGATGGAACGGACCGCCAACTGCTTGATGAGGAACATCTGGAAAATATGGACGGCTTTGTGGCCTGCACGGGCATCGATGAAGTTAACGCCATCCTTTCCCTTTACGTCATGAACCGTGTGAAGAAAAAGGTTGTCACAAAGCTGAATCATGTCGATTTTGGGGAACTTTTGGATAACCTTCATCTGGACAGCGTCATCAATCCGAAGGAGATTACGGCCCAAAAGATTGTGCAGTATGTCCGGGCTGCCGGCAACAGCATGGAGTCCAATGTGGAAACCCTTTATCGCCTTATGAATGGGCGCGTCGAAGCCATGGAATTTTTCATTGATAAGGATTCCTTGGTGACCGGGCAGAAGCTCGTCGATATGAAAATCAAGGACGGTGTCATCATTGCTGGAATCCTGCGCGGCGGCAGGCTGATTATCCCAGGCGGTCAGGATGAATTCCGGATTGGGGATACGGTCATTGTCGTAACAACCCATATCGGGTTCCACGATATTTATAATATTTTAAAATAATGGGGTGAGGCCATGAATTATGCTGTGATTGGAAGGATCCTTTCCTGGGTCCTTCGTACGGAAGGCCTCTTAATGCTGCTTCCCTGCCTCATTGCCCTCATTTATGGGGAGTGGCAGGGCCTGGTCTATCTTGCCCTGGGAGTCGGGGCCATAGCGGCAGGCTGGCTCCTTTCCCGCAAAAAGATTGCCAATCCCGCCATCTATCAGCGCGAAGGCTTTGTGTCCGTTGGGCTTTCTTGGGTTGTCCTTTCCCTTTATGGAGCAATTCCCTTTGTCATTACCGGTGAGATTCCGGTTTTTCTTGATGCCCTTTTTGAGATTGTGTCAGGGTTTACGACGACAGGTTCTTCCATATTGGCCAATGTGGAGGCGCTCTCTCATACAAGCCTGTTTTGGCGGAGCTTTTCCCACTGGATTGGCGGGATGGGCGTCTTGGTCTTCATTCTCATGATGATCCCCTCAGGCAGCGGTGGTACGCAGATCAATCTCATGAAAGCGGAAAGCCCCGGTCCTGATGTATCAAAGTTCGTGCCCCGTGTAAAGAACACGGCCATCGTCCTTTACCGTATCTATCTTGGTATGACCCTTCTCATGATTGCCATCTTGGCTTTTTCTGGGATGAACTGGTTCCATAACCTGTGCATTACTTTTGGCACGGCGGGAACGGGGGGCTTCGGGGTCCTCAACAGCAGCTGCGCTGAGTATACGCCCTTTCAGCAGTGGATCATCACCATTTTTATGATTGCCTTTGGCGTCAATTTCAGTTTCTATTACTTGCTTCTGACAAAGAATTTCTATGAAGCCTTCCATCTGGAAGAAGTGGGGGCGTATCTTGCCATCATCCTTTGTGCCGGCCTTGCCATTACCTGGCAGATCGAACCGCGGTATGGCAATTTTGAGGAAGCCCTGCGCGTGGCCTATTTTCAAGTCGGCAGCATCATTACGACGACAGGGTTTTCAACGGTGGACTTTGACCTATGGCCAAGCTTTTCCAAAACCATCCTTGTCATGCTCATGATCATCGGAGCCTGTGCCGGATCAACAGGGGGCGGCGTCAAAGTCAGCCGCGTTGTCCTTGTCATGAAGAGTATCAAGCAGGAACTGCGCCAAATCATTCATCCCCATGGTGTACAGTGTGTCCGGATGGACAAGAAGACCGTGGACCGCAAGGTCCTCAGTTCCCTTTATGTCTATTTGACGAGTTATTTCTTTGTCTTTGGTCTTTCCGTGCTTGCCATCAGTCTCGAAAACTTTAGTTTTACGACCAACTTTACGGCTGTTGCGGCCACCCTCAACAATATCGGACCGGGACTTGCAGAAGTGGGTCCGAGCCGTAACTTTGGCGTATATGGAGACTTTTCCAAGTTGGTCCTGATCTTTGATATGCTCGCTGGCCGTTTGGAACTGCTCCCCATGCTGCTGCTTTTTTACCCACGGACTTGGTCCAGCAAATGCTAAGGAGCCTCATATGACAAATGAAGTGGAATACTGGACGGAGCGTCTTATAAAAGAAGTTGTCCTGCTGGGTCACCCTGCTGAATTTGGACGTCTGCTTGCTGCAAATTTGGGCTCTGAAAAAAGCATCCGCCGTTTGGCCCTTTATGTCGCGCACAATCAGCCGGCTTCGGCTGAGGACATTGCTGATGAAATGCTTGCCATCTGCGATGAACGAGACGCATGGCGCCGTAAAAAGGAAGCTGAATATTACAGCCAAAAAGTGAACGCGTGGTATAATCGAGACCGCAAAAAAGACCAGGACTGAGGGCCTGGTCTTTTTTCGGCTGTATGACGGAGCGCCCTACCTGTGGTATAATGAGCTGATAACAAAGAAAGGATGAAGCAAATGGATACTTGGCAGCAAGTCAGCATCAGTGTAACCCGTGAAGCCGTCGAAGCAACAGCCAATCTTTTTTGTGAAGCCGGCGCCCGTAACGGAGTTGAAATAGACGATCCCCTGCTCCTCAAGGAGCTCAAGGAACATACAACGTGGGAACTGTGTGACCTTCCCATGCCGGAAGAAACGGAGATTGTGACCGTTTCTGCCTATTATCTTGAAGATGAAGAACTGTCCGGACGCCTTTCCACCATTAAGGAAGGCTTGTCAGAGATAGAAAAGAGAATTGGCAGCTTCCAGATAGGTCAGCTCCGCTTCCGTAAGGTGAGTGAAAAAGATTGGGCCAATGAATGGAAGCAGTATTTCCATACGACGAAGATCGGCAGTCAGATTGTCATCAAACCCGATTGGGAAAGCTATACCCCGACGGCGGAAGAAAAAGTCATCGAACTTGATCCCGGTATGGCCTTTGGTACGGGAACGCATGCTACAACGCGGATGTGTATCGAACGCCTTGAGGAACTGGTCACGCCCAATATCGATGTGTATGACGTCGGTACAGGAAGCGGGATCCTTGCCATGACGGCCGCGCTTATGGGCGCCCGTTCCATTCATGCCATTGATATTGACGGCAAGGCTGTGGAAGTGGCCAAGGAAAATATTGCCAAAAATCACCTTTCCAACCGGATTACGGTCAAAAAGGGCAATCTCCTCGATGATGCCGATGAAAAGGCCGATCTCATTGTGGCAAACATTATTGCTGACATCATCATCACGCTCCTTCCCGATGCATTCAAAAAGCTCCGTCAAGGCGGGCTCTTCCTCGCCTCGGGCGTCATCAAGGAGCGCCTTTGCGATGTGGAAAAAGCGGCTCGGCAACATGGTTTTACTGTCCTTGATGTTAAAAACCGTGCTGGTTGGACCGCAATCACCATGAGAAAGGATGCCTGACGTGTACCGTTTCTTTTTAGGCAAACCCTTTGCCGATACCCTGGAAGTGACAGGCCAGGATGCCCATCACATGGGCCATGTCCTGCGCATGAAAGTAGGGGACGAGGTTCAAATCGTAAGCCTTGACCAGATTGCCGCCGTTATGAAAATTACGGCCTTTTCCAAAGATGCCGTCACCCTTGAAACAGTACGGATCCTTGAAGAAAACCACGAACCGACAGTGAGGGTCACCCTCTATCAGGGGCTTCCCAAGCAGGATAAGATGGAATGGATCATCCAAAAAGCCATTGAACTGGGTATTTCGGAGATCCAACCTGTCAGTATGGCTCATTGTGTCGTTCGCCTTGATGAGGGGAAAACTGCCAAAAAGCTGGAGCGCTGGCAAAAGATTGCTGAGGCAGCGGCCAAGCAAAGCAAGCGGGATATCGTCCCTGTTATCAAGGCCCCTCTGCCGGTAGCGCTCGCCCTGACTTCCTGTGAAGCGGACCTAAAGCTCATGGCCTACGAAGTCGAGGAAGAAGGCAGCCTGCGCAGGACTCTTCAGAAGACTCCTGATGCAAAATCTATTGCTCTTCTCATTGGGCCTGAAGGCGGTATTTCAGGGGATGAATTTGATCTTGCTGCTGCCCATGACTGGCAGTCTGTCAGCCTTGGACCACGCATCCTGCGCACGGAAACCGCGGCTCTTGCGGCCCTTGCGGCTATCCAATACGAAACCGGAAACCTGGGAGGTTAAGTGTGAAGCACAGCATCAGTTTTTATACTCTGGGCTGCAAAGTGAACCAGTCCGATACGGCTTCCATGGAAAAACTTTTCCGTGAAGCTGGCTATGAAATCGTTCCTTTTGGAGAAGCCAGTGATATTTGTCTCATCAATACCTGCGTCGTCACCAATATGGGGCAGGGGAAATCCCGGCGCATGATCCGCCGTACCATCAAACGTGATCCCAAACCGCTCATAGTCGTTACAGGGTGTTATCCCCAGACGGCGCCGGAAGAGGTTGCGGCCCTTGAGGGCGTGGACCTGCTTGTCGGCAACCGTGACCGGGCCCGCATCGTTGAGCTTGTGGAAGAGCGCCTCGGTGAGCGGGACGCGGCGCCCGTCAATGACGTCCTTGACCTGCCTGTAGGCAGTGAATTTGAAGATCTTGCGGCTTCTGTCGATGACAGCCGTGACCGGGCCTTCCTAAAGATTCAGGAAGGCTGTGATCAGTACTGCTCGTACTGCATCATCCCCTATGCAAGAGGTCATCTGCGTTCCCGACCGCTATCAAGTATCCGCCGCGAAGTGGAGCACCTTACAGAAGAAGGGTATAAGGAAGTCGTTCTCCTTGGTATCCATCTTGGCTGTTATGGTAAGGAGACGGCAAATGGCAATCGCCTCTTTGATGCCGTTAAAGCCGCTCTTTCTGTACCGGCCCTGTGCCGTCTGCGCTTAGGCTCCTTGGAATCGGTGGAAGTCCAGCCGGAGCTCCTTCGGCTCATGCAGGAAGATCCGCGTTTTTGCTGCCATCTTCATTTGCCTCTTCAATCTGGCTGCGATAAGATACTAAAGGCGATGAACCGGCCTTATGACACAGCCCGCTTCAAGGAGCTCATTGATAGGATCCGTGCAGCTGTTCCGGATGTAGCCATTACAACGGATATCATAGTCGGATTCCCGGGGGAGACGGAAGCTGACTTTGCCCAAACCCTGACCTTTGCTGAGGCCTGCGGCTTTGCCAATATCCATATCTTTCCTTATTCCAAACGCAAGGGAACGCCGGCAGCAGAACGGAAGGACCAGCTTTCCAATAAGGAAAAGGAAGACAGGGTCCATCGTTTGGAGGCAGTGGACCGCAAAGGAAATGAAATCTTCCGAAAGACCCTCATTGGGCGCCAGTACCCCGTCTTGTGGGAACAAATAGGCAGGAAAGGGCTTTGGGAAGGTCTCACACCCAATTATGTCCGGGTCTACCTTAAGTCCGAAGAAGACCTTACGGGAACCCTTACGACCGTTGCCGTAACCGGCCTTTTTGATGATGGCGTCCTTGCCGAACCCTGCTGACAGTCAGTGATGAAGGGGACGCACTCAAGCGTCGCCCGTCAAGAGAAAGAGGTGTTTTTTATGAGTGATTGTGTATTTTGTAAAATTGTTTCCGGTGAGATTCCAAGCCCCCGCGTCTATGAAGATGATGAAGTCATTGCCATCAATGACCTTAGTCCCATAGCACCAATCCATGTCCTCATCATTCCCAAGAAACACACGGAAAATATCGTTACGGCGCCGGTGGAACTGGTGGCTCATGTAAAGAAAATCCTGCCGGAAGTAACAAAAAAACTTGGAATTGCTGAAAAAGGCTTCCGTCTCATTGTCAATACAGGCGCCGAAGGCGGCCAAACAGTTCCTCATTTGCACTTCCATATCCTGGGCGGTAAAGAACTAGGTTGGCCGAAGCTCTAAAATCGTTGACAGGTACCCCTCTTTTACGGTATAATAACCGAGTGTTAATGTTAAATTACACTTCCCGAAAGAGATCGTGGAGGGAGGGATATAGATGACTGAGATCAGAGTTGGCAAAACTGAATCCATTGACAGTGCGCTTCGTCGTTTTAAGCGTGCGACTCAGAAGGCCGGCGTCCTCTCCGAAGTGAGAAAACGCGAACACTATGAGAAGCCCAGCGTAAAACGCAAAAAGAAGTCTGAAGCTGCCAGAAAACGCAAATCCAGATAATTCGTTTGGGGGCTTTAGTGATGTCTTTACGAGAACTCTTGCAGACGGATATGAAGACCGCCATGAAAGAACGGGAAAGCGGTAAGGAACGCCTTTCCGTCCTGCGTATGGTCTGGGCTGCTGTCCGGAACAAAGAGATTGATGAAAAGACCGAACTTACGGATGATGCCGTCATGGCCGTCTTGATGAAAGAAGTCAAGCAGCGCGAAGACACCATCAAGGAAATCAAGGATGCCAATCGTCCTGACCTTGTCGCTAAGAACGAAGAGGAAATCGAGATTCTTAAGAAGTATCTCCCCGAACCGCTCAGTGATGAGGAACTGAAAAAAGTGATTCAAGATGTCATTGCCACAACCGGCGCCAAGTCCATGAAGGACATGGGAAAGGTCATGGGCCGGGTACTTGCCCAGACCCAAGGCCGCGCAGCTGGTTCGCGCGTCAGTGCCCTCGTCAAGGAATTGCTCAAATAGTAAAAAACTCCGAATAGGTGAGCCTATTCGGAGTTTTTTGTTTTTCACCAGCCATTGGGAAAGTCCTCAAAATCATCGTAAGATTAGACAGGGAGAGCTTTTGTTTGTTCCCCATCTTCTTTTTTATTCTTTTTAACTTCCTAAGGGGATGTAGTGATGGTCATTCCGGCAGAAAATAAAAATCTTCCAACCAATGACCAGAGAGGAGAAAAATTCATAAAATTATGCTATAACTTGGTTCCTCACGCATTTTTGGGGGATGCCAAATCATACGTAGGTAAAGACAGGTACCGAATCAAGGTAAAAAAGTATCTGTCGTTCTTGTACCCATACGCATTTCGTTTGGCAACCGTGATTTTGTTGTTGCATCCTTCCAATCGGCCTGTGTTAATAGGGCATTTGGCGGGGGTTGCCAGACCGTCGATTCGCTTTTCCTTCAGCTTGGCGAATGGTGTCCCAATGGATGCCCGCTATCTTCTGCACGCCGGCAATCGTAAGGCCCTGGGAAAGCAGTGATTTAATCTACACAGCGGCCCGTTTGGTGATTCTCGTTCCAGGACATCTGTACGGATTGAGTTCCGTAATCGTTTCCTGACAGCAAGGGCACAGGAAGCGGTACCCCTCGAAAAGGACAGTGCGCCTGGCATTTGGCTGCATAGGCACCGTCCTTAGGCGGGTTCGGTACGTGCCATAGACATGCATCGGCTCTCCGCAGCAAGGGCAGAGGAAGTCGGTATGATGTTTCTGGCCGGTGACCACCCATGCCGTGGAATCATCCAAAGGATCTTCAGGGAAGAAAACAAGGTAATTGGGGTCTTGACAAAAAAGGTCTGCTTGAATAATGTACTAAATAGAGGATATCTCAATTCTCCTTTATTTTGGTTTGGTCACCTTATATTTTGGAGAATTTGATGTCCTTTTTCAATATCCATCTGTCTATGACTCCACAAATTTCCGTGAAGAACCTTGATAATATATGGTTATTTATGTATAATACAAATAAAGTGAAAATTATTTCTATTTAAAAGGAGTAAAAAATGAGATTGACAAAAATATTACTGCCTCTTTTTGTCGGATTTATCATTACAGCCCAAGGCTTTGCAGCTGAGCTCACTTCCATGCATAAAATTTTACCTGAATATCGTGAAAAAGCTGCAACCTTCCTCTTTCATATGGAAAATGAAGCAGATGTAGAAGCTTTTATGAAAGCTCCTGTTCAGTCCTTCCCCAATATAACTCCTGAAGTAATACATGCGGACAATGTTGAATTACGTATTTATCGTCCTAAAAATACAGAAAGCGGTACCGCCCTGCCTGTTATTTACTATTCTCACGGTGGTGGATATTTGTTGCGTGGCGCTTATAACAATATGCCTAAATACCAAATGATGGCTGACCGAATGAATGTTGCAGTAGTAACACCAAAATACAGAACTTCAATGGAAGCTTCGTTCCCTGCAGCACTTGAGGATGCGTACAAAGGCTTAAAATTTGTTAAGACTAGCGGTGCTAACTACGGCTTGAACACTGATAAAATTATAATCATGGGCGATAGTGCCGGTGGTGGATTAACGGCTGCTTTAGCTCTCTACAACCGCGATCACGATAATCTAAAGCTCAACGGACAAATTTTGATTTATCCTATGTTGGATAGCCGTACTGGCAGTAAGGATGACATTTATAATGCTCCGTACACAGGCCAAGTTTGCTGGGATCGCGAAACTAACGCGTTTGCATGGAAAAAATTGGCCGGTTACAAAAAGATTCCTAAAAAAATGCGTCAATATTATTCTCCTGCCTTTGCTAAAAACTTAAAAGACTTACCGCCAGCCATGATTTATGTTGGCGATTTAGATCTTTTTGTAAATGAAGACATCAGCTATGGCAATAAATTAATTTCTCAGGGGATTGATACGGAAATGCACGTAATCCCGGGCGTTTACCATGGTTTCGATGCAGCGGTTCCAAATGCTAAAGCAACTATTGATTTCTGGAATACTGTTGCTTACAAAGTTGATTGTTTTATGAACAGATAAATATAAATTAATGAAATTTTGGTTGGTATCTGCATGGGTGTTAAGGCATGCGTCAAAAATTATGGTCATTTTACTGGAGGGTATGAAGAAAAGTCTGTAAATAAGGTCTTCTATGATATATAGTAGCGTATGCTAATTGTATACGCTAATCTTACGGAATTAATCGATTTGGATACATAATAGACAGCTCGCCTCTGACCTTGCCCCAGTTTCTAATAGCCATAGTCCATTTCTTAGTGGCTTCAAACGTTGCAAGATATAACGTTTTTAGCAATGCCTGCGCACTCGGGAAAACGCTTCTCTGGCAATTCAAGCGGCGGTAGGATGAATTCAAACTCTCTATCGCATTCATGGTATAAAAGACCGTACGAACCTCTGTTGAAAATTTAAAAATTGGTGAGATGACATCCCAGTTGTCAAACCATCGCTTCATGGACGCCGGATAATAGGGCGTCCATTTTTTCGGTTCTTTGTCAAATTTTGGGGTGCTAAAGTGTCTATGCTCTCCTGAAGAGGACATGCACGAAAGATAGTGCGTGTCCTTTTTCGTTGCGTGTGTTAATGTACAAGATCCTATGACGAAAGCGCTCAAAATTGCGCAGACCAAATGAGATCCGTTTTACCACCTTGATTTTATTGTTGCAGCCTTCAGTAAAGCCGTTGGTGGTTCGTGCCGGAAGAATGACCATTATCCGCTTGGCTTCAGAGTCAGTGATGATGACCTGATACTTCTGACCCGCGGCATTTCCTTTAAATTCATCGATGGAAAGCACGCGGGGAAGGTGACTGGGACGAGGAATATGGACTTCATTAAAGACACGAATGACCTGGCTGGTGCTGACATGGCATCGTCTGGCCACTTCTTGGAAAGAAAGGTGTTGACGCAGCTCCTGGAGCATGACTTGTTGAAGCGAGGAAGAGGGTTGGAAATACGGAGAGGCAAAGGGGCCCTTCTCGTTAACTGTGTGACCACAGCTGCATCTATAGCGCCTCTGGCGATACAGGAGATGCAACTTTTTATGGAGAAGTGGGAAATGTTTAATGAGGCGCGTATAGCAGCCCTTTATGCGTCTTGTGGCGGCCTTACAATGAGGGCAGATGTGTTCTTGAGGCGGCAGCTGAACCGCTAAAACCAAGGCTGATTCCGTTTCCTTTAAATTTTGAATCCATTCCTCTTTAATTCCTGTTAATTTTTCGATATAATCTGGAGAAGGCATATGGATTCAACTCACTTTCTTTATTGTTTGATCACTTTATTGTAAGGGATTTGAGTGCATATGCCTTTTTTTTATTGAAAAAAAGTAGGCGCTGAGAGGACACGCATCTGGACGGTCACTTTAGCGCCCCAAAATAAATTATAGAACCAGATTAGACAGAGAGAGCTTTTGTTTGTTCCCAATCTTCTTTTTTATCCTTTTTAACTTCCTAAGGGGATGTAGTGCTGGTCATTCCGGTAGAAAATAAAAATCTTCCAACCAATGACCGGAGAGGAGAAAAATCCATAAATTTATGCTATAATTTTGCTATATTTTTGAATATTATAAAGGAGATGCGAATGATACTTCCAAAAAAAATAAAAAGACTCAGAACACGCTGTTTTCTGACACAGGAAGACTTTGCCAGAAAATTAGGCGTGGCATTTTCTACTGTAAATCGTTGGGAACAGGGTAAATCCAAACCAAACCTTGCTGCGATGAAGAATATAAAGGCCTTTTGCGAGGAAAACGATATCCCATATGCGGATATTGAAGACGCATGGCTAAACTATAAAGTTGGAGGAAAAAACAATGGTTGATACCAAGAAAGAACAGGAACGTGACGAACTCCACCGTGCCATATGGGCAATCGCAGATGAACTGCGTGGTGCTGTCGATGGTTGGGACTTTAAGAACTATGTCCTTGGCACAATGTTCTATCGCTATATATCAGAGAATCTGACAAGCTATATTAATAAGGGAGAAATCGAAGCCGGAAATACAGACTTTGATTTTGCTAAGCTGTCAGATGAAGATGCTGAAGTAGCAAGAGAAGGACTTGTAGAAGAAAAAGGATTCTTTATACTTCCGAGCGAACTCTTCGCTAATATAAAGAAGAAAAGTAATGCAGATATGGAATGGGCAAAAGCTCATTTGAATGAAAAGCTTGAGGCTGTATTCCGCCATATCGAGGAATCCTCACAAGGCAGTGAGGCAGAAAGTGACTTTGCCGGACTGTTTGCTGATTTTGATGTAAACAGCAATAAGCTCGGTTCTACTGTCGCTAAGAGAAATGAGAAACTCGTAAAGCTATTAAATGGTGTGGCTGATATGAACCTCGGTTCTGTACAAGACCATGATATCGATGCCTTTGGTGATGCCTATGAGTATCTGATGACCATGTATGCTTCTAATGCAGGTAAGTCCGGTGGTGAGTTCTTTACTCCTGCAGATGTGTCAGAACTTCTTACTCGCCTTGGCACTGTAGGTAAAAAAGAAGTCAATAAGGTATACGATCCAGCCTGTGGCAGCGGAAGTTTGCTCTTAAAATCTCTGAAAATTCTTGGTAAGGAAGGTGTGCGTAATGGTTTCTATGGACAGGAAATCAATATCACAACCTATAACCTTTGCCGTATCAATATGTTCCTGCACGATGTGGGATTCGATAAATTTGATGTTGCCTGTGAAGATACCTTGACATCTCCGCAGCACTGGGATGATGAGCCATTCGAACTGATTGTTTCAAATCCTCCGTATTCCATCAAATGGGCGGGCTCTGATGATGCAACGCTTATCAATGATCCGAGATTTGCTCCGGCAGGTGTCCTTGCACCAAAGAGCAAGGCTGACCTTGCCTTTATCATGCACAGCCTTTCTTGGCTTGCCAGTAATGGTACTGCTGCAATCGTATGCTTTCCTGGCATTATGTACCGTGGCGGAGCAGAAAAGAAAATCCGTCAGTATTTGGTGGATAACAACTTCATTGACTGTATTATTCAGCTTCCAAGCAATCTGTTCTTCGGAACCTCTATTGCCACCTGCATTATGGTAATGAAAAAGAATAAGACAGATAACCGTACTCTCTTCATCGATGCAAGCAATGAGTGTGTGAAGGTAACCAATAACAATAAGCTGACTCCTGAGAATATCGATAGAATCGTTGATATTTTTACAAAGCGTGAGGAAGTGGAACACATTGCTCACCTCGCTTCTTATGATGAAGTCAAAGAAAATGATTTCAACCTTTCTGTATCAACTTATGTTGAGGCTGAGGATACCAGAGAGAAAATCGATATTGTAAAGCTGAATGCAGAGATTAAAGAAATCGTATCTCGTGAGCAGGTTCTTCGTGATGAAATCGATAAGATCATCGCAGAAATCGAGGTGCGGTAAATGAGCAGATTAGATGAATTGATTCAGGAATTATGTCCTGATGGAGTTGAATACAAAACACTTGGAGAACTCGGAAAATTTTATGGAGGTATTACAGGAAAATCTAAAGATGATTTTACTGATGGAAATGCAAAATTCATTACATATAAAAATGTGTATTCTAATCCCGCACTGGATATAGATGTTGATGATAAAGTCAAAATTGGTGATGACGAAAATCAACGAACCTTAGAATATGGCGATATTATATTCACAGGATCTTCTGAAACACCAGATGAGTGCGGAATTTCATCTGTTCTTACACAACAGACTGATGAAAAATTATATTTGAATAGTTTTTGCTTTGTCTTTAGATTTGATGACACCTCAATAATGCTTCCCGATTTTTCAAAGCATTTATTTCGTTCAAGTGAACTAAGATACCAAATTGGTAAAACCGCAAACGGTGTTACGAGATTTAATGTATCAAAGAAACAGATGAGGCAAGTGAAGCTCCCTGTACCTCCGTTGGAGGTACAACGTGAAATAGTCCGTATATTGGACTCTTTCACGTTACTTACAGCCGAGCTTACAGCCGAGCTTACAGCTCGGAAGAGACAGTATGAATTTTATAGGGATGATTTACTCACATTTTCTAATAATGAAGTAGAATTCAAGTCATTTGGAGAGTTATTTGACGTAAGAAATGGTCTGAACAAAGGTAAAGAATTCTTCGGACACGGTTCTCCAATTATAAACTTCACGGATGTTTATAATAACAGATGGCTTGCAAAAGATTCATTTACAGGAACTGTTGAAGTTACTCCGGATGAAATCGAACGTTACAGTGCTAAAAAAGGTGATGTTTTCTTTACAAGAACTTCTGAAACAAAAGAAGATATCGGAATGACAAGTACTCTCATTGAGGATGTTGAGAATTGTGTATTCAGTGGATTTGTTCTAAGGGCACGCCCTAAGACAGACTTATTATTGCCAAAGTTCTGTGCTTATTATTTTTCAAGCACTGCAGTTAGAAATACTATTGTGAGATATGCATCGTTTACTACGAGAGCAACAACTACAGGAGAAAAATTATCTAAAATCCTTGTGCCAATTCTGTCAAAGGAGAAACAAGAAAAGATTGTTTATGTATTAGACAACTTCGATGCAATCTGCTCTGACCTTAACATTGGTCTTCCGGCTGAGATTGAAGCACGTCAAAAACAATACGAATATTATCGTGATGCACTGTTGACATACGCTGCAACAGGCAAGATAATCGCTCAGACAGACAGACAGACAGACAGACAAGCATAATTAAACTTATTCAGTTTGTCTATGGTTCTGTGAAAATTTCTTTGAAAAACATCAGTAAACATTGTAGTTCCGGCTCTACTCCTAAGAAAGGAAATAGTGCTTACTATAAGGGAGGTACAATTCCTTGGTTAAGAACACAGGATGTTAGATTCAATGAGATTTATGAGGCGACTGCTTTTATTACAGAACTTGCAGTGAAAGAAACATCTGCCAAATGGATACCAGAGAATTGTGTTATTGTTGCAATTTCAGGAGCATCTGCCGGAAGATGTGCGATAAACAAAATACCGCTTACCACGAATCAGCACTGCTTGAATATTGAAATAGATCCTAATATGGCTCTATATAAATATGTTTTCTATTGCGTATGCAGCCAGTATGAAGAATTGCTTTCGAGAAAAGAAGGTGCACGTGGTGACCTCAATGCATCTCGAATCCTTAGTTTGGAAATTCCACTTCCTTCTTTAAAGGAACAAGAACGCATTGTAGGTATCCTTGATAGATTTGATGCCCTCTGCAACGACTTGAGCAGTGGTCTGCCAGCTGAGATTGAGGCAAGGCAGAAACAATACGAGTACTATAGAGACAGGCTGCTCAATTTTGAGCCGATAACAAAATAACACGAAAGAGGTGATGCATGTGCCTTATTTTAATATTGTAGCCGAATCAAATGAGAATACGGTTGTTACAGAATATGAACCTGTGAAGGTTCGTGCTGACCAATATCAAAGTGAGGCTGCATTGGAGAAAGAATTTATCCGTATGCTTTGTGATCAAGGCTACGAATATCTTTCCATCCATACCGAAAAGGATTTGATTGCAAATCTTAGAACAAAGTTGGAGGAACTGAATAACTATAAGTTTACAGATACCGAATGGCATCAGTTCTTCCATTCTGCTGTAGCCAATCCTAATGAACATATCGTGGAAAAGACTCGTAAAATCCAAGAGGATAATGTGCAAGTCTTAAAACGTGATGATGGTTCATCCAAGAATATCACACTGATTGATAAGCAGAACATCTATAACAATCGTCTGCAGGTCATCAACCAGTATGTGCTTGGCAAGGAAGATGGTGCCTGTCTGCCGAACAGGCAGGCAAGCTATGACAATCGCTATGATGTCACTGTGCTTGTCAATGGTCTGCCCCTCGTACATATCGAGTTAAAACGCAGAGGGGTTGCCATCCGTGAGGCTTTCAATCAGATAAACAGATATCAGCGTGACAGTTTCTGGGCAGGCTGTGGTCTCTATGAGTACGTGCAGATATTCGTTATTTCCAACGGGACAAATACCAAGTATTACTCTAACAGCACACGCTTTAATGCCATCAAGGATGCCAATGCATCCAAGGGTAAGAAAGGTAAAACAAGTAACAGCTTTGAGTTTACATCATTCTGGGCAGATGCCAATAACAGAGTGATTCCGGATTTGATTGATTTTACAAAGACATTCTTTGCCAAGCATTCCATCCTCAATATTCTTACGAAGTACTGTATTTTTACTTCGGAAAATATACTGATGGTCATGCGTCCCTATCAGATTACAGCAACTGAGCGTATTATTAATCGCATTGAGATTGCAAATAACTATAAAAAATATGGTTCTATTGAAGGCGGCGGATACATTTGGCACACCACAGGTTCCGGTAAGACATTGACATCTTTTAAGACTGCAAGACAGGCTTCTTATCTGCCTTTTATCGATAAGGTACTGTTTGTTGTAGACCGTAAGGACTTGGACTACCAGACCATGAAGGAATATGACCGATTTGAAAAGGGTGCTGCCAACAGCAACACCTCTACGGCCATATTAAAGAAACAGCTGGAAAATCCAAATGCTCGAATCATTATCACAACGATTCAAAAGCTTGCTACTTTCATCAAGAAAAATCCGGGACACGAAGTATATCAAAAACATGTGGTAATTATCTTTGATGAATGCCACAGAAGTCAGTTTGGCGATATGCACACTGCCATTGTAAAGAACTTCAAGAAATATCATCTGTTTGGATTTACAGGTACACCGATATTTTCTGTGAATGCAGGACGTGCCAAGAACCCTGCGCTCTTTACCACAGCGCAGACTTTCGGTGATCAGCTCCACACATATACCATCGTTGATGCCATCAATGACAAGAATGTACTTCCATTCCGTGTGGATTACATCAAGACAATGGATGAAGAAGAAGACATTGATGATGAAATGGTATGGGATATCAATCGTGAAAAGGCTATGATGGCTCCACAGAGAATCAGCCTTGTAACAAAGTATATCCTTGAGCATTTTGATCAGAAGACATATCGTGGCGATAAGACCTATGTCTACAGTACTCTTATGAATGTTGCAGAGGTTGCGTCTGCCGACAGAGGTGCTGTGGAAGAAATCAAGCAGAAACAGCGTGTAAGTGGCTTTAACTCCATCTTTGCTGTTGCCTCTGTACCAATGGCAAAATTATATTATGAAGAATTCAAAAAGCAGATGGCAGCAGATCCTACTAAGAAACTGCGTATTGCTACTATCTTCAGCTATGGTGCTAATGAGGAAGAATCCGATGGTATCCTTGATGAGGAGAACTCTGAGGATACATCAGCGCTTGATAAGCCATCTCGTGACTTCTTGGAAGATGCCATCAAAGATTATAATGAAATGTTCCATACGAACTACGATACCTCAAGTGATAAGTTCCAGAATTATTATAAAGATGTATCCCTTCGCATGAAGAATAAAGAACTGGATTTGCTTATCGTAGTCAATATGTTTCTGACAGGCTTTGATGCTACCACACTGAACACATTGTGGGTGGATAAGAACCTTAAGATGCATGGACTGATTCAAGCTTTCTCAAGAACAAACAGAATCCTTAATTCTATCAAGACATTCGGTAATATCGTCTGCTTCAGAAATTTACAAAAGCGAGTAGACAGTGCGATATCCTTGTTCGGAGATAAGAATGCCGGAGGTATCGTTCTTCTGAACAGCTTTAAGGATTACTATTATGGTTATGAGTCTGTAGACGGAAAGCAAATGCTAGGTTATGCAGATATGATGGAGGAACTAAAAGAAAAGTTCCCACTGTCAGAACCACAGATTATTGGAGAACAGAATCAGAAAGACTTCATCTCCCTGTTTGGTGCAATCCTTCGTATGCGCAACCTGTTATCATCCTTCGATGAATTTGTAGGCAAAGGACTCATCACAGAGCGTGACCTGCAGGATTATCTCGGTAGATATCAAGACCTTCGTGATGAATGGAAACGCAGACGTGATCAAGGAGAAAGCACAGACATCATCGATGATATTGTCTTTGAAGTAGAACTCATCAAACAGATAGAGATAAATATCGACTATATCCTTATGCTCGTTAAAAAGTATCACGATACCCACTGTGAGGATAAGGAAGTGCTTATTACCATTCGTAAGGCGATTGATGCCAGTCCTGAGCTCCGTAGCAAGAAAGCACTCATTGAAACCTTTGTTGCAGGCATCAATGAAGTAGATGACATCATGGCTGAATGGCATGATTATGTTGCCCACAAGTGTGAAGAGGACTTAGAAAACATTATAAAAGAAGAAAGGCTAAAGCCGGAAGAAACTAGAAAATTCTTAGAGAATGCATTCCGTGATGGAGAAATCAAGACTGCCGGGACGGACATCGATAAGCTGATGCCACCTGTCTCACGATTTGGGGGTGGCAAACGTACTGAGAAAAAGCAAGGTATTATCAGCAAGCTCAAGACTTTCTTTGAAAAGTATTTTGGAATTGGAGGTTCTGCATCATTCACAGAAGAACAGAAGCCAATTACTTATAACACATCATCTGAACCGTCCTTAATGGTGGCCGAGGATCAAGTGCCTTATCATACAAAATAAGAAACTGACCGCACCGGAGCAATCAATACTCTAGTGTGGTCATTTTGCTTTTGAGTTCTGTTAGAAGGCTTTGCTTAGAAATTAATCGTTGTATTCCTTAATCTCTAATTGAGCTATCCAAATAGGGACTCTTCTTCTATCTGGCGGACGTTCTCTTTATATGCTCTACGGAACTGGAAGACCTTGCTTTTAAATATGAAGTCTTCCAGCAGGCGGGATGCGAAATCGCTTCCGTTTCCTGCAATACTGCGTTTGTCCATAAAGCCTGGCATGACGCATCAGAAAAGATTGCCAAGATCAAGTATCCAATGCTTGCTGACCTGGCCCATGTTCTTGCCAAGGATTTTGAAGTTCTTATACAAGAAGCTGGAATTGCCGAACGCGGCGCTTTTGTCGTAAATCCTGAAGGACGGGTTGTTTCCTATGAGGGGACGGTGTTAGAGCCCATTTAATTTAGCCAAATAGAGCCCATTAGAAAAAAACAATTTGGGCTCAATAGAAAAAGCCATTACATCATCTTTCGTTTCCTTCTACAATGAGATTGCCAATAACTCATGCAAAGAGAAATGAAGGATATATTATGTAATGACTTAGGTCATATTCTAGCCTATATCTTAGAGAAGATGAAGCAAGAGCAGGGTCATAAGTTTCATCTTGATTGTATCCCTTACCTGCAGCATCTGCCTCGATATCGTGACGGTCGCCCAGCATATTGCGGCACTTAGTTTAAAAATTATGGTCCGGATTCGTAATTTTTCCTATCATGGCAGCTGGAAGAATCGTTGTCACATCACGGGCGTTTTCTGCCTCATCATTGATGGGGGAAGGGATGTGCAGTTTGGAAAAAAGACCATGAAGGATCTCCTTGATCTCTTGGCATAAGAAAAGATCTGTTCCATCACGAAAAAAAGCTGAGGAAATGAATGTCATTTCCTCAGCTTTTAGGTAATAAAAAAGGAGCCTACCGCTCCTTTCGACCATCCAAATAAAAAGATGGTCGGGACGACAGGATTCGAACCTGCGGCCTCCTAGTCCCGAACCAGGCGCGCTACCAAACTGCGCTACGTCCCGAACAATCAACTTCTTGAGTATAATCGAAATTTATTCTTTTGTCAATTCTTTTTTCCCAAATTTTGGATGGACTGTCAAATCGATTTCAAAAGCCCGCTGCCAAGGAAACGCACTTTCAAAGGAAAGGTCCTGAAGGTAATAGGCGTCATGCTGATCCTGGTAAAAAGGTTCCTGACGCAGGGCCCAGACAAGGAGGGTTTTATAAAAGAAGAGTTCCCTTCCCAGATAATCTTGGGCGCCTGCGAGACTTTTCTCCGAAACAGGGACCTCGGGTGACCCATTTAGACCCGCAAGGACCGCCATGTGGGGCCGAATAACTTTTTGGTAGGCCCAGTCATCCAGGAAGCGGGCCGCATTGAAGGTGAGATTCTGCGCATAAAGACGGGGGAGCTCGTTTTGTGGCAGGTCATGGGCCCGCATGGAAACAATATTTCCCTGGGCAACGGCTGTACCAATGGCATTTGATGCCGTATTCCATCCTGAATAGGCAAGAAGGCGGCCAATGGGGACCTCCTCCTTGACAAGGGTAGGAAGCAGGCACTCACCGCCTGCAAAATGCATGGATAGATCAACGAGGGCCAGGGGTTTTTCCTTCATGAGTGTCTTTACCCGGTGGGCCACGGGACGGTAATTTTCCGTGCGGTCCGTGCCGCAGTGAATGAAGAGATAATAGTCGGCTTCTTCGTCACTGGCTGTTTCAACGGCGCCAGAAAGGGCAATCTTTTCTTCGGCGATTTCCTGCAAGGTCAATGGAACAAAGGGCAAGGTGTAATCTTTCATGGCGTCCGATCCATAAAGGACCTTGACACGCGGCCGGTGTCCGCTTTCCTGAAGATAGATGCGGCTTGCAGCAAGGGCCCCAAGCTCATCGGCGCCCTGACTTGTCATGATGGGCGGGTGGACATCGTAATTTTTTACATAACTTTTGACATTGAGCCGATTGTAATTGGGCAGCCCAAAAGGGTGGGCATCATCCTGCCCAATCACAAGATCCGTGACAGGATGCTTGGTGGAAAAGTCGATGAGCATCTGGTTAAATGTGTCATTATCCCGATAGAGTGTCATATATTTCCATTTGAGATCCATAGGGATTTCTTTCTTGACGCTTTCATAAAGGGGTTCATCATAGGGCAGGCCGCGGATCTTTTTATCCATATTGACGGCCCAGGTCATAAGATGCCATTGGTACCATCGGTCGGGAAGGACTTGGTCACTGATGAGCAGGCGGGGAATGACCGTGAAAAGGGAATATTCCTTTTGAGGATTCTTCTCCATGAGCGCTTCCAGGCGATCGAAAAATTGTGCTGTTGAAGCGGCATCGGCAGGAACAAGGCGGGAATGCAGGAGCCCGCCAAATAAGAGCAGGTCTGTAGATAGGAGGGCACCCCTGCGCCCAGGAAGATCCTTTTCAACATAGTCCCAGACCTGGGGAATATGGGCCGGCACTTCATACCAGTCCATCAGCTTATGGGGCGGTGCTGCAAAGTGGATGCCGGCAAGGGCCCCCAGTTCTTCTGTGAAGCGGCGGCACGGGGGCCGGTCATCAAGGGGAACAAAGGTCCAAGATTCAGAAATTGGCACCGGGGCCGGAGAAAAGGGCACGCCTTTTGGGGCCAAGGTGTGGTACAATACACATACTGCCGCTGCGGCGGCCCCACATAGGTAAAGGGGTCCTTTCTTCATGGCTGAGCTCCTTTCTTTTGACAATCAAATGAGTTTGCTATTTATTATATACGATGGGAGGCAATTTGTGTATGCGAATCATTACGGGACGGGCCCGAGGTATGAAACTGCTTCCACCCAAGGATTATGCCGTACGGCCCACGAGTGACCGTGTCAAGGAAGCACTCTTCAATATCATCAAGGACCGTATTGCCGGCGCTGTGGTTCTGGATGCCTTTGGCGGCACGGGAAACTTAGCGCTGGAAGCGTGGAGCAGGGGGGCAAGGAAAGTCGTCCTCTTTGATAAGAACCGCGAAAGCCTGCGGCTCATTCGTTTTAATGTAGAAAAGGCAAAGGCGGGGGCTGACGCCATTATCCGTCATACCGATGCCATCAAGGGCATTGCCGACGCCAAGGGTAATGGGGAAATCTATGATCTTGTTTTTTCCGACCCCCCTTATGATAAAGGACTCAATGAGGCCCTGTACAAGGCGCTCTGCCAACACGGCATCCTTCGCGACGGCGGTCTTTTGGTCCTTGAACATTCCCTCCTTGAAGATCCCCGGGAGTATGTGAAGGCGGGAACGGAAATCAGGACCGAAAAATATGGCGATACGAAAATCTCACTAATTGAGTGGAAATCTCTATAGGGATTTGATATAATGATGGTTAGAATTCGACTGTTATGGAGGACTTTTCATGCGCAGAGCAGTCTGTCCAGGAAGTTTTGATCCTGTGACCTTGGGACACTTGGATATTTTTGAACGAGCAAGCCATATGTTTGACGAAGTCATTATCAGTGTATTCGTCAATCCCACGAAGGACAAGGCCCTTTTTCCCATGGAGGAACGGGTTGCCCTCATTGAAAAAGCGACGGCTCACCTTCCCAATGTCAGGGTGACAAGTTTTTCGGGACTCCTCAATGAGTTCTGCAGGAAAGAAGAAGCCGCGTTCATTGTCCGGGGCCTTCGGGCGTTTTCCGATTTTGAATATGAATTCCAGCGGGCGCTTTTGATGAAGAAAATCGATCACAGTATTGAGACGGTCTTCATCATGACGGACGAAAGATATTCCTGCCTCAGTTCTTCCGGTGTCCGGGAGATGCTGTATTTCGGCGGCGATATCACGGGGTTTGTTCCCCCTTCGATCAAGGATGATATCATGAAGCGCGCACGATCGGCGCAGTGAAAAAAGAAAAGGAAGGAACGGATAACTATGGAACTGGATAATATCTTAGACGAATTGGATGATGTGCTGTCTTCTGCGGGATCGATTCCTGTTTTGAACTACAAGCTTGTCAAAGCAAGCGATGTGGATATGATCCTTGAAAAACTGCGCGGGGCTGTACCTCTTGAAATCAAACGGGCCCATGACCTGTTGGAAGAGCAAAAGGATATCAAGGAAAAGGCCCACGCGGAAGCTGACCAGATCATCGAGCAGGCCCGGGCTGAAGCCGACCGGATAGTCGACCTTGCCAAAGCCGAAGCCGATCGGCTTGTCCGTCAGGAAGAAGTCGTGAAAGCGGCGGAAGATAAGGCCAACAGCATCATTGCAACGACCCAGCAGTATGACCGCGATATGCGTGCTGCCGCAGATGCCTATGCGGATAAGCTCCACAGCGAATCCATGCAGTATGCCATGGATGTTTTCAACTATCTGGAAGAAAACCTCAACAAGACCTTGACGGCAGTCCGTGATAATGGTCAGGCCCTGCGCTCGTCCTATGAGTCAGACAACCAGATTGAATCGGGCGATCGGAAATAAACAAACAAAAAGGAACCACTGCGTTAGCGGTGGTTCCTTTTTGTTTGTTGACGAAAAGCAGGCATCGATTATTATAAATTGCTTGAACGTGCACATTAATAAGACATGCTCGTCATGAATGGGGCTGTCCAGGCCTTATTCCGCTGGAAAGGAGCCATCAAGCACGATACAGAGCCCGTTTATCGACCACCTTATGAAGCTGGAGTGTTTCTCAATGAAGCAACGATTGGCTGCAGTCATCATGCCAATCGTTCTGCTCCATGTAGTGGGGACAGCCTTTTTCCGCCGTCTTTTTGTCCCAGATCCAGGAAGATCTCTTGGAGGTACGATCCTATTATGGGAACAGGGTCAAACAGATTATTCTTGTAACCGGAGATGCTTTTGCCTTGCCTACCAGGGACCTTAAGGGCATAGGAGAACTGATTGCTTCTATTTTTCCTCGTATCGATACCATTTCCATGTATGCTTCTATCAGGAACATCAAGGACAAGATCGATGAAGAGCTTCTGATGCTCCGTGCCCTGAAGCTGAATGATTTCAACATTGGGGTTGAGTCTGGCAGTGAGGCTGCCCTTACTTTTTTAATAAAGGTTTTACCCTACATGAGGAAAAAGAGCAGCTTTTGCGCTTAAAACGCCTCGGCTGCTGCTATAGCATCAATTTGATGCTGGGGGCAGGCGACAGGGGAAGGGGGCTGGAAAGTGCCAGAGTTAACGCTCTTTTAGCGAACTTGGTCCAGTCGCGGCTGATTTTTGGCTCACCCCTTCATGTTGATCGGAGCAGTGCCTTGGGGCGCCTTATCCAGACGTGACAGTTTGCCGAAAACATCCTTGGCGAACAGATGGAAGAAAAGCTTGCCTTTTTGAAAGCACTGAATCTTCAGGATATAGAATTTTTTTGGCCTCCATATGTCAAATGTCCTTCCCATAAACAGGCAGTATCCCCGCGATGAAAAAGTACTTGTAAGGGAGCTCGATGGGCATTATGCCGCTTTCCCAGAAACCCTGAAGCAGGCGCATCCTGAACAGGGACGGGAAGGCCGCATTCTATTGTAACCCCTTATTAGCAGGCTGCAACAAATCACCGTGACAAAGGCTAGCCTTTGTATCAATTTGATGGACTTTTAACAAGGATACGGTCAGTCCTTGATGGGAGCCTCTTTATAATCACGGCCAGTAGCGATCCCTGTTGCCACAAGTTCCCAGAGTGAAGTGGCCGCAAGGTCAAGATCGAGTTTCCGCCTTGCTTCTTCGTTAAGGTGCCGGGCGGTATCTTTATTGACGAGCGAAAAAAGAGGGCGCGTTGCTGTTTCTTTCATCAGATAGAGAAGCTCTTTGCCTTGCCTTGAAAAAGCAAGGACACGCAGATAAGGGGCCTCGTCACTAAGCCCTGTGAAGGCCTTTGTTTCACCGGTACAAAGCAGCTGGAGCATGAGCCGCCGGATACGGGAACGGGAATAGCGTCTGCCGCTGCAGGCTGCCGCGATGGCATCAAAGGAACCTTTTCGGCGGGCTTTCAAAAGGGCTCTTTCAAGGCCTTCAGTGACTTCAATATGGCGGGAAAGATGCTCGGCATCGGTGCTTTCAAGGGCGTAAGCCATCAATAGATCAAGGCGCTGCTTATGGAAAAGGGGAGAAGGGAGGGAGGCCAGATGGGCCTCTTCCTCTTTAGCCTGAATCCCCATGGCTGCAAAAATGGCAGCTGAGGGTCCTTCTTCCTCAAGAAAATGACGCAGGGCAGCCGCGCTTGCCGCTTTTTCCGTAAGACTTTCTTCATTATAGGGAGTTCCCTCTCTCAGGATAGGAAGAAGTGCGGCCGAGGGGAAGACCTGCCTTGCCATTTTTGCATAGCTAAGGGCAAGAAGGTTGTTGGAGCCCTTAAAAAAGGAGGCGTAAGCGGGGTCTTTTTTTGTGTAGGCTAGGGCCATGCTCTCAGCATAGGAAGTTCCTGCTTTCAGGGCTTTTTCAAACGTTTCGCGATCCGGAGGTTCAGCAGCCAGCATGGTTAGTTTTGCTCGATCCGGATCTTCCATGCCAAAACAGATATGGGTGACGAGGCCTGTGTGGCGCATGACCGAAAGGGCTCCGGCGGCAAAATGATCAGCCGAGCGCAGGACACTTGCGGTGGGAAGTTCCAGAACGAGGTCGACCCCGCCGCGCAGGGCAAGGCGGGCCCGTTCCCATTTATCCCATAGGGCCAGTTCCCCACGCTGGGTGACGGAGCCGCTCATGACGGCAATGATGGGAACGTTACCCAAGGTCTTACGAATCACGTTGATTTGGTGGGCGTGCCCCTTGTGAAAAGGGTTGTATTCAGCCGTTATGGCGGCGACCGTTTGTAGTTCCATAAAATTCCTTCCTCAAATCGTTTTACAAGACGTCAATTCTTTGATATATTATTATAGTGCTGATTCAATCAGAAAAGAAACTGGTTTTTTGACCAGCAACAATCAGGAGGCTAGGGAATGAAGATTTTTGTTGTTAACTGTGGCAGTTCTTCCATTAAGTACCAGCTGATCAACATGGAAGATGAATCCGTCATCGCCAAAGGCCTGGTAGAACGTATCGGTATCGATGGTTCTGTCCTGACCCACACGCCGGCAGGCAAGGATAAGGTTCGCATGGAAAGCGAGATCCCCGATCATGTAGATGGGATCAAGAAAGTCCTTGCTGCCCTTGTTGACCCCAACCATGGTGTCATCAAATCCATGGATGAAATCGATGCCGTTGGTCACCGTGTTGTCCATGGCGGCGAAGTGTTCAGTGAATCCGTTCTCGTTACGGAAGAAAACTTGAAGCAGATTGAAGCCCTGAGTGACATGGCTCCGCTTCATCAGCCGCCTAATGTTGCTGGTATCCGCGCTTGCCAGAAACTGATGCCGAACACCCCGCAAGTGGCTGTCTTTGATACGGCTTTCCATCAGACCATGCCTCCTGTGGCCTTCATGTACGGCGTCAAATATGAAGAATACAAAAAGTACGGAATCCGTAAATACGGCTTCCATGGTACGAGCCATCGCTATGTAGCTGCCTGTGCCGCTGAGCTTCTCGGCAAGAAACCGGAAGATACCAAGATCATTACTTGCCATTTGGGCAATGGGTCTTCCATCACCGCTGTTGATGGCGGCAAATCCGTGGATACGTCCATGGGCTTCACGCCTCTTGATGGGGTCCTCATGGGCACCCGCTGCGGCTCCATCGATCCGGCAATCGTTCCAATCCTGATGCAGAAAAAGGGCCTGGACAATGCAGGAATGGACAAATATATGAACAAGGAATGCGGCGTTCTTGGCATCTCCGGCATTTCCAGCGACTTCCGTGACCTCGAAGATGCGGCCAATAAAGGGGACGAAAAAGCACAGCTTGCCCTTGATATGTTCTGCTATCAAGTCAAACGCTACATTGGTGCCTATGCAGCTGCCATGGGTGGCGTTGATGCCATTGTCTTCACGGCTGGCGTCGGCGAAAACGATATCGGAACCCGTGCCAAGGTCTGCAAAGGGCTTGAATTCCTCGGTGTTGAACTCGACGCTGAACGCAACAATGTTCGCGGCAAGGTTACGGAAATCAGCAAGGCTGACAGCAAAGTCAAAGTCTTCCTGATTCCGACGAATGAAGAACTCGTCATTGCCCGCGATACGAACCGCCTTTGCGGTAAATAAGGAATTCCCTCCTTTGTATTGACAAAGAAAGGGGACACCGTTATAATAAAGCGGTTGATACTATTATGATAAAGATCAATGTAGCAGAAATCAAAAAGCAGCTTATAGGTTCGGCATCCTATCATTATGAACTGGATCCGGAAGCCCTTGATCTCACGGAAGACGATGTTTCCCTTGAGGGTCAGGTGGTGGCGGACTTCACGCTCCATAATGGGGGAGAGATGATCCTTCTTGATGGAAGCCTTCACTTTTCTGTCAAAGGGGAATGCGGACGCTGTCTCAAACCTTTGGTGCAGCCCCTTGTTTCCACTTTGGAAGAACGGTACTATCCGGAAGGAACGGAGAACCTCCCCGATGATGCTTTCACTTATAAGTTTGATGTGGTTGATGTTACGGATGCTTTGAGGGAGTCCCTTCTGCTGACTGTTCCTGCACGTATGCTGTGCAAACCGGACTGCAAGGGAATCTGTCCGGTCTGTGGAGCTGATAGGAACGTGGCACCGTGCAATTGTGACACAAGAACCATCGATCCTCGATTACAGGCTCTCGAGGCATTGTTAGAGAAATAGGTTGAGTTTAGGAGGTGTTTCGTAATGGCAGTACCAAAGAGAAAAATGTCTAAAGCTCGTCGCGATTCCCGTCGCGCTAATTGGAAACTGACTGCTCCTGGCTTGGTTGAATGTCCGCAATGCCATGAGCAGATGCGTCCTCACCATGTATGCCCTGAATGCGGTTACTACGATGGTAAGGAAGTCGTCAAGACCGAAGAGGAATAAGACATCAAGAAAAAAGGCCATCGCTTTTGGGCGGTGGCCTTTTTCCCGTTTCAGCCTGATGTTGGAGCGCAGGAAGAGTCACGGCCTATTCTTGAGTGCCCTTTGTACAGGATCTTCATAGGCTTTTTGCTTGGCGCAGGGTCGTTTGGGGTAGAGCAGCGCCTTTGATGCCAAGCGCTTTTCGGGTAGGCTTTCCTCGTTTTGACGGCAGCACTTTTCAAGAGGGGAATGTCACCGTTCTTTCACCTTTTACTGGCCCTTTTTACTTGCTTTTTAGGCTCGTTATCTTTATAATGAGTGTAGCTGTTATGACTAGGTACTAAAAGTAGGTGTAAAGTAGGTGATGGAATGGGCTCAGCGCAAAGTAAAAAGGTGCGTCAGCAGCGCCTCGAAGCTGCTCTTATCAAGAATCCCTTCCTGACTGATGCCCACCTGGCGGAACAGTTTGAGGTCAGTATCCAGACCATTCGGCTTGATCGGCTGGCCCTTGGGATCCCAGAACTTCGGGAACGGACGCGCCATATGGCGGAAAATGCCCAGAAGAAGCTTCAGGCGATTACCAGTGAAGACATTGTGGGTGAACTCATCGACCTTGAAATTGGGGTGAGCGGCATTTCCATGATGACCGTCAATAAGGAAATGGTCCTGCAAAAAACCGGTGTATGCCGGGGACAATACATGTTTGCCCAGGCCAATTCCCTGGCTTTGGCCGTTATTGACGCACCGGCAGCCCTGACGGGCGTGGCCAATGTGAAATACAAGATTCCTGTTCTCAGCGGTGCTGTCCTTGTGGCGCGGGCCGAGGTTGTGAGAAAGCAGGAAGACAAATATACCATCTGGGTCAAGATCAGAAACAATCGGAAAGAGGTCTTTCGGGCCAAATTCCTGATTGTTTCCTTACCTGAAGAGAGGAACCAAGAAAATGAAAATCGCAGTTGATGTCATGGGAACCGATTACGGTCCTGCTGAAATCATCAAAGGCGTCCTTCAGGCTGTCAAGGAATATGGCTGCGATGCCGTCCTTGTCGGTGACGAGAACGTCATTAAGGCAGAACTTCGCAGGGAACACGAGGAAACCAATCCCCATGTGACCATCCACCATGCCAGTGAGGTCATTGAAATGAAGGATCACCCTGGCATCAGCGTCAAAAAGAAGCGGGATGCTTCCATCGTTGTTGCAACCGATCTTTTGCGTCAAAAAGAATGTGATGCCCTCGTTTCTTCGGGAAGTACTGGGGCAGCTGTTGCTTCTGCCCTGTTCGGTTTGGGCCGTATCAAGGGCATCGAACGGCCGGCTATTGCAACGGTTATTCCAAGTCTCACAGGGGCAACGGTCCTGTTGGATTCTGGTGCCAAGGTGGACGCAAAGCCGGAGCAGCTTGTCCAAAGTGCCATCATGGGATCGGTTTATGCTGAATCCCAGCTTGGTATCAAAAATCCCCGGGTCGGGCTCCTTAATATTGGGGAGGAAGAGACCAAGGGAAATGAGCAGTGCCTTGCAACGTATCCACTTCTTAAGGCCGATCCCCATATCCATTTCATCGGGAATGTGGAAGGCCGGGACATCAATAAAGGAACCGTCGATGTTGTTGTCTGTGACGGTTTTACGGGAAACGTTGTCTTAAAGACCATGGAGGGGCTTGGATCTGCTGTCTTGGAAATCATTCGTTCCGCAGTTAAAGGCAGCGGTTTCCTTTCCAAGCTTGGGGCCCTTCTTATGAAACCTGCCCTGACGGAAGTGAAGCGGAAAATGGATGCCTCCGAATATGGCGGTGCCCTGCTTCTTGGCGTACGTGCCCCCTTCATCATCTGCCATGGCAGTTCCAAAGCAAAAGCCATCAAGAACGCCGTGAGGGTAGCCATTGAACTGACAGAAAAGGATATTGTCGGAAAAATTGGTAGGGAAATCCTCCGGGACGAAGAAAGTGGGGAATTATAACTTATGTCAGGAATCAGTGTGGGTTTTTTGGGGATGGGTTCCTATGTCCCTGAAAAAATCATGACAAACTATGACCTGGAAAAATTGGTTGATACGAGCAATGAATGGATCGTGGAACGCACGGGTATCCGGCAGCGCCATATTGCCGCTCCGGAACAGGCAACCAGTGATCTTGCCTTTATCGCTGCCCAGCGCGCGCTGGATGATGCCAACTTGAAAGCGGAAGACTTGGACCTTATTGTAGTTGCTTCCGAGTCACCGGACATGAAGTTTCCTTCTGTGGCCTGCATGCTGCAGGACCGGTTGGGAGCCAGCCATGCCGCGGCCTTTGACCTGGGCGCGGGGTGCACGGGATTTGCCTATGCCTGCGGGATTGTCAGCCAGACCATTGCCTCCGGCCTTTATAAGCATGTGCTTGTTGTAGGAGCAGAAACCCTTTCCCGGATCCTTGACTTTACGGACCGCAATACGTGCATCCTCTTTGGTGATGGCGCCGGTGCGGCTATTCTGGGACCGGTAGAAGACGGTTACGGCATCCTTTCCGTAGATCTTGGGGCCGACGGCTCCGGTGGAAAATACCTGAATATGCCCGGCGGGGGATCGCGCCATCCAGCAAGCCACGAAACGGTGGATCACCATGAACACTTCATCCACATGAATGGAAAAGAAGTCTTTAAATTCGCTGTTCGCGTCCTCGGCCGCAGTGTCATGAAAGCCTTGGACAAAATTGGCATGACGAAAAATGATATCGACCTTCTGGTGCCGCACCAAGCCAACGTACGGATCATTGATTCTGCGGCCAAACGGCTTGACCTTCCGCTTAATAAAGTCATGGTCAACGTTGATCAGTATGCCAATACATCCGCCGCGTCCATTCCAATTGCCCTGTGTGACGCCCGTGACCAAGGCCGCTTGAAACGGGATGAAATTGTTGTCCTTGTCGGCTTTGGGGCTGGGCTCACGTATGGATCCCTTGTCATCAAATGGCAGAAAACAGAGGAGGCCAAAAAATGAGTAAGATTGCGTTCATGTTCCCTGGTCAGGGTTCCCAGAAAGTAGGGATGATGAAAGACCTTTATGATAATTACAGTGTCGTAAAGGACGTTTTCAAGGAAGCTGACGAAGCCCTTGGCTTTTCCATGACGGACCTTTGCTTCAAAGGCCCGGAAGAACAGCTGCGCCTGACCTATAATACACAGCCTGCAATTTTGACGTGCAGTGTCGCTGCGATGAAAGTCCTGGAAGAAAATGAAATTATTCCCTCCGTTGTAGCCGGTCATTCCTTGGGTGAATATTCTGCCCTTGTCTGTGCCGGTGCCATGAGCTTTGCCGATGCGGTCCGCACGGTCCGCAAGAGAGGCCAGTTCATGCAGGAAGCCGTCCCCGTTGGGGAAGGTGCCATGGCTGCCATCATTGGCCTTGATACAGATAAAATCAAGGAAATCTGTGCAGAAACGGCAAACATGACGAATCAGTGTGTCCAGGCAGTCAACTTCAACTGCCCTGGCCAGATTGTCATCGCTGGTGCGACGGAAGCTGT
Organism: Acidaminococcus sp. AM33-14BH; assembly: GCF_003603525.1. Classification (NCBI taxonomy): domain Bacteria; kingdom Bacillati; phylum Bacillota; class Negativicutes; order Acidaminococcales; family Acidaminococcaceae; genus Acidaminococcus; species Acidaminococcus sp. AM33-14BH. Next base: position 36,436 of record NZ_QTNG01000007.1, on the reverse strand, counting down.
CCATAAAGCCTGTGACAGGCTGAAGGAAGCCGGTGCCAAACGCGCCATCCTCCTTCCTGTCAGTGCTCCCTTCCACAGCACGCTCATGCAGCCTGCTGCAGATCGTCTGAAGGAAGTCCTTGACAGCGTTGAGATCGTGGATGCCAAGATTCCCGTGGTGGCAAACGTCAATGCCAAGCCGGAAACAAAGGCGGATGAAATCCGCTCCCAGCTCGTCCTGCAGGCCGCAAGCCCTGTATTATGGGAAGATTCGGTCCGCCGTATGATGAATGACGGCGTCGATACCTTTGTGGAAGTTGGCCCTGGCAAAGTCCTCTGCGGCTTCATCAAGAAAGTGGACCGTTCCTATGCACCGCTCAATGTGGAAGACATGGAATCTTTGGAAAAATCGCTTGCTTATTTAAAGGAGGTTCGATAAAATGACGTTATTCGGCAAGGTAGCGCTTGTAACCGGCGGTTCTCGCGGCATTGGCCGTGCCATTGTCCTGACGCTGGCAAAAGCAGGGGCTGACGTGGCCATCAATTATGCCGGCAATACAGCCGCCGCTGAAGAAACCGCAGAAGCTGTCAAGGCAATGGGCCGCAAGGCCATTGTCCTTAAAGGGGATGTTGCCGATACAGCTGTCTGCGAAGACATGATCAAGCAGGCAGTCGCTGAATTGGGACGCCTCGATATCCTTGTCAACAACGCCGGAATCACCCGTGATGGGCTTCTGATGCGTATGAAGGAAGAAGATTGGGATGCCGTTATTGCAACGAATCTCAAGAGCATGTATAACTGTTCCAAAGCCGTTATGCGCACCATGATGAAGCAAAAGGCAGGCCGAATCATCAATATGGCCTCCGTGGTGGGCGAGACGGGCAATGCCGGTCAGGCCAACTATGCCGCTGCCAAAGCGGGCGTCATTGGCTTTACCAAGGCTCTTGCCAAGGAAGTGAGTTCTCGCGGCATTACAGCAAACGTCATTGCACCGGGCTTTATTGCTACGGACATGACGAAAGTCCTCGGAGAGTCCGTTCAGGAGGAAATGCTCAAGACCATTCCTCTGGGACGCCCTGGGGATCCGCAAGATGTTGCCAATGCAGTCTTATTCTTCGCCAGCGAAGAAGCTGCTTATATAACCGGCCAAGTTTTAAATGTGGACGGTGGCATGGTAATGTAGTATGATTGTATGAAGAAGGGGAAGGAGGTGAAAGGTATGAGCGAACAGAGCACTTTCGAAAAAGTAAAGGCAATCACCGTTGACCAGCTGAGCGTTGCTCCGGAAGACGTAAAGATGGACTCTACTTTCATCGATGACTTGGGAGCTGACTCTCTCGACATTGTTGAGCTGATCATGGCATTTGAAGAGGAATTCAACACGGAAATCCCCGATGATGTTGCTGAAAAGATCCGCACCGTAAGAGATGCAGTAGAACTCCTGGATAAAGCTGACAAATAATCGGATATCCATCCAGTCGGAAGGTCCCTTTTCGGGACTTTCCGAGCTTTATCCTATTTTTTATTGATTTGATTTCCATGATCCTGAAATGGGGGATTTTAGTTGAAATTGCCAGAACTGAAGATTGGTGAAAAAGTTGCCACTGTGCCGATTGTGCAGGGTGGTATGGCGATCCGTCTTTCAACGGCCCGCCTGGCAGCTTCAGTAGCCAATGAAGGCGGTGTAGGCCTCATTGCTGCTTCCGGCCTGCCGTTTGATGAACTGCGCAAAGAAATCCGCCTTGCCCGGAAACTTTCCAATGGCAAGGGTATGATTGGCATCAATGCTATGGTAGCCGCTCGTGAATTCAAGGGGCTCATTACTACGGCAGCACAGGAAAAAGTCGATTTGATAGTGGCCGGCGCCGGCTTTTCCCGAGATATGTTTTCCGTCGGCAAGGAATATGGGGTTCCCATTGTTCCAATTGTTTCCTATGCCAAACTTGCGAAAATTGCTGAACGCTTGGGCGCTTCCGCTATTGTTGTGGAAGGAACAGAGGCCGGTGGCCATCTGGGGACCCAACGTTCGATTAAAGATATTCTGCCGGAAATCCTTTCGGTTGTTAAGATCCCGGTCATTGCGGCCGGCGGCGCCATCACGGGCAGTGATGTAGCCGATCTCCTTCATATGGGTGCCAGCGGCGTCCAGATGGGGAGCCGTTTTGCTGCGAGCGAGGAATCCAATGGAGCACCTCAGCTTAAGGAATTTTACTTGAAGATGACCAAAGATGATGTGATCCAGATTGATAGTCCCGTGGGATTCAAGGGTCGCGCCGTCCTCAGTCCGTTTTCCAAGGCTGCCTTGGAAGGGCATCCGCCAAAGCCGCTTACTTGTGACAGCTGCCTCAAGCACTGTTCTCGAAGCTTCTGCATCATCAAGGCCCTGACACGGGCCCAGCAGGGAGATCTTGAAACAGGTCTCGTCTTTACGGGCGCCAATATGTGGAAAATCAAGGAAATATTACCTGTTCATGAAATTTTCAGGAGACTGAAAGAAGAATTAAGCAAATCTTACTAAGAGGTGATCCCTTTGAAACGAAGAGTCGTCGTAACAGGCGTCAGTGCCATTACCCCGATTGGTATCGGTAAAGACGAATTTTGGAAGAACCTGACGGCAGGTAAAAGCGGTATTGGCCGCATTACCCTGTTTGATCCGTCCCGTCTGAACTGTCAGATTGCTGGGGAAGTCAAGGACTTTGATTTCGGTCAGTATGGGGATAAGAAAGAAGCCAAGCGGATGGACCGCGTGACCCAGTTTGCCGTAGCCTGCGGCAACATGGCATTTGCTGATTCAGGGCTCAAGCTCGAGGACGAAAATCCCAAGCGCATCGGTGTCTGCGTTGGCTCCGGTATCGGCGGTATGCAGACTTTTGTTGATGTGGCCATGAAGTACGCTGAAAAGGGTCCAAGCCGCATCAGTCCTTTCTTCATCCCGATGGAAATCCCCAATATGCCGGCCGCCCAGATTGCCATTGCCCTTGGCCTTAAAGGACCGAATACGGCCATCGTTACGGCTTGCGCAACAGGGACCAACTGCATTGGTGATGCCCTGCGCACCATTCAATACGGTGATGCCGATGTCATGCTTGCCGGGGGCAGTGAGGCTGCCATTACTGAAATGGCCATCGCTGGCTTTGATAACATGAAGGCATTGTCCCGCAATAATGAGGAACCGGAAAAGGCATCTTGCCCCTTTGATAAAAAAAGAAGCGGTTTTGTTATGGGCGAAGGCGCGGGTGTCATTGTCCTTGAAGAATTGGAACACGCCAAAAAACGCGGTGCCCATATCTATGCCGAAGTCATCGGCTACGGCTATAACAGTGATGCCTATCACATCACGGCTCCGGATCCGAGCGGGGAGATGCCGGCAGAATGCATGCTTGCTGCCATTTCTGACGGCGGAATCACGCCGGACGATGTCAGCTATGTCAATGCCCATGGGACATCGACCCATCGCAATGACCTTAATGAAACGCTGGCCTGCAAAAAGATTTTTGGGGACCGTGCCAAACAGGTGCCCATCAGCTCCAATAAATCCATGACGGGTCATCTGCTTGGGGCTGCCGGCGGCATGGAAGCCGTTGCTTCCGTCCTCACTATTGAAACCGGCATCATTCCTCCGACCATCAATTACGAAGATCCGGATACAGAAGATGAAATGGATCTTGACTACGTCCCCAATGTTGCCCGCAAGGCAGATGTGGACGTTGTCCTTTCCAATAATTTCGGCTTTGGCGGCCATAATGCCTGTGTCGCCTTCCGGAAATACAAGGACTGACCTTACATGCGCAAGGAACGTAAAGAGGCCCTGGAAAGCTTCCTTGTCCGTCTGGGTGTCACGATGCAGGATCTGTCCCTCATGGATACGGCCCTGACCCATTCTTCCTATGCCTATGAGTGCAAGGAAAAAGTGGTTCCGGAGTTCAACCAGCGCCTTGAGTTTTTGGGTGATTCCGTTCTCAGCCTTGTTGTCAGTACCCATCTGTACCTTGCCTACCCGGAGATGGATGAAGGAGCGCTTTCCAAGTTTAGGGCATTCCTTGTTTGCGAAGAGACCTTGGCGGAACTGGCTCAAGACCTTGCCATTGGAGACTATCTCCTCCTTGGCCGAGGGGAATGTCACATGGGTGGCCGTTACAATCCTTCCATCCTGGCAGATGCCTTTGAATCCGTTATGGGAGCGTACTACCTTGATGCAGGATATGAAAAGGTGAGGGATCTCCTTACAAGGGTCCTCATCGACAAGATCCCGGAACTGACCGCGGATGGGATCGATCGGGACTATAAGACCCGCTTCCAGGAACTCATCCAGGCACAAGGACAGACGGATATCCATTATGAAGAAGCGGGCTTTGACGGACCGCCCCATAACCGGACCTTTTTCATGAAGGTCATTGTAGGGGAAAAAACCTATGGAACCGGTTCGGGAAGGACGAAGAAGCTTGCTGAGCAGCGCGCTGCCCGTGAGGCACTGCGCCTAGTAAAGAAAAAGCAGGGGTGACCCTGTAAGAAACCTGTCACAAGGAGATTCTCCTTATGGCGGGTTTTTCTTGTACGAGGAGAGGCTATGATCATTCCCCTTTTTGTTTCCTTTAAAGGCTGTCCCCATCGCTGCCTTTTCTGCAATCAGCCCATCATCAACGGTACTGCCTATCATGGCGTGGAAGATGTCAAGAGTCAGCTCAGGACTCTTGCCGGCTGGGTCAGAAAGGACCATCGCAATGAGCTTGCTTTTTATGGCGGTTCCTTCACAGCCCTTCCGTTGGCGGAACAGGAAGCCCTGCTGGAACTTGTCATGCCTTATCGTAAGGCTGGCTATTTTACGGACCTGCGCCTTTCCACCCGGCCTGATGCCATAAGTCCAGCCAGCTTAAGTCTGCTTAGAGACTACGGTGTCCGCACAGTTGAACTGGGCGTCCAGTCTCTTGACGATGTAACGTTGACGCTTCTTGACAGGGGACATGACGCGCACTGCGTCTATGAGGCCACGGCACAGCTTCAAGCAGCAGGCTTTGCTGTCATCCATCAGCTTATGGTCAATTTGCCTGGGGAAACGGAAGAAACCCTGAAAAAGACCCTTCGCGGTGTTACGGCCATGCATCCAGAGGGATGCCGTATCTATCCGCTCCTTGTGATTGAGGGAACCAAACTTGCCGATTGGTACCGCAAGGGGTGTTATACGCCCCTTGACCTTGCTGAAACGGTTCGCCGCTGCGCCTATCTTTACGAAGGGCTCACAGCAGCTGGCATCCCCGTCATCCGGATGGGGCTTCAGCCCGATGAGGATCTTAGGGCGCCGGGCAGGATTCTCGCCGGTCCCTTCCACCCCTCTTTTGGGGAACTCGTCCATTCCTATGTCTGGCAAAAAAAGATTGACGCCCTTATTGCAGAGCAGAAAAGCGGGAATTATAATATGGTTATTACGGTGCCAGACCGCCTTTCTTCTATTGTACGGGGTCAGCATCGTTCCAATATTCGGCACTGGGAAGCTTCCGGAAGGATCAAGGTCCAAGTGGAAGCTGGGTGCCAATTCGAGGTGACCTTCCATGACCAAAAAATGGTATGAAAATGATTCACTCCGCAAGGAGTGCAGCGCGACGGTTCTGTCGACAAAGGAAGTGGGGGACCATTTTGAAATCGTCCTCGATGGAACCGTGATCTTCCCCGAAGGGGGCGGGCAGCTTTCCGACCGGGGCTGGATTGATGATATTCCCGTCTATTACGCGGCTGAATCAGGAGATGACGTGCGCCATTTTACCCACAAGGCCCTGCCGGTGGGGAAAAAAGTGACCGTTCGCCTCGATTGGGATGTCAGGCTTGACCGCATGCAGCAGCACTGCGGAGAGCATATGTTGAGTTATGCTTTTTGGAAGACCTGCGGCGCCAATAATGTAGGGTTTCATATGAATGAAGAGAGCGTGTTCATTGACCTTGATAAGGAAGTAGACGAAAAAACCGTCAAAGAAGCGGAACTTTCAGCCAATGCCGCGGTTTGGGAAAATCATCCCATTACCCTTCATTATGTTCCTTACACGGAACTCGGAAAGTATGGCCTTCGTAAGAAAAACGATAAGCTGCGGGGCATCGTCCGCCTCGTCGATATCAAAGAGGGCGATACCTGTACCTGCTGCGGGACCCATCCGCCCTTTACGGGCATGGTGGGGCTCATCAAGGTCATCCGCTTCAGCCGCTATAAAGGCGGCAGCCGCATAGAGTTCCTCTGCGGCAAACGAGCCGTGGAAGCCATCCATGAACGCAGTCGCATCCTGGAAGAAACGAGCAATCTCCTTTCTGTCAAAAGTGAAGAAGTCCTGCCAGCTGTGGAAAAACTCCATCAGGAAGTCCTAGACCTCAAGGCTAGCCTGCGGGAAAGGACCCAGGACCTTTTCCAGGCTGAGCTGCCTGCCCTTTTGGAAAAGGCACCTCTTCTTGCGTCAGGTACACGTTTTGTCTTCGTCCTGACCGAAGGAACCCCAAGGGACGGGAAGAGCCTCATGAAACTATTGACAGGAAAGGAAAAGATCTTGGCGGCCCTTATCCTTAAAAATGGCGATAAGGTCATGTACCAATTTGCCGCGACAAAAGGGGCAGAAGAGCGCTGCCGTGACTTGTGTACCATGGCAGGAAACGTCTTTCATGGCCGCGGTGGGGGCAGCCCGACATCGAGCCAAGGCGGGGGTATAGCCGGGTCTGATTGGAAGGCACAGGCAAAGGCTCTTGAAAAGGCCATGCTGGAAGCGCTTAACAGCAAATAACAAAAAGCTTGCTTAATCAGACCTTGGTATGCTATAATGCTATCCGGTGCGCACAGCACCCCTAACAACACACGCAGCGTTTGACGTACCTGTCCTTTTTAGGAGATTCGGAAAATAGCTGCGGAGGAAAAAACAGGAGGAAATAAAAATGGCTATTGTATCGATGAAACAACTTCTTGAAGCAGGCGTACACTTCGGTCATCAGACTCGCCGCTGGAACCCTAAGATGGCTCCTTACATCTTCACGGAACGCAACGGAATCTATATCATTGACCTGCAGAAGACCGTCAAGAAAGTAGAAGAATGCTACAACTTCCTGCGTGAACTGGCGGCCCAGGGCGGTAAGGTTCTCTTCGTTGGAACGAAGAAACAGGCCCAGAGCGCAATCAAGGAAGAATCCACCCGTGCTGGCATGTTCTATGTCAACGAAAGATGGCTCGGCGGTATGCTGACCAACTTCAAGACCATCCAGACCCGTATCAAACGGCTCCATGAACTCGAAAAAATGGAAGAAGACGGCACCTTTGCCCTGCTTCCTAAGAAAGAAGTCATTGTGCTTCGTCATGAAATGGCGAAACTTGAAAAATACCTCGGCGGTATCAAGGAAATGAAGAAACTTCCGGATGCCATCTTTGTTATCGATCCCCGCAAGGAACACAACACGATCCTGGAAGCCCGCAAGCTCCATATCCCTGTTGTTGCCACGGTTGACACCAACTGCGATCCGGATGAAGTGGATTACCTGATGCCGGCTAACGACGACGCTATCCGTGCCGTCAGACTGCTCACCAGCAAAATGGCTGATGCAATCCTCGAAGGCAAGGCCAGTGCTGTCGACGAAGAAGTTGCTGAAGCAAAAGCAGAAGACGCTGCTGAATAATCATCAGCATTAGCAACATCACTTGAGGAGGAAAAACACATGGCAATTACTGCAAGTCAAGTCAAGGAACTGCGTGAACGCACCGGCGCTGGCATGATGGACTGCAAAAAAGCCCTGACCGCTACCGACGGCGATATGGATAAAGCCATCGACTACCTGAGAGAAAAAGGCCTGTCCAAGGCGGCTAAGAAAGCCAGCCGCGTTGCTGCTGAAGGTCTTGTTGATATCTATCTGGACGAAGCAAACAAAGTGGCTGCTCTCGTAGAAGTCAACTGCGAAACTGACTTTGTCGCCAACACCGATGATTACAAGAACCTTGTTCATTCCATTACCAAACATGTTGCCCTGACGAAACCGGCTGATATGCAGGCCCTGCTCGATTCCACTTTCACTGGTTCTGATAAGAAGGTCAGTGAAATCGTGACGGAAGCCATCGCTAAGATTGGTGAAAAAGTTGATATCCGCCGTTTCTCTGTCTATGAATATGGCAGCCATACCCTGGGTCACTATATCCATGGCGCAGGCAAGATTGGCGTCCTCGTTGAACTCGAAGGCGGCGATGAAGAACTGGCCAAACATGTTGCCATGCACATTGCAGCTGCTAACCCTGGCTACATGGATCGCACTGTTGTGCCGGCTGATGTTCTGGACCATGAAAAGGAAGTCCTTGCTGAACAGGCTCGCAACGAAGGCAAACCGGAAAAGATCATCGAAAAGATGGTCATGGGCCGCATCCAAAAATTCTATAAGGAAAACTGCTTGGTTGATCAGGAATTCGTCATGGATCCTGATAAGACCATCAGCGGTCTCCTGAAAGAAAAGAATGCCAAAGCCATTCGCTTTGTCCGCTATCAGCTTGGCGAAGGCATTGAAAAGAAGCAGGAAGATTTTGCTTCTGAAGTCCAGAGCTTCATTAAATAAGAAATAAAGTATGGAAAAGGAGGAGGCTGTACCGAAAATTGCGCCATGCGTTTTTTGGGCAGCTTCCTTTTTTGCGGCCTGAAATGGTGTAGGAGGCAGAATCCGTGACAAATTTGGATTCTGTCTTGCATGTACCCTTTTTTTTTCATATAATGAATGGAAGTGGATAAAGGGGGAAGTGCCCCCCTTTTGCTGAGAAGGAGCCCGCATCCATCCTTTGGGTTGGGATGCCTTCTTGCTTCTTCCAAATGATAGATGACTCATGGGAGGAATGTAAGCAGATGTCAGCAAAACGAAAATTCAAACGCGTCATTCTTAAACTCAGTGGAGAAGCCTTAGCAGGAGAAAAAGGCTATGGTATCGATCCTGTAACGGTAGACAGCATTGCCGGTCAGATCCAAGCCGTCCGTGAAAGCGGATTGGATGTCGCCATCGTCAACGGCGGCGGCAACATCTGGAGAGGTCTTTCAGGCAGCTCCAAGGGTATGGACCGCGCGACTGCTGACTATATGGGAATGCTCGCAACGGTCATCAACTCCTTGGCTCTCCAGGACGCCTTGGAAAACCGCGGCGTGCCGACTCGGGTACAAACGGCCATTGAAATGCGTCAAATTGCTGAACCCTACATTCGCCGCCGTGCTGTACGGCACCTTGAAAAGGGCCGTGTCGTGATCTTTGCGGCTGGAACGGGGAATCCTTATTTTTCAACGGATACGACGGCTGCCCTGCGCGCCGCTGAAATCGAAGCCGACGCTATCCTGATGGCTAAAAAAGGCGTCGATGGGGTTTATGACAGTGATCCGAAGAAGAACCCTGAGGCCAAGAAGTTCGATCATCTTGAATACCTTGAAGTCATCCAAAAGAATCTGGGTGTCATGGATTCCACGGCAATCAGTCTCTGCATGGATAATGATATTCCTATTGTTGTATTTAATATTGACCGCCCGGGCAACATTGCAAAGGTGGCCGCGGGAGAAGAAATTGGAACCGTAGTAGGAGGACTCTGATGGCTACGATTGAAGAACTGAAAGCGGACAGCGAAAGAAAGATGACAAGTGCCCTTAAGGCCCTGCATACGGAACTTGCTGCCATCCGCACGGGAAGAGCAACACCGTCCCTGCTAGATCAAGTCAAAGTAGATTATTACGGAACGGCGACCCCTGTCAACCAGCTTGCCAATGTTTCCGTTCCGGAACCCCGCATGATTGTGATCCAGCCTTGGGACAAGAGCCTGATGAAAGAAATTGAAAAGGCAATCATGACGAGCGACCTTGGTCTGAATCCCAATAATGATGGGACTGTCATTCGTCTGAGCCTGCCTATTTTAACCGAAGAAAGACGTAAGGAACTCGTCAAGGTTGTTCATAAAAAGGGTGAAAGTGCCCGTGTTGCCGTCCGCAACATCCGTCGTGAATACAATGATGCCGTGAAGAAACTGCTGAAAGGCAAGGAAATCACGGAAGATGATTCCAAGGATGCTATGGATGCTTCCCAAAAACTGACTGACCAGTATATGAAGCAAATCGATGACATCCTTGCGAAAAAGGAAAAGGAAGTCATGTCCATCTAATGGAATGTGAGATGATTGTTCCCGACCTGGTCGCCCGTCCCCTTGCAGAAGCCGTCTTGATGGCCAAAGAGGCGGGACTTTCGGTGACGCTTGTGAAGGCTGAACCGGCCTTCCATCGTGATACGCTAGTCTGGCGCGATGATTTTGCTTACGTGTTGAAGCAAATCAATGCGCTTGACCATAAAGTAACATTGATTATTGGTTGTCAATTTGAAGGGAGGTGTACACATAATGGCACACAAGATTGATCAAGATGCATGCATCGGTTGTGGTTCCTGCGCTGGTACCTGCCCGGTTGGTGCTATCTCTGAAGACAATGGCAAGTACAAGGTTGATGAAGCTAGCTGCATCGACTGCGACGCTTGCACCGGCGCTTGCCCGGTTGGCGCTATCGCTGCTGAATAAGCAGGAGGCGCGTTGCGCAGCTTGCAATGATGCAGGCTGCGCTAATTTTTTTATAGGGGAACGCTTATGTTAACTCATCTTTTTCGCTCCGAACCGTCCACTCCTTCGGCACAAACCCATCCTGCCAGTGAGGAACTGGACCTTAAAAAGATTCCCCGCCATGTTGCCATGATCATGGACGGTAATGGCCGCTGGGCCAAACGGCAGGGAAAACCGAGAACCTTTGGTCATACCTATGGGGCCAAAGCGCTGCGCGAAATTGTGCGCTATGCTGATTCCATCGGGATAGAGGCCCTCACAGCCTACGCGTTTTCCACGGAAAATTGGAAGCGCCCCGTGACGGAAGTCAGTTTCATCATGAAGCTCCTTGTTGAATATCTCACCAATGAGCTTGAAGAATTCAAGAAATACCAGGTCCGTATGCGTTTCATTGGCTCCCGCAAGGAGCTGCCCGACCTTGTCCTTAAGAAGATGGAAGAAGCCGAGCAGGAAACAAAGGACAATCAAGGAATTCTCTTAACCATCGCAATCAATTACGGCGGACAGGCGGAAATCCTTCACGCGGCAACGGAGATTGCCCGGCAGGTGAAGGCTGGTACGCTGCAGCCGGATGACATAACAAAGGCTCTATTTGAGGACCATCTCTATACACGGGGCATCCCTGCTCCGGATCTTTTGATCCGCACGGGCGGTGACCTCAGGGTGAGCAATTTCCTGCTCTGGCAGATTGCTTATTCGGAACTGTGGACGACAGACGTCTGCTGGCCCGATTTTACGCCGGAACGATTCAAGGAAGCGCTCCTCAGCTATCAAAAACGGGACCGCCGCTTCGGCGGCCTGACAAAGAAGGCGTAACTCATGGGACAACGAATCCGTACGGCACTCATTGCCATTCCAATTGCTCTCCTTTTGATCAAACTGGGAGGTCTGTTTTTTTCACTGGGGACTTTGTTGCTTGCTGCCGTAGCATATAAGGAATATCGGGATATGATTCACGCGGCAGGTTATGACCTTTATGGAAAGGCCGCCTTTTTAGGCATTGTGCTCCTTGTAGCAGCAGCTTCCCTTGTTTTTTTGGATAGCTCCTTATCCCATGCACTCCTTGTGCCTGTGACCATCCTTTTTTCCCTTCTGATCATGCTGGATGGTCTGTTTCATCATGGGGAGGGCCAGTTTCTTGAAAAAACTGCTTTGAGCACGCTTTCCCTGCTTTATATTGGGCTTCCTTTTGCCCATTTCATCTTTCTTCGCTCTCTGGGGGAAGGTCTCCTCTGGACAGTCATGGTAGGAACCTGGGCCAGTGATACGTTTGCCTATTTTGGCGGCAGAATGTGGGGAAAGACGCCGCTGGCACCGACGGTCAGCCCCAAAAAGACTCGGGAAGGCGCTCTTTGCGGTTTTTTGGGAACCCTTGCCGTTATCTATCTCATTGGGCATACCTATCTTGGCTATCAAAGCGTTCGTGTCCTCATCCTTGCGCTCTTGGTCGGTTTCTTTGCCCCTTTGGGCGATCTTGTGGAATCCATTATGAAGCGTTGCTGTAAGATCAAGGATTCAGGCACCTTCTTTCCCGGTCATGGCGGTGTTCTTGACCGCTGTGACAGCTTGATTTTTTCCATTCCAATTGCTTATTACTTCGTGGAGTTCTTCCTTTTTTGACGGAAGGATCCCCATCTATCGATAAGGAGACGCTATGAAAGGTCTATCCATCTTAGGGTCGACCGGGTCCATTGGAACCCAGACCCTTGAGGTTGTGGCGGCAAGCCCTGAAAGGCTCAGTGTTGCAGCCCTTGCTGCCCATACCAACGATGCGCTTTTGGAAGCGCAGATCCGGAAATTTCGGCCGCACGTGGCCGCCCTCAGCGATGAAAAGGCTGCCGCAAGGCTGCGGGCCCGCTATGACGGACCTACGGAAATCCTTTCCGGTGAAGAAGGCATCCTTGCCTGTGCGACGGTTGGAGAGGCGGACACAGTTCTTGGAGCCATGGTCGGTTATGCAGGCTTGAAGCCAATCCTTGCCGCCATTGCAGCCCATAAGAACATCGCCCTTGCCAATAAGGAAACCCTTGTTGCAGCCGGAAGCCTTGTCATGGACGCGGTTAAAAAAAATGGCGTGCGCCTGACCCCTGTCGACAGTGAGCACAGTGCCATCTTCCAATCCTTGGAAGGCAATGACCACAAGGCCTTGAAACGCATCCTGCTTACGGCTTCGGGAGGTCCTTTCCGTGGCAAGAAACGGGAAGAACTAAGGCACGTAACCGTCATGGAATGTATGAACCATCCCACTTGGAGCATGGGAACGAAGGTTACGCTTGATTCATCGACCCTTGCCAATAAGGGGCTTGAGGTCATCGAAGCCCATTGGCTCTTTGAGGCTTCCTATGATCAAATTGTGCCCATCATCCATCCCCAGAGCATTGTTCATTCCCTCGTGGAATATCAAGACGGGGCTGTCATTGCCCAGCTTGGCGCGCCCGATATGCGGCTGCCCATCCAGTATGCGCTCAGCTATCCAGAGCGCTGGCCCGTTTACTTTGAAACCTTGGACCTTCTTTCCTGTGGGCCCCTGACGTTCTTTGAACCGGACCGAGAGGTCTTCCGCGCCCTGCCCCTTGCCATTGAAGCCGGTAAGGCAGGCGGCATCATGCCGACAGTTTTCAATGCGGCAAACGAAGTGGCAGACGATGCCTTTATCAAAGGACAGATTCCTTTTCTTGCCATGGCCGACCTCATTGAGGCCGTCCTCAGCAAAGTGGAACCTGTTTCCCCATTATCCTATGAAACAATCGTGGAAGCAGATCGTAAAGCGCGGGAAGTGGCCCGCACCCTTCTGCCCTCCATGGGGGAGGTCTAAATGACGACCCTTCTTGCCGCGCTTATTGTCTTTGGCGTGCTCATCACAGTGCATGAACTGGGCCATTTTGCGGCGGCTAAACTTGTCGGGATGCAGGTCGATGAATTTGCCATTGGCTTTGGTCCCAAACTTTATCAAACCGAGGAAAAGGGCACGGTCTATACGCTGCGGGCCCTGCCGCTTGGGGGATTTAACCGTATTGCCGGCATGGAGCCCGGCGAGGAAAACGTGGAAAATGGCTTTCATACAAAACCCCTGTGGGCCCGAATGGTAGTCATCCTTGCCGGTGTCACCATGAACTTTCTCCTGCCGCTTTTGCTTTTCTTCGGAATCTTCTTTTTCCATGGGACAGAGACCCCGGTCAATGAACCCGTCTTGGGCCGCGTTATGGATCATCAGCCTGCCAGCGATGCCGGACTGATGAAGGGGGACCGGATCATTTCCATCAACGGAACGAAACTATCGGCCTGGACGGATGTGTCTACCCTGATCCAAGAAGCAGGCAGCAAGAAAAGCACGCTTGTCATCCAACGAGGAGGGAAGACCCTCGAAAAGACCCTGATTCCTCAATTTGATCAGGAAGCGGGACGCTATCTGATCGGGGTCATGCCTACTTTGGAAAAACGGCCTCTAGGTCTTTCGGAAAGTGTCCGTTACGCCGTATTGACGGAAGGCCGTATCATGAAGGGAATGGTGGATGGCCTGCGTCAGATCCTTACCGGCAAAGCGGGAGTCAATGTGGCAGGCCCGATTGGTGTGGCGCAAATGGCGGACAGTGTGGCCCAGGAAGGCATGATTCCCTTTTTGACCTTTATCGCCTTTTTGAGTCTGAACCTTGGTATTTTGAACCTCATTCCTATACCGGCCCTTGATGGGGGTCAGTTCCTCATCCTCGCTGTTGAGGGTATCCTTCGGCATCCCCTTCCTCCTAAGGCCAAGGAACGGGTTCAGCTCGTCGGTGTCGCTCTCATCCTGGGGCTCACGATTTATGCAACAATCAGTGATATCCTGCGCTAAGGAGATGTAATATGGAAAGAAGAAAAACGAGGGAAGTACAGGTCGGTTCTGTCACCATTGGCGGCGGCCATCCCGTCGTAGTCCAATCCATGACCAATACAAAGACGGAAGACGCGGCAGCCACCCTTGCCCAGATCCGTGACCTGCAAGAACTGGGCTGTGAAGTGATCCGCTGTGCGGTTCCTACCATGGAGGCTGCAGAGGCCCTTTCCGTCATTACCAAGGAAAGCCCCATTCCCGTCATTGCCGATATCCATTTTGATTATCGCTTGGCCCTTGCCGCTATTGATGCCGGAGTTTCGGCCCTGCGTCTCAATCCGGGCAATATTGGGGGACGGGACCGGGTAGAGGCCGTTGTCAAAAAGGCCAAGGAACGTCGTATTCCTATCCGCATTGGTGTCAATGCGGGCTCGCTTCCCAAGGACCTTTTGGAGGCCTACGGTCATCCTACGGCCCATGCTATGGCAGAAGCGGCTTGGCGGCACATCCGCATCCTTGAGGAGATGGATTTTCATGATATCGTCATTTCCTTGAAGGCCCATGATGTACCCCTTACGGTAGAGGCCTATCGAAAGATGGCGGCGGCCTGCGATTACCCCCTTCATGTAGGCATTACGGAAGCGGGAACCTATCATATGGGCATCGTCAAATCTGCCGTTGGCATTGGTACCCTCCTTGCTGAGGGTATTGGGGATACGGTCCGTGTATCCCTTACGGGGGATCCTCGCCCAGAAGTCGTAACTGCCTATGAAATTCTCAAGTCCTTGGGCCTCCGTACCTATGGGCCTACCCTTGTTTCCTGTCCAACTTGCGGCAGAACCTGTGTTCCCTTGGAAAAGCTTGCCTTGGAAGTGGAAAAACGACTCTCCGGTCTCCGCGATCCTTTGACCATTGCTGTCATGGGATGCGCTGTCAATGGTCCTGGTGAAGCCAGGGAAGCCGATGTGGGGATTGCCGGCGGAAAAGGGGAGGGTCTTTTATTCCGCAAAGGGGAGATCCTTCGCCGTGTCCCAGAAGATGAACTTGTCGATCAGCTGTTTGTTGAAATCCATAAAATCATTGAGGAAAGGAAGAACTCATAATGCTCGTTTCAAAACTCTATGCGCCGACCCTTCGTGAAGTGCCGGCAGAAGCTGTCCTTGAAAGCCACAAATTGATGCTGCGTGCTGGCTATATCCGTAAGATTGCTGGCGGGCTTTATACCTACCTTCCACTGGCGTGGAAAAGCATCAAGAAGATTGAACGCATCATCCGGGAGGAAATGGACGCCATCGATTCGCAGGAAATCATGATGCCGATTGTACAGCCTTCCGAAATCTGGAAGGAAAGCGGCCGTTGGGATGTCTATGGGGCGGAAATGTTCCGTGTGCGGGATCGCCACGGCCGAGAATTCTGCCTTGGCCCAACGCATGAAGAAATGATTACCACCCTCGTTAAGAATGAGCTCCATTCCTACCGTCAGCTGCCGACGAGCCTTTATCAGATCCAGAGCAAGTTCCGTGATGAAAAGCGGCCCCGCTTTGGCCTCATGAGAAGCCGCGAATTCATCATGAAGGATGCCTATACCTTCGATGCGGATGAAGCGGGCCTTGATGAGTCCTATCAGAAGATGTATGATGCCTACGCCCGCATCTTTGACCGCTGCGGGCTCAACTACCGACCGGTTGAAGCAGACCCCGGCGCCATTGGCGGCAATGGATCCCATGAATTCATGGGAATCGCGGCAAGCGGCGAAGCTGGCATTGTGTACTGTGATACGTGTGATTATGCAGCCGATGTGGAAAAGGCCGAATGTGAAGCCCTGCCCAGCCAAGAGGAAGCTCCGCGCGAGCTTCATACCATAGGTACCCCGGGCTGCAACACCATTGAAGCGGTCTGTGAGTATCTCCATGCACCGATTGAAAAGAGCGTCAAGGCCGTTGCTCTGACAAGCGATAAGGGCGGTCTGATCCTTTGTTTTGTCCGCGGCGACCATGAAGTGAACGAAATCAAGGTCACCAATGCGGTTGGGGCCAATGAAGTCATGATGGCTTCCGACGAGCAGATCCGGGCGGCAGGAACCGTTCCGGGCTTTATGGGCCCTATTGGCCTCGACCTTAATAAGTGCACCATCCTCATTGACGCCACGGTCATGAATATGCACAATGTCTGCTGTGGTGCCAATGAAGTGGATACCCATTATGTTGACGCCGAACCTTGTCGCGACTTTGTCTATACCAAGGTCCTTGACATCCGCACGGCCCATGAAGGGGACCAGTGCCCTCACTGCAAAGGGCATTTGAAAGAAGCCCGAGGCATTGAAGTGGGGCAGGTCTTCAAACTCTATACCAAATACTCCGAAGCCCTCCATGCCACGTTCCTTGACCCGGAAGGGAAGGAAAAGCCGTTTTACATGGGCTCCTATGGCATCGGTGTCGGCCGGACCCTGGCAGCTGTTATAGAACAGTACCATGATGCAAACGGAGCCATCATGCCCAAAAACATCGCCCCTTATGAAGTAATCGTTTTGCCTGTCAATGTAAAGGATGAAGAAAGCTTTGCCAAGGCAGGGGAAATCTATCAGGCCCTCAATGCCCAGGGAATCGATGCCATCCTTGATGACCGTGATGAACGGGCTGGTGTCAAATTCAAGGATGCCGACCTCATCGGTTATCCCGTCCGCGTCGTGGTTGGCCCCAAGACTTTGCAGCGGGGCGCCATGGAAGTCAAGGTTCGCTATACCGGTGAAATGTGCGATTTGCCCTTGGACGGGGATTACGTGTCCGCTTTGAAGGATATCCTTTCCAAGACGTTGTAAGCTGATCGTGAAGGAGGTTTGACCCATGTTTGACACTCAGTTCATGCATCTTGTGCTCCGGCTTCTCCTAACCGCTTTTCTCGGCGGGATCATTGGTCTGGAGCGCAGCGCCGGAGACCGTCCGGCAGGCCTTAGGACCCATGTGCTGGTGGCAACGGGGTCAGCCCTTTTGATGATTGTTTCCATTTATGGCATTGACGGTCATCCTCTGAACCGCGACCCGTCCCGGATTGCTTCCCAGGTTGTGACCGGTGTCGGCTTCTTAGGCGCCGGTACCATCCTGCATGAGGGACTTACGGTCAAGGGGCTTACAACCGCGGCCAGCGTCTGGATGGTTTCTGCCATTGGGCTTACCGTTGGCTGCGGTATGCTTGGTCTGGGGGTCGTGGCTACCATCGTGTCCCTCATTACCTTGATGGCCATTCGGGGAATCGAAAAAAAAGTCCTTCCTTCGGGACGCAATGTGAAAGTAAAGCTCGCCATCGTCTGTGAGAGCAATCCGGACAGTATGATGGATGTCATGGACTACTTTTCCCGTCATAACGTGAAGACCCGCGTCCTTGATATGGCAAGCCGGCCGGAAGAACAAACCTTACGGATCGTTGTCAATGCCAAGATCAGCAAATATGAAAATGCCAATGAAATCCTTGATGGACTCCTCCAACTGAGAGCCGTCAAAAAAATAAAGAATCTGTCAAATATGGAAGAATAGGAGGCATCATGCATTCTGAGAGTTATCGGATCATTCCGGACAGACATAACTTCCTTTCCTTCCTGCAAACGTTGGAACTGTCTCCGGAACAGAATGCCTGTATCAGGAAAATCCCGCTTGACTATGTTGAAATCAATGAGCGGACCAATACGTGGAAGATCTCCTATGGCGTAGAAACCAATCCTCTGGAAGAACAGAACCTCATGGCAGTGGCAAAGAAAATTGCCGCTGCCTGCTGCGTTGAGGAGGTCTCCTTCATCAATGAAAAGGCGAGGGATGTCTATCCTCCCTGTGAGGAAGATAAACCGAGGGATTCCGTGGACGCTGCTTTTTCTTTGCCCGAAATGCCGGAAATGGAAACCATTCCTCTTCCGGAAGAACCGCCGGAACTGCTGGACGAGAATGAAGAACCCATGGATGCGGCCGCGGAAATGACCTTTCAAAGCAAGGCCTATCAAAATGCCCTGCGCGCCCTGCAGCAGCAGGGCAATCAAAAAAGCGGCGGCAAGGATGTCGTCTATGGCCGTAAGATAACGAAAAAACCGCGGACCATGGATGAAATTGTCGAAGAGGAAAACGGCGTTGTCGTTGAAGGTGACGTTGTTGGCTTTGAAGAACGGGAACTGCGGACCAATGCTGTTATCCTCTCTATTTTGCTGCGCGATGAGACGAATGGACTCTTGGCCAAGATCCGGTTTGGGTCCTTTAAGGAAGAAAATGATTTGGTCAAGAACAAGAAGGAAGCAGAAGCTCTCCAGAAAAAGATTCCCAAGGGATCCCATGTCCTTATCCAGGGCAATGTGGAAGTGGACCGCTATGAAAACAGCGAACTGGTCATGACCATCGTCAAGGGCATCATGCTCCTGCCCAAAAAAGCACGGGAAGACAAGTCGGAAGTCAAGCGGATTGAGCTTCACTGCCATACCAAAATGAGCAAGATGGATGGCCTGACGCCTATTGAAGAACTTGTCGATACGGCGGCAAAATGGGGTCACAAGGCCCTTGCCATTACGGACCATGGTGTGGTCCAGGCTTATCCTTTTGCCTATGATGAGGCAGTGAAGTTCAAGGACTTCAAGCTGATTTTTGGGGTAGAAGGATACCTTTGCCACAGTAAGGAAGATAAGAAAAATTACCACATCATCCTGCTGGCAAAAAGCTTTGCTGGCCTGCGGAACCTATACCGCCTTGTGTCCCTTTCCCACTTGCAGTATTTTGGGGGAAAACCAAAGCGGCCCCGTATGACCAAGGGACTCATTGAGCAGTACCGCGACGACATCATCATTGGTTCAGCCTGTGCAGCCGGTGAAGTCTACCGCGCAATCCTTTCGGGAGCAAGCCACGAAGAGCTCCTTCAAATTGCCGATTTTTATGATTACCTTGAAATCCAGCCCTGCGGGAACAACCAGTACCTGCTCCGCGATGACCGTTATCCGGAAATCAATACTTGGGAAGACCTGCAGACCATCAATAAAAAGATTCTCGCCTTGGGGGATGAATTGGGAAAACTCGTCGTAGCCACTTGCGACGTCCACTTCCTCAATCCTGAGGATGCCATTGCCCGCCGCATCCTGCAGGCCGGTATGGGCTATCCTGATGAGGAGCAGCCGCCCTTGTATCTGCGGACAACGGAAGAGATGCTTGAAGAATTTTCCTATTTGGGGAAGGAACGGGCCTATGAGGTCGTTGTCGAAAATACCAATAAGATCAACGACATGATTGAAAAGTTCAAACCTGTCCCAGACCGAGATCAGCTCTATTCCCCGATGATTCCCGGGGCGAAGGAAAAAGTGGAATCCATGAGTTATGGCAGGGCCCATGAATGGTATGGACCAAAACTGCCTAAAATCGTGGAGGACCGCCTTAAACTCGAACTGTCATCCATTATTGGCAATGGCTTTTCCGTCTTGTATTACATTGCCCACCTGCTCGTCAAAAAATCCAATGACGACGGGTACATGGTAGGGTCCAGAGGCAGTGTAGGTTCTTCTTTTGTTGCAACCATGCTGAACATTACGGAAGTGAATCCCCTTCCGCCGCATTATCGCTGTCCTCATTGCTACCATACGGAGTGGTTTACCGATGGCAGTGTCGGCTCCGGTTTTGACCTTGCTGACAAGGCTTGCCCGGAATGCGGGACCATGATGGTCAAGGATGGCCACAATATCCCGTTTGCCGTCTTTCTGGGATTCCACGGGGATAAAGTTCCTGATATCGATCTGAACTTCTCCGGTGAATACCAGCCGCGGGCCCATAAATACACAGAAGACCTCTTTGGTCGGGATAATGTCTTCCGCGCCGGCACGCTGGGAACCATTGCCGATAAGACGGCTTATGGCTACATTAAGAAGTACTATGAAAACCGCAACGAACCCAAACGGACGGCTTTTATCGAAGGACTCATCCCAAAGCTTGTCGGTGTCAAAAGGACCACCGGTCAGCATCCGGCCGGGATCATGGTTGTGCCGCGCGATCTTGACGTCCATTATCTGACGCCTGTTTCCTACCCAGCTGACGATCCGACCTGCGGCACCATCACGACCCATTATGATTATCATTCCATCAATGACCGTATCGTTAAGCTTGATATCCTCGGCCACGATGATCCGACCATGATCCGTATGCTTGATAACATGCTGGGGGAGGGCTACTGCAAGAATATTCCTGTAGGCGACCCTGATACGATGGAGCTTTTCCTTAGTACCAAATCCATTGGTGTGTCCCCTGAAGACATCATGACCGACGTTGCGACCTACGGCGTCCCGGAATGTGGGACCCGCTTTGTACGGCAGATGATTTCTGACGTTAAGCCAAAGAATTTTTCCGACCTCCTGCGTATTTCCGGGTACTCCCACGGAACCGACGTATGGCTCAACAATGCTCAGGACCTGATCAAGAACGGGACGCCAACAGAAGATACCATCTCAACTCGTGACGATATCATGAACTGGCTCATCAATAAAGGCATGGAGCCCAGCATGGCTTTTGGCATCATGGAATGGGCCCGTAAAGGAAAAGCCCATAAACAGGGCTTCAAGGCCGAGCAGGAAGAAGCTTTCAAGAAAGCCAATATTCCTGAATTCTATATCAAGAGCTGCAAAACGCTGCAGTATCTTTTCCCTAAAGCCCATGCCGTAGCGTATGTCCTGTCGGCTTACCGCATTGCCTACTGTAAGGTCCATCATCCAAAGGAATTTTATTCGGCCTATTTTACGATCCGGGCCCCGAAGTTTGACTTTGTGGAAGTCCATAAAGGCATCAATTTCATGCGTTCCTTCATCAAGAATGTAGGACAGCAGGGAACAAAGGCTTCTGTCAACGACAAGGAAACGGCCACCTATATGGAACTGGCCGTGGAAATGCTCGCCCGGGGATTTGAATTTGAAGACGTGGACCTGTACCGTTCTGATGCTCATCAATTCATTGTAACCGATAAAGGTCTTTTGCCGCCCTTGGGTGCCATTGGCGGAATTGGCGGTGTCGCCGCTGAAAATATTGTAAAAGCCCGCAGCAAAGGCCCCTTCATTTCAAGGGAAGACTTGCGGAACCGGGCCAAGATCAGCAATACCGCTGTAGAAGTCCTGGCCGACCTGGGAGTCCTTGAAGGCCTGCCTGAGACGGATCAGATTGAACTTTTTTGAGGGATTTCCCCTGCAAGGAGCCGCTACGGCTTGCTGCAGGGGTTTTTCTTTTTGAGTAAAAAAGGGGGAAATTTTTTCCTCTTTTTGTCACATATACATGGTATAATATAGGAAATAATCAGAAAATATTTCCGCTAAGGAAGGTGACTATCATGAAGATCCGGTTCCTCGGTGCCGATAAGGTCGTAACAGGTTCCTGCCACATGCTTGAAGTGGGCAGCAAGAAAATCCTGCTTGACTGTGGCATGTTCCAAGGGCCCAAACTGATCCGCAGCCTCAATCGCAAACCATTTGCCTTTCACCCTGGTGAAATCGACGCGGTTGTACTCAGCCATGCCCATGTCGACCACAGCGGGCTTTTGCCCCGTCTCGTCAAGGAAGGCTTTAAAGGCCCCATTTACTGTACCCATGTAACAAAGGAGCTGTGCGAGATCCTCTTGCCGGACTGCGGCCATATCCAGGAACAGGATGCGGAGATCGAGACCCGTAAAGGACTGCGTAAAGGCAAAGAAGCCGTGACGCCCCTTTATACCGTGGACGACGCGTATCTGGCATTAAAACAGTTTGTCTGCCACGATTATGATGAAAATTTTGAAATTTGTGACGGGGTGACCATTCGCTTCCGTGTTGCCGGTCATATCCTAGGAAGTGCCCTCGTAAATGTCATTGTACGCGAAAACGGCAAGGAAACAAAGCTCATCTATACGGGCGATATTGGCCAGCCAAACGTGCCTATCCTTGATGATCCCCATCAGCTTTCCGGAGCGGATTTCATCATCACGGAATCCACTTATGGCAACCGGGTCCATGAAACGGCAGACCGCGAGGCAGAACTTCTCGAAATCATCAAGGATGCCCTTTCCCGCGGCGGCAACATCATCATTCCGGCCTTTGCCGTTGGCCGTACACAGGTCATGCTCTACTATTTCCAGAAACTCATGTCAAGCGGTAAGCTTCCAACTGTTCCCATTATGGTTGATAGCCCTATGGCCATTAAAGCAACCAAGGTCATGCTCTTCAATCCGGATGAGTATGATGAAGAGGCACGGTCCATCTATCAAAAACAGGGGGGACGCCTCATCGACATGCCCAACGTCCATTATACGGAAACACCGGAAGAATCGCGGGCCATCAATGACATGCCAAGCCCAATGATCATCATTTCTGCCAGCGGCATGGCTGACGCGGGCCGCGTGCTCCATCATTTGAAACACAACCTGTGGCGTAAGGATAGTTCCGTCATATTTGCCGGCTATCAGGCAGAAGGCAGTTTGGGACGGCAGCTCGTGGATGGTGCCAAGAAAGTCAAGATTATGGGCGAAGAAATCGTCGTCGGAGCCAAAATCTATAATATGACCGGCTTTTCGGCCCATGCGGATAAACATCAGATGATGGACCTTTATAAGGGCATGATTCGGCGCCCCAACGCATTCTTTGTGGTCCATGGTGAATACGATTCTGCAGCCACCTTTGCTGAATCGCTTCGGACGGAATTGGGAACAGCTGCCTATATCCCCAATTATGGCGATACGGCTGTCATCGATGGGACGCAGTGGCATATCATCCCGACGGAGGTTGTCCAGATGGAACCGGCTGTCCAGGAATTGAGCGACCTGATGCACAGCCTCGAAAAGACCTACTTGGTCTACAAGGGGCGGATCATGCAGAAAGTGGTCCACAATGTGGCTCTTGTCCCGGATATCAAGGGACGCCTCATGAAGATCAAGAAATACGTCGACGACATCATGAAAAATGTGTAAGCCGTCTTTTCGCCTAAAAAGCGCTTCCTTTACCTCTTTCCGTTGCCCGTGACTCTTTCTGAACGGCGGGAAATCAGGGAATAAGGATTTTCTGTTGACAGTATTCCTTTAAAAGAATATAATTGTTAAGTCGAATTTTGTAGTCTAAGGAGGATGCTTTCTATAAGCATCCTCTTGATTTATCTATCTGAATCAAGTGTAGAGGGGATAAGGCTTTTATGATTAGAAATGATTTGCGTAACATTGCCATCATCGCTCACGTTGACCATGGTAAGACGACTTTGGTCGATGCCATGCTGAAACAGAGCCATGTCTTCCGTGCCAATGAAAAGGTGCAGGAACGTGTCATGGACTCCAATGATCAGGAACGTGAACGCGGCATTACGATCCTTGCCAAGAACACGTCCGTCATGCATGAAGGCACCAAGATCAATATCTTGGATACGCCGGGCCACGCTGACTTCGGCGGCGAAGTGGAACGTGTGCTCAACATGGTAGACGGTGTATTACTGCTCGTAGATGCATATGAAGGCCCGATGCCCCAGACCAAATACGTGCTCCGTAAGGCTTTGGAACATCATCTGAAACCAGTTGTCGTCATCAACAAGATCGACCGTCCGGATCAGCGCGTGGATGAAGTTGTTGATGAGGTCCTTGACCTTTTCATTGAACTGAATGCCTCCGATGATCAGCTTGATTTCCCTGTTGTCTATTGCTCTGCCAAGAAGGGCATTGCGAAACTTTCCATGGATGATGACAGTGATAACCTCGATCCGCTCTTTAAGGTCATCATGGACACCATCCCGGCTCCTGATGTTGATGTGGACGGCCCGCTCCAGATGCTTGCCAATACCCTCGACTATGATGACTATGTCGGCCGCATCGTTGTCGGCCGTATTGTCCGCGGGACCATCAAGAATGGCCAGATGATCTGTCTTATGCACGACGATCAGCGGACCAATGAAAAAATTGGCCGTCTGTATACCTATGAAGGCCTGAAACGGGTCGAGACCCAGGAAGCCAAAGCCGGGGAAATCATTGCTCTCATAGGGCTGCAGGATGTTGAAATCGGCGATACCATTGCTGATTCGGAAAATCCGGAACAGCTCGCTGGCATCAAAGTTGACGAACCGACCCTGTCCATGACCTTTTCGGTCAACGACAGTCCTTTTGCCGGTCAGGAAGGGGATTTCATCACAAGCCGCCATATTCGTGAACGCCTGTATAAAGAAGTGGAAACAAACGTGTCCATGCGTGTTGAGGATACGGATTCCCCAGATACCTTCAAGGTTTCCGGCCGTGGTGAACTCCATCTGTCCGTCCTGATCGAAGCCATGCGCCGTGAAGGGTTTGAACTGCAGGTTGGTAAACCGAGTGTTATCATGCGCCGCGACGAAAACGGCAAGCTCCTGGAACCAATGGAAGCTCTGACCATTGACGTCCCGCAGGACTTCATGGGTCCTGTCATGGAAGGTCTGGGCATTCGTAAGGCCGAACTCCAGAACATGACGGAAATGTCCGGGTATCTGCGCATGGAATTCATCATTCCGGCCCGCGGCCTCATTGGCTTCCGCAGCCAGTTCCTCACCGATACCAAAGGCAACGGCATCATGAATCACGTCTTTGCCGGTTGGGGTGCCTATAAGGGGGATATCCCCGGCCGTACGCGCGGCAGCCTTGTTGCTTTTGAAGCTGGTGAAACGACCGCTTATGGCATTGATAAGTGCCAGGCTCGCGGCACTATGTATATCAATCCGGGTGAACAGGTCTATGAAGGCCAGATTGTTGGGGAAAACAGCCGTGAGGATGATATGGATGTCAATCCCTGCAAGAAGAAGCATGTTTCCAACATGCGTGCCGCTGGCAGTGATGATGCCGTCCGGCTCATTCCGCCGCAAACCTTCTCTTTGGAAGGCGCTTTGGAACATATCAACGAAGATGAAACGGTGGAAGTGACGCCTAAGAGCATTAGGATGAGAAAGAAGATCCTTTCCCGTTTGGAACGCGCCCGTCAAAGAGCCCGCAATGCAAAAGCTTAATCCATATATCCATATATCGAAAGGGTACCGCTTCGGTGGGCCCTTTCTTTTTTATGCTTATGAGGTATGGACCGTCATGCATAAGAAATAGTTTTCTTCCGCCTGATTTTACAGTATGATAGGAGCCAGTAAAACGAAAGGACAAGGTTTTTCCCCATGAAAAGAAGAAAATACGTACTGACGGCCGTCATGTTTCTCATAACTGCCTTGGTGATATGCTTCACATTGCCTCAGCTGGCAGAACCTCGCTTCCAAGTCGAAAATAAGATTCGTTCCCTTCTCCATCGCTATGATCTGACAAGCCGTGCTGATGCTTATGAAATCCGGCAGATCATGACCCAAGATCCTTCCACGAGTCGGACCTTGATGTGGCAGTCCCAGGATGAAGACAATAGAGCGCTTGCCGAAATCCGGAAAAAAGGGGAGAAGGCAAGCCAAGTTGTCCCGGCCACGTCTTCCGTCTTTACTGATAACGGAGTCACGCGTCATCTCCATACGGTCATGGTGACTGGCCTTACGCCCGGTACAAGCTATGAATACCGCGTTGGCAACGACCGGAAACGCAGCCCCTGGATGCCCCTTGAAACGCCGGCACAGGGCTCTTTTTCGGCGCTTATCTTTCCCGATTCCCAGTCCGCTGATTACAGCGGCTGGAAGGCCCTTGCTCAAAAGGCCTTTAAAGACCATCCTGACGTGTCCTTTTTTGTGAATATGGGGGACCTTGTGGATAACGGGGAGCATGCCTACCAGTGGGATGCCTGGTTTGATGCCCTTCAAGGCGTGATTGAACGGATCCCCGTGGCTCCCCTCCTCGGCAATCATGAGACCTATACCCTTGATTGGAAAGTGCGCCGACCTCTGGCTTATCTCCAGCTTTTTCAGCTGCCTGCAGGCGATGCCCGCTATGCCGGGGAATTTTATTCCTTTGATGTCGGGGAGGTCCATTTTACGGTCCTCAATACCCAGGACAGTGAACTCAAGGCGTGGGAACCGAATCTTCTTAAGGATGAGGCGGAATGGCTGCGGCGTGATCTGGCAGGAACAAAAAAGAAATGGAAAGTCGTTCTTATGCACCGTGATGTGCTGCAGTATGGATTTGCCTCAAGACCGACCCCGCGGGAGGAAGGTTTTTCTGATACAGGACGCTTTTTTATGCCCATTTTTGACGAGGCTCAAGTGGATGCCGTGCTTACGGCCCATCTCCATACCTTCCGGGACCGCGGGCATATCAAGGGGTTCCGCCGTGATGAAACAGGGCCCCTTTACCTTTTGACCGGGGTTGCCGGTGATGTGCAGTACCCGGGGCTATGGAAGCAGCATGCCCTTGACAAGATGGTGGCACCCCAACCGGAGGATAGGAATTATCTGCTTCTTCGGGCTTCAAATGAGGCCTTGGAGTTTATCTGTTATGACAAAAATGGACGAAAGATGCACGCCGTAACCGTTACAAAATAGCTGGAGGAAAGGAAAGCGCCGCGCTTTTCCTTATGCTGCCTTGAGGATAAATTGGCCTGACGGAGCGCTTAAAATATGGTAAAATAAAAAGATTAAAATAAGTTTTTGGGGGAAAGGAAATTTAGCCATGAAAAAGCAAATCATCACCGTCCTGGTCCTCGGCGCGATTGCAGCCATGCCCTTTTCGGCAGCGGTAAGCGCCGCGGAAAGTGCCCAGTGGCGGAAATATACAACCAGGGCCAAACAAAGAGCTGCCGAGGAAGCGGCTGCTAAGGAAGAAAAAGATAAAGAAGCGGCTCTTGCCCGTCAAAAAGCAGAAGAAGTCCTTTCCAACGAGCCTCTGTGGAAACGCTATACGAGCCGCGGCAAAGCGGCACGAGAAGCGCTTGCGGGAAAAGGCCTGACTGGAGAAGCCCTTGGAACTTCAACCGGAGAAGAGGCTGCACCTAAAAAGACCGTGCAGCCTGAAACATCGGCCCAATCCGTGGCGGGGAGAAAAGAAATGGCAGCCGTCCCAGCAAAGAAAATGGATGTGCCCCAAAAAATGGCGGATCCTATCGCGGAAAAGGCCAAAGCAAAATCTGTGGCGGAACAGGAAGAGCCTTCCTGGAAAAAGTATTTGAGACGGGCGGAAGAAAAAAATAAAATGAGGCAGGAATCTACGGAAGAAGCGGCAACATCCTCCCAAAAAGGAAACAAGCTTTCAACCCTTGAGGAAGAATCTCTTCCCACCGTGCCGAGTGACAAGGAGGCTGCCTGGGAACTGGCTGCCATGAACTCCCACTATGAAGTCTATTTTGATTCCCGTTCCCTAAGCTATGATAAAGAGACGGGCATACTGACGGTCTGGAACAAATGGGTCCGCCGGGGAGGCAACACGACCTTTCTTTATTCCCGTTACGATGTGAGACTCAAGACCTATATGGACCTGTACCGCGCGGATTACAGCCGCCGGCAGGGCACCATGATCAGCGAGTCCACCGTCCGTGACAGCGCTTGGACGCCCTTATCTCCTCATACGCTGGGGATGGAGTTATCCCAGGCCTTAAACGCGTATCTGCTCAACCAATAAGGCGGGAAGCCGAAGAGAGCGCACAGTTCCTTGCCTTTCCTTGGCGTACGTGTTATAATGAACGATAGAAAACTGAGGCAAACCTTGGAGAGTGGGTATTTATACCCGCTCTTTCGTTTACAAGGAGCAAAAGGAGCATGCTCCCAGTCGATTTTCCTTCTCCCTGGAAGTGGGGAGGGGGCAGCAAGGTGCGGACCGATGTTTTGCTCCAATATCCGGTGCTCTCCGGAATCATGAATGAAAAAGAAGCAGGTGCCAAATGGACAAAAAGAAAATCGTGGAACAGGTCAGCGAGCTCGCCCTTCCCATTTGTGAAGCGTGCGGCGTAGAACTTGTCGATGTGGAATATGTCCGGGAACGGGACTGGTATCTCCGGGTCTACATCGATAAAGAAGGGGGTATCGATATCGATGACTGCACGGCTGTAAGCGGTGACCTTGAAAAAGTATTGGATGAAAAAGACGTCATCAAGGAACAGTACTATCTGGAAGTCTCTTCCCCCGGGATTGACAGACCGCTTAAAAAGGACAGTGATTACGTCGATCACTATGGAAAAAAGATTGATGTATCCTTTTATGCCCCGTTTGAAGGCAAGAAGGTGCAGACCTATGAACTCGTCAGCCACGATGAAGCCCATTTGGTCGTGAAAAACTTCAAGAAACAGAAAGTGACCCTGGAGCGGTCGCTTATTTCATCTGTCAGACCACATTTGGATTTTTAAGGGAGGATTTTACAAGTGAATGCGGATTTTGTAAGAGCCATTGCGCAGCTGGCCAAGGAGAAGCATATTTCTCCGGACGTACTGTACAGTGCGGTGGAAGAGGCGCTCATCACAGCCTATAAGAAGAATTTCGGCTCCACTCAGAATGTCAGGGTTTCCATGAACAAGGAAAATGGGGAAATCCACGTCTATGCGCAGAAAAATATCGTAACGGAAGTGGAAAATCCCCTGACCGAAATCAGCCTTGACGAAGCGTTCAAGCTGAACCCGCGCTATCAGGCGGGGGACGTTGTGGAAGAAGAAGTGACGCCCAAGAACTTTGGCCGCATTGCTGCCCAAAATGCCAAACAAGTCATTGTCCAACGCATCCGCGAAGCAGAGCGAGGGATGGTCTACGAAAAGTATTCCGATCGGGAAAACGATATTGTTACCGGAACTATCCAGCGCATCGAGGGCCGCAACATCTTTGTCGATCTGGGCACGGCCGAGGGAACGCTCCTTCCCAACGAACAGATTCCGGGGGAAACCTATGAATACCATCAGCGGATCAAATGTTATGTGGTCGAAGTCAAAAAGACGACCAAGGGGCCGCAAATTATCCTGTCACGGACCCATCCTGGTCTTTTGAAACGTCTTTTTGAATTGGAAGTGGCGGAAATCCAGGATGGAACTGTCATCATTGACAGCGTTGCCCGTGAACCGGGGATGCGCAGCAAGATTGCGGTCCACAGCACCAATCCCAGTGTTGACCCTGTTGGTGCCTGCGTCGGTCCTAAGGGAATGCGTGTCCAGACCGTTGTTGATGAATTGGGCGGCGAAAAGATTGACATTGTCAAATACAGTGACAATCCGGAAGAATATGTCGCCAGCGCCCTTTCCCCATCGAAGGTCGTATCGGCAGCAGCCGATGCCGAACACAAGATTTGCCGTGTCGTCGTGCCTGACTTCCAGCTTTCCCTTGCTATTGGCAAGGAAGGCCAGAATGCTCGGCTTGCAGCTAAACTCACTGGCTGGAAAATCGACATCAAGAGTGAGACCCAGGCTCGTGAAAGTGCGGAAGCCGCAGCTGGTGAAGAAAACGGGGATGAAGCATGAAGGTCAAGAAGATCCCGCAGCGGAGCTGTATTGGCTGCGGCACCAAAAAGGACAAGAAGGATCTGATTCGCATCGTTCGGACACCGGATGGGGACATTGTCCTTGACCGGACCGGAAAAAAGGCGGGCCGCGGTGCCTATGTCTGTGATGATCCCAGCTGCATCCAAAAAGCCTTTGCTTCAAAGAGCTTGGAACGGGCTTTTGACATACCTGTATCCAAGGAATGCAAGGATGCCTTGTTAGAGGAACTGAAAAAATCATGAAGACCGATGAACAGCTCTATTTTGCTTTGGGCCTTGCCCAAAAGGCAGGAAAGACCGCATCTGGCGATATGGCCGTCAGCGAAGCCCTGAAAAAGGGAATGGGTTGCTATGCTGTCCTTGCCGAGGACGCAGCACCCCGGACGGTCGAAAAAGTGGTGGCTCTCTGCAAAGAGACCCATGTTCCTTTTACCAAACGTCTTACAGCCGCAAGGCTTGGCCAAGCCCTTGGGAAGGCCCCTCGCGCTGCTGTCGTGTTATTAGATAAGAACTTTATGAAAATGATGATATAGTCGTTTTACTGGAGGTGTGCGGATGACAAAATTTAGAATATATGAGATCGCCAAAGAAATCAATGTGGACAGCAAGGAAATCGTGTCTTTCCTGAAGGGCCGCAACATTGCTGTCAAGAGTAACCTGAGCTCCGTCGATGAAGGGGTCCGGCAAACGGTCCTCAAGGAAATGGGCCGCAAGGGAAATGGACCCAAAGCCTCGCAAAAGGTTCAGGCGCCTCAGCAATCTTCTGGCCAGCCGAAGGAACGAGTTGCTCCCAAGGCTGCTCCTGTTCATCCAGCGCAGCCTGCTCAGAAAGACCAGCAGCGGGAAGACCGCCGCAAGGAAGGCCACAATCAGCAGGGAAGCCAACATGGCGACCATAACGGTCATGGCGGGGAGAGCCGTCGCCCTGACAATCGGGACCGTCAAAACAGCGGCCGCATGAATCAGCAAAATGGTCAGCGCACTCAGCATAATGGAGCAAGCACTGCCCATAATGACCATAATGATCGCAGCCGCGGCAGCCAGCAGAACCATGGCAGAGCAAATGGGAATGGCCCCCGTCATAATGACAATCGGGATAACCGCGGCGGTACCAGCAATAACCGCCGCAGCCAGAACAATCCCCGCAATAACGGCGGCCGTCCGCAAAACAGCGGATTCAATATGAACAGCCCCCATGCCGGAAAGGATATGGGAAAAAGAAACCAGAACTTCGGACATAAGGAGAAAAAGGAAAAAATCAAGGGATCGTACGCAAGCCGCGATACACGCCCCTTACGCAGTGCAGATCATATGATGAAAAACCATAAACACAAAAACAACAACCAGGCCGCACCGAAAAAGCAGGCTGAAGTCGTTCGTCCGACGAGCATTGAAGTAGGCGAGAGCATCAGTGTCAAGGACTTTGCCAAACTTTTGTGCCGCGATGTCAATGAAGTCATCAAGAAGCTCTTCCTCTTAGGGAAGATGGTGACCATCAATCAGGAAATTGACCATGAAACGGCCGAGCTCGTAGGTATGGACTTCAACTGTGAAATCAAGGAACCGCCTCCTGAACAGGATCCGACGGAACTTCCGGAAGTCGAAGATGATCCGGCCAAACGCAAGCCCCGTCCCCCTGTTGTTACCGTCATGGGTCACGTTGACCATGGGAAGACGTCCCTTCTTGACGCTATCCGTAAGACCAATGTGACGGCCCGTGAAGCTGGCGGGATTACGCAGCACATCGGTGCCTACCGTGTTATTTGCCAAGGCAGGCCCATTGTCTTTTTGGATACGCCGGGCCATGAAGCCTTTACGGCCATGCGTGCCAGAGGGGCTCAGGTCACGGATATTGCTGTCCTTGTTGTTGCCGCGGACGACGGCGTCATGCCCCAGACACTGGAAGCCATCAACCATGCCAAGGCCGCCAATGTGCCTGTTATCGTTGCCATCAACAAAATCGATAAAGAAGGGGCCAACCCTGACTTTGTCATGCAGCAGCTGTCCGAACACGGTCTCATTCCGGAAGCTTGGGGCGGCGATACCATCATGGTTCCTGTTTCGGCCCGCCAGAAGACGGGGATTTCCGATATCCTTGAAATGATTCTCTTGGAAGCCGATATGCTCGAATTGAAAGCAAACCCCGACCTGCCCGCCCATGGTACCATCATTGAAGCTAAACTGGATAAGGGCCGTGGACCGGTGGCAACGGTCCTTGTTGACCGCGGGACGCTCCATATCGGTGATTCCATCCTTGCTGGAACAACTTATGGCAAAGTCCGTGCCATGGTCAACGACCGGGGTGAAAAAGTAAAGAAGGCCGGCCCTTCTACGCCGGTTGAGGTCCTGGGCCTCAACGATGTGCCAGAAGCCGGTGACTTCCTTGATGCAACGGATGAACATACGGCGCGCGTTGTTGCTGAAAAACGGCTGGATAAGCAAAAGATGGACGAGCAGAAGAAAGCCAAGGTTTCCCTTGATGATATCTTTAGCCGTATCCAGGAAGGGGAAATGAAGGACCTGAACATCGTTGTCAAAGCCGATGTCCAAGGAACCATCCAGGCCCTTGAACAGGCCCTTACGAATATCAAGAACACGGAAGTCAAGGTTGTGATTGTGCACTCCGGTGTCGGTACGATCAACGAATCGGACGTCATGCTCGCCAGTGCTTCCAATGCCCTCATCATTGGCTTCAACGTTCGTCCTGATGCCAATGCGCGCAAAGCTGCCGAGACCGAACAGGTCGATATCCGGACCTACCGCGTCATCTATGATGCCCTCAATGATGTTGAAGCGGCTATCAAGGGGATGCTGGCACCGAAGTTCCGGGAAAAGATCATTGGCCATGTTGAAATCCGTAAGGTTATTCCCATCAACAAGAACCTTATTGCCGGTGCTTATGTCAAGGACGGGAAGATTACGAGAAACGCCAAGATTCGCCTTGTCCGCGACGGAATCATTGTCCATGAAGGTGAACTTGATTCCCTGCGCCGCTTCAAAGATGATGTCAAGGAAGTTGCGGCCAGCTATGAATGCGGTCTCACCCTTGCCGACTATCGCGATATCAAGGAAGGCGACCAGCTCGAAGTCTACATCATGGAAGAAGTCGCAGCTGACTAAGGAGAAGTACTATGTCAAAATTACGGGCTGAAAAACTTCAGGCCCTGATCAAACAGGAATTGAGCAATATGCTGCTGCGTGAAGTCAAGGACCCGCGTGTAAAATTTGTTACCATTACGGGCGTTGAAGTCACAAATGAACTCAGCTATGCCAAGATCTATGTGAGCCTTTATGGCTCTGAAAAACAGCAGGAGGAGGCCTGGAAAGGCCTTCAGAGCTGCCTGGGATATTTCCGGACGGAAATTGCCAAACGCATCAAACTTCGGATGGCGCCCCATTTAAGCTTCCATAAGGATACGTCCATGGAATACTCGGCTCATATTGAGTCTATCCTGAAGGAAATCAAAGAGAAAGAAGACCATCATGAGTAAAAACGTGGGCTATCAGGAAACGTGGAATCTCATTATGACGGCTTCCCGCATTGCCATCGTCAGCCATATCGGCCCTGATGGGGATACGACGGGATCCGGGCTTGCCCTTGCTGAAGCACTCCGTCAAAAGGGAAAGACGGTGCACCTTCTTGTGGATGATGTCATTCCCCCGACCTATCGATTCATGCCCGGTGCGGATGGGTACCATCAGGTGGCGGAAGGGGAGACCATTCCCACGGATCTTACTGTTGTGGTTGATGCTAGCTCCAAGGACCGGATGGGGGCCAATGAAGCGGCCTTGTCATCTCCCATCCTCAACATCGATCACCATATTTCTAATACGCATTACGCCGACTACCTGCTCCTTGACCCAAAGGCAGCGGCAACCGGTGAGGTCATTTACCGGCTCTTTAAGGAAAATCACGTTCCCATCAATAAAAATATGGCCATCTGCCTTTATACGGCAATTGTCACGGACTGCGGCTTCTTTAAGTATGGAAATACGACGCCGGCGTGCATGATGGCTGCCGCAGAGCTTCTGCCTTATGGCGTCCATCCCGACGAGATTTCCGATATCCTGGAGATGAAATCAAGGGAGACCATCGAACTGCTGGCCAAGGTCCTGCCGACGCTGACCTTCTATGAAGGTGGAAAGATCAGCACCTTGGAAATCCATCATGACCTTTATCAAAAGGAGATTTCTACGGACAGCTTCATCTACTATCCCCGCTATATTGAAGGCGTGGAAGTGGCCGTGGTCTTCAAGGCTGTGGAAGAAGATGAGACGCGGGTCAGCATGCGTTCCCGTTCGGTCGATGTCAGTCAGATCGCCCTTTCCTTTGGCGGCGGTGGGCACGTGAAAGCTGCGGGATGTACCATCAAAGCGCCTCTTCCCGAAGCCAAAGAATCATTGATCAAGGCCCTTTCGAAGGCCCTGCAAGGAGCCTGACATGGACGGCATCTTCAATGTGCTGAAACCACCGGGGATGACCAGTCACGATGTTGTCGGCGCCATGCGGAAGATCCTCCAAATGAAAAAAATCGGTCATGCAGGGACCCTTGATCCCATGGCTGCCGGTGTCTTGCCTGTCTTTACTGGGCAGGCAACGCGCTTTTTGGAATATGCGGCCCATGACCGCAAGACCTACCGAGCGGAGCTGACCTTTGGCTTTCGTACCGATACGGGAGATTTGGAGGGAAAAGTCCTTGCGGAAAGTCCTGTTCGGGACCTTGATCTTGCTGAACTCAAGGAAACCCTCCAATCCTTTGTTGGGGAGGGCATGCAGGTTCCCCCCATGTATTCGGCAATCAGTGTGGGCGGCAAAAAGCTCTATAAACTAGCCCGACAGGGGATTGTAGTGGAACGGGAGCCTCGACCCATTACCATCCATGATCTATCCCTTTTGACTTATCGGAAAAAGACCCTGCTCTTTGAAGTCACTTGTTCCAAGGGAACCTTTATCCGGACCCTGTGTGAGGATATTGCTAAAAAGCTTGCCATGGAAGGAACCATGAGTTTTCTTTTACGCACAAAAGTGGGGGACTTCACCTTGGAAAACGCCCATACCTTGGAGGAAATCCAGCAGGACCCCTATGGGACCGCTCTTTCATTGGATGTGGTGCTGCGTCATTTTCCGCATCGTGAGGTCAATGACATCCAAGCCCGCCGCATTGCCCAAGGGGTCGCCACGACGGTTCGCGGCATTGAAGAAGGACAACTTTATGTCATCGAGCGCAACGGTCATGAGGTCATTGGCCTTGCCCGTGCTAAACAAGGACGGCTGTGTCCCCATAAAATCATCTACATTCCGGAGTGATGGCGTACCATGCAAATCATAACAACATTGGATGAACTGAATC
The DNA here is from genome assembly GCF_003603525.1 of Acidaminococcus sp. AM33-14BH. NCBI lineage: Bacteria > Bacillati > Bacillota > Negativicutes > Acidaminococcales > Acidaminococcaceae > Acidaminococcus > Acidaminococcus sp. AM33-14BH. The sequence goes on along the minus strand of NZ_QTNG01000007.1, from coordinate 1,391 downwards.
AGGCGGTGCTGCCGCCCTCGGCAGCGGCACTGGGAACCTTTGACGGACTCCATAGAGGGCATCAGAAGGTCATCCATACGACCAGGGCCTATGCGAAGGAGCATGGACTTTCTTCCTTGGTCTTTACCTTCAGCAATCATCCCTTGGCTTTTTTGAAGCCGGAAAAGGAACCGCCCCGGCTTCTTTCCAATCCCGATAAGATCGCCCTTCTTGAGGAAATGGGAATTGATATTCTCTGTAACATTCCCTTCACCCGGGAATTGGCCGATCTTTCCGCAGATGGATTTCTCACGCTCCTTGAAGACAAGGGCGTACGGGCCGTTGGGATTGGGACCAATTTCAGCTTTGGCGCCGGCGGTACCGGGAACGTGGACTTTTTGAACAAAGTCCATGAAAAATATGAGCTCACCCTCTTGACCAGTCCTCTTTTGACCTTGGATGGCTGCGTGATTTCCAGTACGCAGATCAGACGGGCCATTGGGGAAGGACAGATCCATAAAGCCAATTTCATGTTGGGACGGCCCTACGTAATCCATGGAACCGTCGTCCATGGGGATAAACGGGGCCGTACCCTGGGGTTCCCCACGGCTAATATCAGCCTTATGAATGCAAAGATTGCCATTCCCCAATATGGTGTCTATGCTGGTCTTGTCAAGGCCAAAGGCGCATGGTACAAAGCCATGCTCAATGTGGGCAACAATCCCACCTTCGACACGGAGGACATCCGGTTGGAAGCCCATCTGTTCGGCTTTGACCGCAATCTTTATGGTGAGACCATCACCGTGAAGCTGATGGAAAAAATTCGTGATGAAATCCGTTTTTCCTCGGCAGAACAGCTGATCCGGCAAATGGAAAAGGATAAAAAAGCGACGCTGCTCATGGATTTTAGTTGCGGCGGCTTCTAAACTATGATATACTACCAACGTGCCCACAAGGGCGAGCCATGACGCTGCCATGCGATCTCCGACGCTGGCTGCAGTTATCGGCATGATCTGTATTGAGGAGGAATTTATTATGTTGACACCTGCAAGAAAAAAAGAACTGATCGAAACCTACCGCATCAACGAAGCTGACACGGGATCCCCGGAAGTCCAGATTGCCATTCTTTCTGAACGCATCAGCTATCTGACAGAACACCTGAAGAACAACAAGAAAGACCATCATTCCCGTCGTGGTCTTCTGAAAATGGTTGGTCAGCGCCGCGGTCTTCTGAATTACCTCATGAAGAAGGATATCGAAAGATACCGCTCCATCGTTGAAAGACTGGGTCTTCGCAAATAATTTCGTACCTGAACCTGAAGCGTCACTGCAAACGTCCGTTTGTGGTGACGTTTTTTTTGGTTCTATAATTTATTTTGGGGCGCTAAAGTGACCGTCCAGATGCGTGTCCT